>NZ_JAMFSB010000298.1 GCF_026225065.1 Paraburkholderia sp. | reverse complement strand
TGTTGCAGTGATCAAGGTCGGCGCTGCGACCGAAGTCGAAATGAAGGAAAAGAAGGCACGTGTCGAAGACGCACTGCACGCAACGCGCGCAGCTGTGGAAGAAGGCATCGTGGCTGGCGGCGGTGTTGCACTGATCCGCGCTCGTACGGCAATCGCTGGTCTGAAGGGCGCTAACCCCGATCAAGACGCAGGTATCAAGATCGTTCTGCGCGCAATGGAAGAACCGCTGCGTCAGATCGTCACGAACGGCGGCGAAGAAGCCAGCGTCGTGGTGGCAGCAGTTGCAGCCGGCACGGGCAACTACGGCTACAACGCAGCAACGGGCGAGTACGTCGACCTGGTAGACGCCGGTGTCGTGGACCCGACGAAGGTCACGCGCACGGCACTGCAAAACGCAGCATCGGTGGCAGGCCTCCTGCTGACGACCGACGCAGCGGTTTGCGAACTGCCGAAGGACGATGCTCCGATGGGCGGCGGTATGCCCGGCGGCATGGGCGGTATGGGCATGGACATGTAATTTCGGATGGGGCTCCTCTGGGGCCCCGTATCGAAACACATGGGGGAGGCGCGCTGCAAGGCGTGCGCCCCAAAAGAAAAAACCCGCGACGCGGGTTTTTTTATTTCCGAGGCCGTTATCTTCAGGGCTTCAGGAGATACGTCTCATGCAGGTAATCGAAGATTCCCGCCACGCTTGCGTCTTTGTTCTGCGCCGCGGTATCCACGCGTAACTCCGGGTTGGCCGGCGCCTCATAGGGTGCGGACACGCCCGTAAACGCCGTGATCGCGCCCGCCCGTGCCTTGGCATACAAACCCTTGGGATCGCGCCGCGCACAGTCGTCAACCGAAGCGCAGAGGTAGGTCTCGACAAACCGGTCGGACCCGATGATCGCGCGCGCCATGGCTCGATCTTCACCCATCGGCGAAATCAGCGCGGTAATCACAATCAGACCTGCGTCGTTCATCAGCTGGGCGACATGTGCGACCCGGCGGATATTCTCGCGCCGGTCTTCCTTGCTGAAACCGAGGTCGCTGGCCAGGCCGTGGCGGACGTTGTCGCCGTCGAGCACGTAGCAGGGGTGGCCGAGGGCGATGAGCTGCCGTTCCAGTTCATACGCAATCGTGGATTTTCCTGCTCCGGACAAACCGGTGAGCCAGACCGTGACGGCCTTCTGCTGGAACATCCGTGCGCGATCCTGGACGTCTACCGCACCGCTGACGCGTTGCAGGAACGCTTGTGCAGGTTTGGCGGATACCACGGCTTTGCGTGCTTCGGGGATGGTTCGAGCGCCATGGCTGGTGTCCGGGAGGTCGGAGCTGGCGTCAGAAGGGGCGGGGACGTAGGCGTGCGAATTGTCCACGTTAAAGATTCCCGCTGAGGTCGATGCCGCTCGAGGCATCAAGGCGCCCAATTTCATGTTCGGTGCGGCAGGAGCCGATCGCGCATGCGCGATCGCTTTTAGGCGAGTGAAAAGACGGGGTCCGAGGTGGCATAAGGGGCGCCGACGACATTACAGTTCGTAAATTCTACTGGCTGATAAGCAATCCAGTTGTAACGTTTGATTACGTTTGTAATCAGAGCGTGAAGATTTTCTGCTTGAACGCCACGTGCCAATGTGGACGGATGATGATTCGTAACGCGATTGGCCGGGTATGGCGGGAACGGGTCGGCGTCAAAGGACGCCTGGCCCGGCGAGGGCTTGAAACCGCTGAATCTGGGGGTATCCGCTGGGGGAGAAGCGTTCCGCTGATGCAGTCGACGGCGCTGTGTCGCGCGGCGCGCAGAAAGCCCATGAAAGGCAGGAGTCGATGCCGCGTAAGGTCTGGAAGTGAGCCTCAGAAATAATCTTCGGAAATAATCCCGGGCGATCCGGCCACGCGACCGGTCCCGCCCACCATCGCTTAATGCCGCGCTTCTCCCGGCGGCGCATCCTTCGCGCTACCCAGCGGCGTTTCTTCGTCGCTACTGCGGGCCCAGAAAAACCGGTCCGGCAGATAGGCGCCCATCCCGGGTCGAAACGCATTGCGCATGGCCTGATACAGATACTCCTGAGCTTCGCGCACGGCTTCGGCCGGGTCCTGTCCGTTCGCGAGCAACGCGGCGATCGCCGCACCGAGCGTGTCGGTCAAACCCATGATGCGGTGCGGGCCGCGGTCCCACATATCCTGTCGCAACTGGCCGTCGTCGCTGAAAAGCGTATTGACGAGCCGGTGCGTGCCGGTTTCCGTGGACAGGATGTATTCGCAGCCTTGCGACAGCAGGTGCGAGATTGCCGCGTCGAGGCTCGGCGCCTCGGCGTCGCCATCTGGCTGCGCGAGAGCGAGCAAGGTGGCGTGATCCGCCACGAGCAGGGTGGTTTGCGGTGCGAGCAGGTCGGCAATCGCTTCGCGCAGTTCGTCGGCGGCGAGCACGTGCTCATCGTCCAGCGTGAAGTCGGGAGCGAGGATCAGCGGGATGTCGTCGTAGTCGGCCACGACTTCGGCGATTGCGCTCACCACTTCTGCTCGCGTGGCGGCCCCCACCTTGAAGGCGGCGATGGGCATGTCTTCGAGCAGCATGCGCGCCTGGGTTGCGACGACTTCCGGATCCAGCCCGGTAACTTCGTCGCAGTTTGCCGAATCGCGCACGGTGTATCCCGTCAGCACGCTGACGCCGTGACAACCCATGCTGGCTAGCGTCATCAGGTCGGCCTGCAGGCCGGAGGCACCCGTCGGATCGGATAGGCCGAAGGTGAGAACGATCGGAGGCGTGTCGCTGGGCATGAAAATGGTTGGCAGGAAGTAAGCTTATGTAAGCGCGCAGCGTGGGCGCAGTCGCCTCAATTATGCGGCCTAAAGCGCTAACGGGGCGTTTTTTCGCATCCGCAGAGGACTTTGCGCACTGAATCGGGGCATCGCGCCGCGCCTTGTCCAGCTTCGTCTGCAGCGCGTCTGCGGCACGTCAACCTGGCGACTTTCGACTGCTAGGCATTGGGGCGGCAACACGGTACCATCATGGCTCTCGTTTCAACGCTCTTTTTGACGCGACACAAGAATGGAACATAGAAGCTGGATGTGCCTGATCTGCGGCTGGATCTACGACGAAGAAGCCGGTTTACCAGATGAAGGAATCGCGCCGGGCACGCGCTGGGAAGATGTTCCCATTAACTGGACCTGCCCGGAATGCGGAGCCCGCAAGGAAGACTTCGAGATGGTCCAGATCTGAGCGTCGCAAGCGTCGCGCGTCCCGACGGGCGGCGTGATCGCGTTCGTCGGCCTGTCCGTGTTCATGTCGCCTGCCCATGATCCCTCGATCCGCATCACCCGGCTCTTTCGATGCACTGCCCAACCCGCGTGGCGGGTCGGTCCGTTCTGCGGAACTCGCGCTCGCAGAGGCGCGGCTTGCGCTCGAGCAGCGCGGCGACGCGGCGGCCGCGCTGTTGCGCGCGGCGCAGGCTTTCCGTGAGGCGGGCTGGCTTGGGGCGCAGAAGCTGGCAGATGCCTTGGTGCTGGTCTCGCCATTAACGGCAGCGGAACCGCCTGAAGAACCTGACGCGCGTCAGTTGTTCACGGAGGCGTTGCACGATTTCCGGGCGGCGACCACACGGCACAACCTGCGCGAGCTGTCCTGCTCGCCGGTACTGTACGGCCACTACCAGGCGCTCAGTGCACTGATTTCGCGGCGTACTCCGGGCTTCACGGTCACCTACGAAGATTTCGCACTGGCCGCGCGGCCGTTGCCACCGGTGTCGTTCAGCGCGCAGCCGGCGGAGCGCCTCGCTCACTTGCGGGCTCGCTATGAGCGTGCCCTGTTGCCGGTGTTGCGGGCGCATTCGAGTGACGGTGCGGCCAGCGCTGCTGTAACCGCGCTGACGCGCGCCGCGCTCGATGAACTCGACGCGTGTCTCGCTGAACTCGCCGGCCCCGATCCCTACGACTTCTGGCGTCTCGCTTCGGCGTGTGCCCGCTCGCTGCGCGTGAGCGGTCACTTAGTCGGGGACGCAGACGCACGGCGCTTCCATGCACGTTGCAATCTCGCCCTGGCGGATCACGCGCGCGGCTCGACGCTCGCCTCGCGCTCGCTGGTACGCGCGACGCTCGCGCTGCTGTGGCGCGATTACGCGCTCTTCGGTGCCGCAGCAGAGGACGCAGAACACGTCGAACTGCTGCACGATTACGGCTTGACCGTGGACTGGCACGTGGCCGCCACCCAGGAGTCGGAGGCGTTGTGGGAAGCGGGCGCGACAGAGGCGCAAGAGCTTGGCGCGGGTGGCTTGGGCGTGACGCGTACCCGCGAGCTGGGCGTGCTGACCGTCAACGCCCATGCGTATGAAGATTTCCTGCAGACGGCTGACGCGGCCATCGCCGCGCTCGCTGAACATGCACGAGGCGCGGGTCAATTTGAGAAAGCCGATCCGAGCGAAGCGCTGCAGGCGGGCGACGCCGCTTATCGCCTCGGCGCCGCGGCGTGTGCGCTCGGTCTGGGCCATGTCGCGCTGCTCGCAGATGCACTGGGTCTCGCGTGGCGCCGTCGTGCGCATGCCGGTGTCTCGACGCCTGCGGTGCGCGCGCACGTAATTGTGAGCGCGCCCGACGCGCAGGCGCTGGAACAAGGTGCCGAGGCGTTGCGCGCGATGCTGCACAAGATTGCGGCAGGCGTCGCTCCGCCCGCGGCCGGCCCAGCGTTGGCCGCGTTGACGCTGGCCATCGAGCACGGTTGACGCCCTTACGCCGCCTTGCAGATTGCATGCGCGGACGTACGAACCGTCACCCCTCGGATGCGCACCCGAATACGCACCGTTGGCGAGGTGTAAGCGCGTGATAGAGTGGCAACATGATCCGCAATTCATGGATCGCGGCACCTGATCTGCCCACGCTCAAAGCCCGCCATTCCGCATCGTCTTTGCTAAAATCCGAACTATGTCCAAGAGTACCGATCGCATCAATCTGACTAACCAGTTCCTGATCGCCATGCCGAGCATGGCGGATCCTACGTTTTCAGGAACGGTGGTCTACCTTTGCGATCACAGCGAGCGCGGTGCGCTCGGCCTGGTGATCAACCGGCCGACCGATATCGATCTGGAAGCGCTGTTCAGTCGCATCGATCTGAAGCTCGAGATCGAACCCCTCCTGCATGTCCCGGTTTACTTCGGCGGCCCGGTGCAAACCGAGCGCGGCTTTGTGCTGCATTATCCGAAAGAAGGCGGGCCTTATACGTCGTCGATGTCGGTGCCCGGCGGTCTGGAAATGACCACCTCCAAAGACGTGCTCGAGGCCGTCGCGAGCGGCACGGGCCCGGAACGTTTTCTGCTCACGCTTGGCCACGCAGGTTGGGCCGCGGGCCAACTCGAGGAAGAGATCTCGAAGAATGGCTGGCTCACCGTCGAGTCCGATCCGAAAGTCGTGTTCGACGTGCCGGCCGAAGAGCGCCTCGAAGCTGCCCTCGCGCTGCTCGGCATTTCCCTTTCGATGCTCTCGGGCGAAGCAGGCCACGCATGAGCAGTGCGGCCGGACGAGCGGCAACGCTGCTGGCGTTCGACTATGGTGAAAAACGCATTGGCGTGGCGGTCGGCAACTCGCTGACCAAAAGCGCACGGCCGCTCGTGGTGGTGCAAAACCGTAACCGCGAGTATCGCTTCGAGGAGCTCGGCAAGCTGATCGCCGAATGGACGCCGGATGCGCTGGTGGTCGGTTTGCCCATGCATCCCGATGGCGCGCCGCACGAAATGACCCAACTCGCGACACGCTTCGGCAACCAGCTCCATGGCCGCTTCAACTTGCCGGTGACATGGATCGACGAACGCTATTCGTCGGTGGAAGCGAAAGCCGGGATTCGCGCTCGCAATGGCCGCGCGGACATGCTCGACGCCGAAGCCGCCTGCATCATCCTCCAGCAATATCTAGACGGACTATCCGACGATCATGAGTTCCATTGACGCCGAGGCGCTGTATCGCGCTCTGCTCGAACAGATACGTGCTGCTTATGGTGAGCAATTCGGTGAACAACTCGGTGACCGAGGCGGCGCCGACGGCATCGTACTCGCCGGCATCTACAGCGGCGGCGCGTGGCTCGTGGA
>NZ_JAMFSB010000297.1 GCF_026225065.1 Paraburkholderia sp. | reverse complement strand
TGGAGTCCGGTGCGCATTCGTCTGCAGTTCCTGACGGTGCAATCCAGCTGGCTCAGCGCGACCGACGCTCTGTTTATCACTTCACCAAGCTCCACCTCAGATATGTCTACATCGCCGAAGATCATCTACACCCTTACTGACGAAGCGCCGGCTCTGGCGACTTACTCGCTGCTGCCGATTGTGAAGGCTTTCACGCGCTCATCGAACGTCGCAGTGGAAACACGTGACATCTCGCTGGCCGGCCGCATCATCGCCGTGTTCCCGGACTATCTGACTGCGGAACAGAAAGGGTCCGACGATCTCGCCGAACTCGGTGCGCTGACCACCCGTCCCGAAGCGAACATCATCAAGCTGCCGAACATCAGCGCTTCGGTACCGCAACTGAAGGCCGCGATCGCCGAACTGCGCGATCAGGGCTACAAGCTGCCGTCCTATCCGGATGTCGCCACGACTGACGAAGAGAAAGACGTCAAGGCCCGCTACGACAAGATCAAGGGCTCCGCTGTGAACCCGGTGCTGCGCGAAGGCAATTCGGATCGCCGCGCGCCGTTGTCGGTCAAGAACTACGCACGCAAGCATCCGCACAAGATGGGTGCATGGAGCGCGGACTCGAAGTCGCACGTCGCGCACATGAACGACGGCGATTTCTACGGCAGCGAAAAATCCGCGTTGATCGGCGCAGCCGGCAACGTGAAGATCGAGCTGACCGCCGCTGATGGCGGCAAGACGGTTCTGAAAGAAAAGACCGCGGTGAAGGCTGGCGAGATCATCGATGCGTCGGTACTGAGCAAGAATGCGCTGAGCAGCTTCATCGAAGCGCAGATCGCCGACGCGAAGGCCAACAACGTGCTGTTCTCGGTGCACCTGAAGGCCACCATGATGAAGGTCTCGGACCCGATCATCTTCGGTATCGTGGTCTCGGTGTTCTACAAGGACGTGCTGGCCAAGCACGCGGATGCACTGGCGAAGGTCGGCTTCAATCCGAACAACGGTATCGGCGACCTGTACGCGCGCCTCAAGGATCTGCCGGCGGAAACGCGCGACGCGATCGAAGCCGACATCAAGACTCAATACGAACAACGTCCGCATCTGGCGATGGTCAACTCGGACAAGGGCATCACGAGCCTGCACGTGCCGAGCGACGTGATCGTCGACGCGTCGATGCCCGCCATGATCCGCGAGTCCGGCAAGATGTGGGGCGCCGATGGCGCACTGCACGACGCCAAGGCAGTGATCCCGGACCGTTGCTATGCCGACGTGTATCAGGCTGCGATCGAAGACTGCAAGAAGCACGGTGCGTTCGATCCGGTCACGATGGGCAGCGTGCCCAACGTCGGCCTGATGGCGCAAGCGGCGGAAGAATACGGTTCACACGACAAGACGTTCCAGATCAAGACGAACGGCGTGGTCCGCGTGACCGACGAAGCGGGTACCGTCCTGCTCGAGCAGAAGGTTGAGGAAGGCGACATTTTCCGCATGTGTCAGGTCAAGGACGCGCCGATCCAGGATTGGGTCAAGCTGGCGGTGAACCGCGCCCGTGCGAGCAACACGCCGGCCGTGTTCTGGCTGGATGCAGCACGCGCGCACGATGCGCAGATCATCAGGAAGGTCGAGACGTACCTGAAAGACCACGACACGAGCGGTCTGGATATCCGCATCCTGACGCCGGTCGAAGCCACGAAGTTCTCGATCGATCGCATTCGTGCCGGCAAGGACACGATCTCGGTTACCGGCAACGTGCTGCGCGACTACCTGACCGACCTGTTCCCGATCATGGAACTGGGCACGAGCGCGAAGATGCTGTCGATCGTTCCGCTGATGGCGGGTGGCGGCATGTTCGAAACGGGCGCAGGCGGTTCGGCGCCGAAGCACGTTCAGCAGCTCGTCGAAGAAGGCTTCCTGCGTTGGGACTCGCTCGGCGAATTCCTGGCGCTGGCTGCTTCGCTCGAACACCTGAGCAACGCATACCACAACCCGAAGGCGCAGGTTCTGGCGAAGACGCTCGACCAGGCAACCGGCAAGTTCCTCGACAACGACAAGTCGCCGGCCCGCAAGATTGGCGGTATCGACAACCGCGGCAGCCATTTCTACCTGGCCTTGTACTGGGCCGAGGCGTTGGCCGCTCAAACGGAAGACGCTGAGTTGGCGGCGCAGTTCGCCGGTGTAGCAAAGGCGCTGGCCGAGAACGAAGCGAAGATCGTTGAAGAGCTGGCTGCTGCGCAAGGCAAGCCGGTGGACATCGGTGGTTACTATCGTCCGAATACCGATCTGACGAGCAACGCCATGCGTCCGAGCGCCACGCTCAACAAGATCGTGGATGCGGTTGCATAAGGTTCAGCTTCGGTTGGAGTTGACTGGACGTTAGAGCTGGAAGCGGTAGAAAGAAAATGGCGCCCTCGGGCGCCATTTTCGTTGTGGCAGGGCGCCCTAAGGGTCCCACCTAGGCGGCCCTACCTAGGCGGCCCCATCAAACGTGAACGATTTCCCAGTCGCCGATCTTCTCCGGTATCTCGAGCATCGAAGTATCAGCCTCGGACAGATGCGGACAGCACACACCGTTGGCGAGGTCGTCGGCGGCCTGCTGAGGGCTGGCAAATGCGCCGAGCGTCTCGTTGCCGAACGAAGCTTCCCAGCCGTCCTTGCCGGGCATAATGTAGAACGATCCTTCCGTCGAACCAAAGCGAAAGCCTTTCATTTTTCATCTCCCGATCATCGTAAAAAAATGCGATTGCCTGGCTGACCTGCGTACGGGACGCGGGCCGGTTCTGGGAGGGTCTTCGCGGGCCGGTTGCCGTGGCCCGCTCAATCCAGTCGTCCAAAACGCCAGCTCATGTAAAAGAGTCTACGTGAGCGAGCCGCCAGCACAGCACGGATAGCGGGATCGGTCGATAAAAAATTATCAATAAAAAACAATAAGTTACGCTGTTTGTTCCGGATTGTGGAATGTAGGACGGCATTGCGAAACGGCTGGTTTGTGCCATGCACCACGATTTTTTGTAGTGCAATGGATCGTTCCGCATCGTGAAATTTCCCGGTATTTGGTCGTCCGATGCAGGGCCAAGGTAATAACGGTGAAAGAGGAGCTTCCGCCACTGTCCCATCATCGTTGACAGAGCCAGCAGCAGCAACGCACCCGAAAATGCGTTGGGAGTGGGCGTTCGGGCATAATGCGCCGGTACTGATGACCTGGCGACGCTTACATGCTTTACGACCAATCGTGGATGGGTTACGGCATCGTCGGCGGTATGCAAGCGGGAGCGATTGCGGCGGTGATCGGATTCCTCATGCTGCTGCTGCTGCACTGGCTGACCCGCAAGCAACCATGGAGCCTTGGCCGCGAGCTCGCCGTGGCTTATCTTCTGTCCGTGCTGCCCAGTTCCAGCGGCGATTTGTGGAACATGTTCTATTTCAACTACGCAAACCTGCAGTCACCCGCTCTGATGCGTGCGTCTCTTGCCGGGGTACACGATCCCGACGGCATCGGCACACGCGTGCTATGCGAGTTCCTCGGCGTGGGGGTGGGAATATCCTTGGCTTGGGCTTTGACGTTTTGGCGTGGTCGTGCGCGCGCCGGTAGCGCGTGACGTCGCTTCGTGCGATAGATAGATAACCCTGACGTTCAGCGGAAAACCCGCGTGCCGCCCGCCTGGCGCACGGGCATCTGCATGAGCGAGGACTTTACGCAGCACTGCCGTAGAAAACATCCAGCGTCGGAAACGCGGCCTGCCCGCGCAGGCAGTCCCACAGGTAGATCGCGAACCCGGGGTCTCCGGTCCAAAGCGAATAGCGCAATTGCCCGTAAGCCGCTTCGTCAGCCTCAGTCTGCGCAATGCCATGCATCGCAAACGCCCGTGCGCGCTGGAGCCATTTGACATCGCCGGTACGCTGGTAGAGCACCAGAAACGCATAACCATTGCCGCCCGTCCCGTGACACAGGTTGGAACCCTTCGCGAGCGGCCCCGCGGCCCATGTCGCCTCACCACCCGCAAGCAGCAGCGAATCCAGCTCGCGGCTCGGCAACTGCGCGAGGCAGACGATGAATCCGGGTGCGCCGTGACACAACTGCATGAGCCAGCGCGGCGTGCGGCCTTCCGGTAGCGTGAGGAACGCGCGCCAGTTTGCGTGGCTGTCCTCGAGTGTCGCGGTGCGCCGCACGGTATTGACGATGCGCTGTTCCCATTCGCTCCAACTGGCCGCGTCGAGCAGATGGCGGCCGCGAATCAGCGGCAGCGCGGTTCCGACGAAACCGTGCACGCCGTCGAGATAAGTCGTCTGCGAGCCATACATGTCCTGCGTCCAATAGTGGCAGCTGTGTTCCTCCGACCACTTCAGTTCGCTCGCGAGTTGTGCTGCGGTCTTGCGAAACAGCTCGGCCCAACGTTCGCCCTGCGTGTGCTCGTGAAGGAACGACGCGGCGAGCAGCGTGCCCGGCGAACCCCACATGAGCTCGCGGGTGGGGTTGTCGAGATTGCCATTGATCAGATCGGCGAGCCGCCCGGCCAGCGCTTCGCTCGGCGCGCGTCCGTATTCGAGCATCAGCCACGGCGTCTCGCCCATCATCCAGGAAGCGAAGAAGGTGCACTCGTCCTCTTCAAGCCACCTTCGATTCAACGTGCGCAGCGTTGCCGCGTGCGCCAGCGGATCGCGCTGAAGTTTGACCGCGCCGACCGCTTCAAGATAGCCGAGTGCCCAATTGACTCCACACGCGCCGTGATAAAGCGGCGTGAGCGGCGCGCGTGGATTGTCTTCATCGCTGCCATCGCGAGGATGGGCTGGCCATAGGCCGTCCGCGTTCATCTCAGCTTCCGTTTGCCTGACGATCCGGGCGATGCAGTTTCTCACCCGTGTTTCATCCCATTCGATTGCTTGCAGGGGTTCGTGACGGCTCGGATCGAAAAGCATGCGTACCTCGCTAGAAATAGAAAAGAGGGTGGCGTCGCGCGGGTGTCAGCCGATGTCATGCGCAGCGAATCGACGAACGCGTCGCACGCGTGTTGAACGTCGAATCCGCTTGCGCAACGACTGACGCTGTCCGATCATTTAGCCCTCGCCGCCCTGACCGATGCCGATGATGCCTCAGGACGCGCACGTTGTCGAAAGGCGCCAGATTTCGCATCATTCACGCGGTGCGCATTGATGCGTTCAACATGAATCAACTCGGAGGAGTGAAGGCATGACCTACGCGCTTTATTATTCGCCCGGTGCGGCGAGCATGGCGGTTCACTGGCTGTTGCTCGATGCGGGCATTCCCTTCGAGGCTCGGCTGATCAATATCGACGAGGGCGCGCAACACGACCCCGAGTATCGCCGTCTCAATCCCGCAGGCCGTGTGCCGACGCTCGTGGTCGACGGCGTGCCGCGCCACGAATGCACCGCTTTGCTGATGTTGCTCGCCGAGCGTCATCCAGATGCCGGTCTTGCGCCAGCGCCCGGCTCTGCTGATCGTGCTGAGTGGCTCGAGCTGATGGTGTTCATGGCCAATACCGTGCTCCCCGCAATGCGTGACTGGTTTTACGCCGACGAGGACGGCGACCCTGCTGGCGCCGAAGCAGTGCGGGCGCTCGCGGACCGCCGGATCGAACAGTCCTGGGAGCGGCTCGACGCGCTGGTCGCCGACGGCCGCAACTGGCTGGTGGGTGGAAAGCTCAGTACAGCAGACTTTCTTGCGGTCATGCTGATGCGCTGGTCGCGCAACCTGCCGTGCAAGGCTACAAGCTGGCCGCACCTGACGCCCTATATCCAGCGCTTGCGTGCGCTGCCCTCGTTTATCGAGCTCAACGCGAGAGAAGGCCTGAGCGACTGGAGCAATCCGGCGAGCTAACGCGAACCGGAGATGCGTCTCGCAGTCAACCCGCGTTCCAAAACCACGAGAGGCTGCAGCCGCGTTGAGCTTAGAAGCGCGCCTTTATGATTCCACTAGTCGAAGGGTCGCGAGTCGCGGTAATCTTGCCGCGCCTCGTTCCTTTGGAAGCGTAAATGACACCAGTAAAGAGTTTGACACTAACAAAGACTTGCCTTGCCTTAACTCTCGCAGCCCTGTTTGTCAGCTTCACCGCCGGTTCGCCCGCCTGGGCGGCCGACGGCCCGCCCGTCGCCCCGGTACGTCCCGTCACCGATACCTACTTCGGCACACCGGTAGTGGACAACTACCGCTACATGGAAAACCTGAAAGACCCGCAGGTCCAGCACTGGATGAAAGCGCAGGCAACCTACACGCGCAAAGTGCTCGACGCGATTCCTGGCCGTGCCGCGCTGGCAAAGCGCATCCTCGCGCTCGGTGGCAAGGATCTGCGCCGCGATGCATTTACACGCCGCGGCGACCGGCTCTTTTACGAAGTGATGGACCCGGGCGCCAATCTGCCCAAGCTCGCGTATCGCGACGGCATCAACGGCGAGGAACACGTTCTGGTCGACCCGGCGAAGCTCGCGAAAGATAGCGCGCATCACTTCGCGCTCGACTGGTTCTCGCCGTCGTGGGACGGCCGTTATGTGGCCTATGGTGTTTCCGAAGGCGGCTCGGAGGAGAGCGTGCTGCACATCGTCGATCTGAGCACGGGGACGCAGCTTGCCGAGAGCATCGACCGCACTTCCGATTGCGTGGTCTCCTGGCGCGACGACAACCGCTCGTTCTTCTATCTGCGCTATCCGAAGATCGGCCCGGACACGCCGCCGTCGCAATCTGAATACAACGCGGTGACGCGCTTGCACGTACTCGGCCAGAATACCGATGGCGAGGGTGATGCGGCGGTATTCGGCAAGGGCGTATCCGCGAGTCTCGATGTGCCGGAAGGCCAGGGCACCTACGTGTTGCTGACGCCGGATTCACCGTATGCGGTGGCGGTTGCCAATCACAACATGGACGATGCGCCGAACTCGTTTTACGTCGTACCGCTCGCGCAGATCAATGGTGCACAGACCCCGTGGCAACAGATTGCTGCGCCCAAGGACGGCGTGACCGCTGTGCGGCTGCGCGGCGACAAGCTCTACTTCCTGTCGAACAAGGGTGCCTCCCGCTATCAGATTCTGTCGACGCCGCTTGCACATCCGGACATCGCGCATGCCGACGTGGTGGTGCCCGAAGGCCCGAACGTGATCGACACGTTCCACCTCGCCAGCGACGCGATCTATATCAGCGAACGCGCGGGCCCGAGCTTTCAGCTCAAGCGCGTATCGTTCGACGGCAAGGACACGCAGACGATCGGCTTACCGTTCGAGGGCAGCATCTCGAGCCTGACCACCGATCCACGCCAGCCGGGCGTCATGTTTGATCTGCAGGGCTGGGTCAAGGCGCCGCGCGAACTGGTCTACGATCCGACCACCCATGCTGCGACCGACACTGGCCTGATTCCGCCGGCGAAGACCGAGTCGGACGACATCGAGGCGCACGACGAGTTCGCTACCAGTTACGACGGCACGCGCATTCCGGTGTCGATCATCGAGAAGAAAGGCACGGTGCGGGACGGCTCGCATCCAACTATCGTGACGGGCTACGCCAGCTATGGCACCTCAATGGATCCGTACTACGACCCGGCCTGGCAGGCATGGATCGAGCGCGGTGGCATCGTCGCGGTTTCCCATATGCGCGGCGGCGGCGAGTACGGCGACGCGTGGCATCGTGCCGGACAGAAGCTTACGAAGATCAACACGCTGCTCGACTTCGTCGCCTCGGCGCAATACATGGCCGACCAGCATTACACGCAACCGAAGTTGCTTGCGGCGAATAGCGCCAGCGCGGGCGGCATTGTGATGGGCGGCGCACTCGAGATCGACCCGGGCCTGTTCCGTGTGATTCTCGACGACGTCGGCGACTCCGATACGCTTCGCTCCGAAACCGAGCCCAACGGACCGCCGAACGTGCCCGAGTTCGGATCGACCTCGACGGAAAGCGGCTTTCATGGCCTCTATTCGATGAGTTCCTATGCTCACGTGCATGACGGCACACCGTATCCGGCGGTGTTGTTCACCACTGGCGCCAACGATCCGCGTGTGGCGTCCTGGCACATGCTGAAGATGACGGCGCGCGTGCAGGCAGCGACCAGCAGCGGGCGGCCGGTGCTGTTGCGGGTCGACTATGACGCAGGCCATGGCATCGGCTCCAGTCTGTCGCAAGAGGCCGATCAACTCGCCGACGAGTGGTCGTTCGCGCTCTGGCAGATGGGCGAGCCTGGCTTTCAGCCGAAGCATTAGCAGGGTGACGGAGCTTTATTGACCCTCTAGTCGTCCGCCCGCAAGTCGAGGTAATCTTGCGGCGCCTCATTCCTTTGGAAGCTCGAATGAAACAGAACAAGTCTTTGCTGGCTGTAACGCTTGCTGCTACCCTGCTCGCCGCCAACGGCGCAGCGCAGGCCGCCGATGCGCCGCCCGTGGCGCCCGTGCGTCCGGTAACCGATACCTACTTCGGTACGCCGGTGGTGGACAATTATCGCTACATGGAAAACCTGAAGGACCCGGAAGTCCAAGGCTGGATGAAAGGGCAGGCGGCTTACACCCGTAAGGTGCTGGACGCGATTCCCGGCCGCGAATCGCTTGCACATAGCATCGAATCGCTGATGGGCAACGATCTGCATCGCGGCGAATTCATGCGTCGCGGCGACCGGATCTTTTATGAAGTGCTTGAGCCAGGTGCCAATCTGCCCAAGCTCGCGTATCGCGACGGCGTGAGCGGCGAGGAACATGTTCTCGTCGATCCAGCGAAGCTCGCCACGGACAGCGCGCACCACTTCGCGCTCGACTGGTATTCGCCGTCGTGGGACGGTCGTTATGTCGCTTACGGCATCTCCGCCGGCGGCTCGGAAAAGAGCGTGCTGCACGTGATCGATCTGCAGACCGGCAACGATCTCGCCGAGGTGATCGACCGCACGAGCGATTGCGTCGTCTCCTGGCGTAAGGACAACCAGTCATTCTTCTACCTGCGCTATCCGAAAGCCGGCCCGGACACGCCGCTCTCGAAGACCGAGTACAACGCGGTGACGTACATCCACGTACTTGGCCAGAACGCCAACGGCGATGGCGACGAAGCCGTATTCGGCCGCGGCGTCTCGCCGAAGCTCGATGTTGCCGAAGGCCAGGGGACCTATGTGTTGCTGGCGCCGGATTCGCCGTACGCGGTCGCGGTGGTGAATCACAACATGGACAACAACCCGAACATCTTCTACGTCGCGCGGCTCGATCAGATCCATGGCGCGGATACGCCGTGGAAAAAGATCGCGGACACGGATGACGGCGTAACGGATGTGCAACTGCGCGGCGATCGCCTGTATCTGCTGAGCGAGAAGGGCGCTTCGCGCTTCCAGATCCTGTCGTTGCCGGCAGCGCATCCGGATCTCGCGACGGCCGACGTGGTCGTGCCGCAAGGCACCAACGTGATCGACGCGTTCACGCTGGGTAGCGACGCGATGTATATCGGCGAGCGGGCGGGCGGCAGCTTCGAGCTGAAGCGTGTGTCGTTCGACGGCAAGGAGACCCAGGCGATCGATCTGCCTTTCGCGGGCAGGGTAGCGGGCTTGACGGCCGATCCGCGCGCGCCGGGGGCACTGTTCAATCTGCAGGGTTGGGTCAAGGCGCCGCGTGAGTACGCCTACGATCCGAAGACCAATGCGGCTACCGACACCGGCCTGATTCCGCCTTCGAAGACGGAATCCGATGATGTCGAGGCGCACGACGAATTCGCCACCAGCTACGACGGCACGCGCATTCCGGTGTCGATCATCGCGCAGAAGGGCGTGAAGCGTGACGGCTCGCATCCGACCATTGTGTTCGGCTACGGCAGCTACGGGTTGTCGATGGATCCCGTGTACCGTCCGCAATGGAAGGCGTGGGTCGACCACGGCGGCATCATCGCGGTGTCGCATATGCGCGGCGGTGGCGAGTACGGCGACACGTGGCACCGTGCCGGTCAGAAGCTCTGGAAGATCAACACCATGCTCGATTTCAACGCGAGCGCGCAATACATGATCGACCAGCACTACACGCAGTCGAAATACCTGGGCGCGAACAGTGCCAGCGCCGGCGGTATCGTGATGGGCGGCGCGATGGAGATCAACCCGGCGCTGTTCCGCGTGGTGATGGACGACGTGGGCCTGTCCGATGCGCTGCGCTTCGAAACCGAGCCCAATGGGCCGCCGAACGTCCCTGAAATGGGTTCGTCGTCGGATGAGGCCGGCTTCCACGGTCTCTATGCGATGAGCGCTTATGCGCATATCCATGACGGCACGCCATATCCGGCTGTCATCTTCACGACGGGCGCCAACGATCCGCGTGTGTCGTCGTGGCACATGCTGAAGATGGCGGCGCGCATGCAGGCAGCGACGAGCAGCGGCCGGCCGGTGCTGTTGCGCATCGACTTCGACGCGGGCCACGGAATGGGCTCGAGCATGTCGCAGCGTGCCAACCTGCTGGCCGATGAGTGGGCGTTCGCGCTGTGGCAGATGGGTGAGCCGGGCTTCCAGCCGAAGCATTAAGCCGGTGGGGACTGGGCGTTGGAGGTGCGGCGTCTGGTCCCCGTTTGTGTTGTTTCGTCTCGCGTGTCGCTGAGGAATCGGTCTTGAGACTAGTTAGGCGTTTTGCGCTCGCCGTTCTCGGCATCGTCTGTGCGGGCGGGCTTGCGCTTCTCTACCTGCACCATGATGCCTCGATAGAGACGGATATCTGGATCGACAGTCCGCCGCGGACGGTCTGGAAGGTTCTCACCGCGACGGCCGACTATCCGCGCTGGAATCCGGAGATCTCGCGGCTCGATGGTGAACTGGTCGAAGGCAAGGTGATCGAGTTTGCCGAAGGATCAGGCCAGGATGCGATGGTGTTTCATCCGACCGTGCTGGCGGTCCGTCCTGAGCAGGAATTGCGCTGGAAAGGGGCGCTGTGGTTTCCCGGTCTCTTCGATGGCGAGCACCGGTTTCAACTCGAAGCGTCGGGTAACCGGACGCATTTCATTCAAAGCGAGCAGTTCGCGGGGATTCTCGTGGGAAAGCTGAGTGACGATGCTTTGAAGGATACGGCTGAGAGTATGAAGGCGATGAATGCGGCCTTGAAAGCGCGAGTGGAAGCATTGAGCGCGCAGTAGGCTGGTTGAAAGTAGCCCGCCCGAAGTAGCGCGTTCGAAAACCGGACCAGCCCTGAACCGCCGGGTCGATCCGGTCAAACGAGGTTGTTAAGCGCTGACGCTCGCCCGCTTAGGCGTCACCACCGACACCACAAACGTCACGACAATATTCGCTGCCAGCGCGATCAGGCCGATATACAGCGGATACGTTGCATCACCGAGATGCAGCGCAAACACCGGCTTCAGCCCCTGCGAAATCGCCATCCCGGTACCCAGCACGATTCCCACCAGCCAGCCGAGGAACAGGCCCGGCGTATTCAGGCGCCGCGTGTACAGCGAGAACACGATGGCCGGGAAAATCTGCAGGATCCACACGCCGCCGAGCAACTGCAGGTCGATCGCATACTGCGTGGGCAGGAACACGATAAACAGCAGCGCGCCGAACTTCACC
>NZ_JAMFSB010000296.1 GCF_026225065.1 Paraburkholderia sp. | reverse complement strand
TCCTGGTGCCGGGGACCGGACTTGAACCGGCAAGCTGTTAAGCGGCGGATTTTCGTCACACCACGTCTTTCGACGCCGACGATACCGGGCGGCATCCTCGTTCGTGCGCTGGACTATGCCTTCACCATCGCGGCTGAACTGTGCGGCAAAACCGCCAGCACTCGCCGCCTAAGGCGCCCCCCGTCTAGTCTCTACACCTTCCGCACCCTCGCACTCGTGCGACGGCGGGCTTGGCTCGGCGTTGCCTCGGTTACGCGCGCAGAGCGCAAAAACCAGGGGGTTCACCGAATTTGAGGGGTTCTACACCGGCCGTTTCCGGTCGGGCACTCAATAGTTTAAGTCCGCTATGTTTACCAATTTCATCACCCCGGCAGGGCGGACGCGATTCTACCATTGGGTCGCCGCCGCTCCAAACCCGCACCAAACCCACGCCTTTCCATGCCTCCCGAGTCATCGGGCAGTCACAAAGCTTGCCGATAATCCGCTCGACGAAAACGTTTACAACCCGAGCCAACACCACAGCGATGACCCCAACCATCAAGGATGTCGCGGCACACGCAGGCTTCTCGATTGCCACGGTTTCGCGCGCCATCAACGCGCCGCACACCGTGAACCCCGTCACGCTCGACAAGGTGCGCCAGTCGATCGACGCGCTCAATTTTCGCCCTAGCCCGCTAGGCCGCCAGTTGCGCGGCGAGCGCACCCGCCTGATCGGCGTCATCCTGCCCACGATCGCCAATCCGGTCTTCGCGGAGTGCCTGCAGGGCATCGACGACCTGGCCTGCGCACAAGGCTATCGCCTGATGTTGATGACCACCCAGTACGACGCCGAGCGCGAGCGTCACGCCATCGAGACGCTGCGCGAACACCGCGTCGAAGGCCTGGTCCTGACCGTCGCCGACGCCGATACTCACCCGCTGCTCGACGACCTCGATCGCGCCGGCCTCCTCTACGTGCTGATGCACAACGATACGGTACGACGTCCGTCGGTGTCGGTCGACAACCGGCTCGCCGCCTACGACGGCGTGCGCATGCTGATCGCTCACGGCCATCGCCGCATCCTCATGCTGGCGGGAACGCTGGCCGCCTCGGATCGCGCGCGCCTGCGCCACCTGGGCTACGCGCAAGCCATGCAGCAAGCTGGCCTGACGCCGGCTCCGGCGCTTGAAATCGATTTCAACGCTGAAGAGCTCGCGCCCTCTGTGCTCGCCCATCTGACCAGCGGTCCGAACCGCCCGACCGCCCTCTTCTGCAGCAACGACCTGCTGGCGATGGTCGTGATCCGCGGTCTGCGCCGCGCGCGCCTGCAGATCCCGCACGACATGTCGATCCTCGGTTTCGACGGGCTCGCCATGGGCGAGTTGCTGCAGCCGCCGCTCGCCACAATTTGCGCGCCGAACCGCGAGATCGGCTGCTCCGCCTGGCGACGGCTGATGGCACGCATCGACGGCACCTACAGCGACACCTCCATGTCGCTCACGCTGCCTCACGCGCTGCGCGAAGGCGCCACGATCGCCGCGATCCCGAACACCAGCGAAACCTCGCGCCCGCGCTCGATACAACCACTGGCGTAACGCGCTCGTATCACTCTTGACCAGCACCTGCGCATGCAAAGACCACGCAGCGGGCCGCCTCACACGTCCCGCTGCTGAAGCACGATTTAACACACTTCTCGCTACCTTCCTTCCAAGGAGACCCGCTGTGACTCGCCGTTCCTCCTGTTTTGGCGCTGCCCTGCGTACGTTGACTGGCACGCTGACGCGCACAACCGCCGCCGCTGTGCTATCCGCGTCTGCCCTGTTCGCCACGGCCGCGACTATCCTCGCCGCACCGGGCGCAGCCTATGCCGACGAAACCGCGATCTGCTACAACTGCCCGCCCGAATGGGCCGACTGGGCGAGCCAGATCAAGGCGATCCAGGCCAAAACCGGCATTCGCGTGCCGTTCGACAACAAGAACTCCGGCCAGTCCATCGCCCAGTTGATGGCCGAAGAAAAGAGCCCGGTGGCGGACGTCGTGTACCTCGGCGTATCGTCGGCCTTCCAGGCGAAAGACAAAGGCGTGATCCAGCCGTACAAGCCGGCTCACTGGGACGACATCCCCGCCAACATGAAGGACCCGCAGGGCTACTGGTTCGCGATCCATTCGGGCACGCTGGGCTTTTTCGTCAACAAGGATGCGCTCGAAGGCAAGCCTGTACCGCGCTCGTGGGCCGACCTGCTCAAGCCCGAGTACAAAGGCATGATCGGCTACCTCGATCCGTCGAGCGCGTTTGTGGGCTATGCGGGCGCGGTGGCGGTCAACCAGGCGCTCGGCGGCAGCTTCGACAACTTCCAGCCCGCTCTCGACTGGTTCCGCAAGCTCAAGGCCAACGCGCCGATCGTGCCGAAGCAGACCGCGTACGCGCGCGTGCTCTCCGGTGAAATTCCGATCCTGCTCGACTACGACTTCGACGCCTACCGTGCGAAGTACAAGGATCAGGCCAACGTCGAATTCGTGATTCCGAAGGAAGGCACGATCTCGGTGCCGTATGTGATGAGCCTCGTGAAGGGCGCGCCGCATGAAGCCAACGGCAAGAAGGTGCTGGATTTCGTGCTTTCCGACGAAGGCCAGAAGCTGTGGGCCAGTGCTTACCTTCGTCCGGTGCGCGCCAATGCGATGAGCCCGGAAGCTGCCGCCAAATTCCTGCCGTCCAGCGAATACGCCCGCGCCAAAGCGGTTGATTTCGGCAAGATGGCGGAGAAGCAGCAAAGCTTCGGCGAACAGTATCTTCAGGTGATGCATTGAACGACGTCACGTTCCCGCTGCGCTGGCGCATTGCGTTGATCGCGCCGGCGCTTGCGGTATTCATCGCGTTCTGGCTGCTGCCGATGGGCGCGCTCGCGCAACTGAGCGGCAACGGCCACGCCTTCGACACGTACCGCGCGATGCTCAGCAACGCGCGCTATATGACGAGCCTCGGCGCGACGGTGCTGCTCTCCGCGGCGGTCACTGCGGCAACGCTAGTGTTGTCCGTGATCTCGGGTCTGCTGCTGGCGCGGCGCGAGTTTCCAGGCAAGCGCACGCTGTTGGCACTGCTGACGTTTCCGCTGGCGTTTCCTGGTGTGGTGGTCGGCTTCATGGTCATCATGCTGGCGGGACGTCAGGGGTTGATCGGCGCGCTGTCGCTGAAGCTGACCGGCGACCGCTGGGTCTTCGCGTATTCGATGAGCGGCCTCTTTCTCGGCTACCTGTACTTCTCGATTCCGCGCGTGATCGTGACGGTGATGGCGTCGGCGACGAAGCTCGATGCGTCGCTCGAGGAAGCGGCCCGCTCACTTGGCGCATCGCCGTGGCAGATCATGCGCGACATCGTGCTGCCCGCGCTCTCGCCTGGACTGATCGCGGCCGGCGCGGTGTGCTTTGCCACCGCGATGGGCGCGTTCGGCACAGCCTTCACGCTCGCCACCGATATCGACGTGCTGCCGATGACCATCTACACCGAGTTCACACTGAACGCGAACATGGTGACGGCCGCGGGCCTGTCGATTGTGCTTGGGCTCGTGACGTGGCTGGTCCTGGCGCTCGCTCGCAGCGCCACCGGCTCGGCTGTCGCGGCGAGCGCTTAGGTGAGCATGAGGTGCACACGTGACCACATGCGTCGCTGCACGTCCGGCGGCCAGCGTGGTTGCCCACCGCTGACGTACGCGCTGAGCCACACGCCCAGCGCCGCTGAATGGCCCTTAGCTCTGCCATCAATCCGCATGAAGATACACAGATGAACTCCGTAACCAATACCGCCAGACCACCGTCCGCGCCACCCTCGGCGCCATCGACCCGGCGACGCGCCCAACCACGCCTGTCGTCGCGCACGCTGCTCGCCGCCAGCCAGTGGCTCGTGACGCTGCTGCTGTGCGCGTTCCTGATCGTGCCGGTCATGATGTCGATCATGGCCGGCCTCACCGTCAACTACTTCAAGGGCGTGTCGAGCGGCCTCACACTGCGCTGGCTCATCGAAGTATGGACGCAGTATCACGATTCAGTATTCCTGTCGCTCGAAGTCGCCGCGGCGACGCTCGTCATTACGCTGCTCACCGGCGTGCCGGCGGGCTACGTGCTGGCCCGCAGCAAGACGCGGCTCTCGCGCATCATCGAAGAGTTTCTGGTGCTGCCCATTGCCCTGCCCGGCCTCGCGTCCGCGCTCGCGCTGCTGGTGGTCTACGGCGGCATCACGATGTTCCGCATGAGCGTCTGGTTCATCGTCGTCGGTCACGTGGTGTTTACGCTGCCGTTCATGGTGCGCGCGGTTGCCGCCGTCGCTGCGAGCGCCGACCTGCGCACGCTGGAGGAAGGCGCCGCGAGCCTCGGCGCGAGTTTCATGCAGCGCTTTCTGACCATCGTGCTGCCGAACGTGCGGCCGGGCATCGTCGCCGGTGCGTTGGCGGTGGTGACACTCTCGATCGGCGAATTCAACCTCACGTGGATGCTGCACACGCCCGACACGAAAACGCTGCCGGTGGGCCTCGCCGATACCTACGCGTCGCTGCGCATCGAGATCGGCAGCGCCTACACGATCCTGTTCTTCATTATGACGATGCCTTTGCTGGTCGCCATGCAATGGCTCGGTGTCGACGCCACCGGCCAGCGTAGCAGCAAGCACAAACGTCTCAAGGCAGTTGCGCCAAGTTCAACCCGTATCAACGACACGCCATGAAACTTGCTCCCGTTCCCATCACGCTGACGCAATGCGCCAAGACGTTTCGCGGCACACGCGTGCTCGAACCGCTGGACCTGCAGATCGGCGCCGGCGAAACCCTGGTGCTGCTTGGGCCGTCCGGTTGCGGCAAGACCACGACGCTGCGCATGATCGCCGGTCTGGAGACGCCTGACGCTGGTGGCCGCATTGCCTTCGGCGACGAAGATGTCACCGCCTTGCCGATCGAAAAGCGCCAGGTTGGCATGGTGTTCCAGAGCTACGCGCTGTTTCCGAACCTCACGGTGCGCGGCAATATCGGCTATGGGCTCAAGATCAAACGCGTGGCAGCAGACATCGCGCGTCAACGCGTGGATGAACTGCTGGCGATGATGCGGCTCACCGCCCACGCCGACAAACCGATCGATCAGCTCTCCGGCGGCCAGCGTCAGCGTGTCGCGCTCGCCCGCGCGCTGGCGATGCAGCCGCGCGTGCTGCTGCTCGACGAACCGCTCACCGCTCTCGACGCCCGCCTGCGCGACGCCTTGCGCAGCGAAATGAATACGCTGCTGCGCGAACTCGGCATCACCACCGTGTATGTGACCCACGACCAGGCGGAGGCGATGGAGCTAGGCGACCGGATCGTCGTGATGAGCGCCGGCCGCATCGAGCAGATCGGTACGCCGCGCGATATCTACTACCGTCCGGCGAATCGAGCGGTGGCGCAGTTCGTCGGCACGATCAACCGCTTGGCCGGCGAGCGGCGCGACGGCATGCTGAGCACCACAGGCGGCGCGGTGCCGCTGCCATTGCGCGGCACACCAGGTTCAGCCGCAGCCGGGGAAACCGAACTTTTTTTCCGGCCCGAAGACGCCTACCTCGCCGATCCGGCCAGCGCGCATCTGCGCGGCACCATCGAAAGCGCGGCTTTTCTCGGCGAGCGCACCCGTCTGACGATTGGCGGCGCGGCGCCCGATGCGCTGATCGTCGACGTGGCAGGCCGTGTCGAACTCGCGCGCGGCACGCCGGTCGGCATTTCGATCGCCCCGGACGCGCTGATTGCGCTATCTTGAACAAAGCGAACCCACGAGGACATTCCCATGTTGCTAGCCCAGATCAGCGACCTGCATATCAAACGGCCCGGCGCACTCGCTTACCGCCGCGTCGATACAGGCGCCGCGCTTGCCCGTTGCGTCACGGCGCTCAACGCGCTCGAACCGCGTCCCGATGTCGTCATCATGACGGGCGACCTCGTCGACCAGGGTGACCCCGAGCAATACGCACACCTGAAGACGCTGCTCGCGCCGCTCAAGATTCCGTACTACCTGCTGGTCGGCAATCACGACGACCGCGCGGCGCTGCGCGATGCCTTCAGCGATCGGCCCGAGTTACGCGCGGGCGGCGACTTCGTGCAATACGCGGCGGATATCGGTCCGCTGCGCCTGCTTGCGCTCGACTCCATCGTGCCTGGCGAAAGCGGCGGCGACCTGTGCGAGGGGCGTCTTGCGTGGCTCGCCGGCCAACTGGAAGACGCGCACGGCAAGCCAGTGATCGTCGCCTTGCATCATCCGCCGTTCGACTGCGGCATTGGTCATATGGATGAGATCCGGCTCGAGCCGCAGGCTGCGCAGAAGCTGGCGACGCTGATTGCGCGCTATCCGAACGTCGAACGGGTGATCTGCGGACATGTGCACCGGCCCATGTTCGTGCGCTTCGGCGGCACGATCGCCTCAGCGGTGCCGGCGCCCGCGCATCAGGTGGCGCTGGATCTGCGTGTGAATGCGCCGTCCGCGTTCATGCTGGAGCCACCCGCCTTTGCGCTGCACCGCTACGACGCGGCCACGGGACTGGTGACGCATCACGCGTATGTCGATCGCTCCGAGGGGCCGTATCCGTTTTACGAGCCCGAAGGCACGTTGATCGATTAGGCGCCATGCGGTTTGACATACCAGTAGTCGATGACCCAATCCACGTCGCGATAGGACTTCGGCAAGGTCGCCGGCCAGCCGAATGTCGTCTTGTAGGCGATGCGCGCATTCGGCGCATAGAATTCCGGCACCACGTAATATGAATTGATCAACACGCGGTCGAGCGCGCGGGTGGCCGCCTCGAGATCGTCGAGCGTCTGTGCGGACAACGCGGTCTGAATCAGCGCGTCGACGACCTTGGACCGCACGCCTACGATGTTTTCCGAGCCGACCTCCGCGGCCGCCGCGCTGCTGAAGCGTCGAAGCAGTTCGACACCAGGAACACTGGCGGGCAGATAGCCGCCGGTGGTCATGTCGAAGTCGAAGCTGTCGAGCCGCTGCTGGTACAGCGCGCTATCCACCTCGCGCCATTGAGTCTGGATGCCCAGCGTATTCAACGCCTGCATGTAGGGCAGCAGCAGACGGTCCATGCCCGGTTCGTCGTCGAGTACCTCGATCGTCATGGCCGTGCCATTCGCATCGCGCAACGCGCCGTCGCGGTAGTGCCAGCCCGCCTCACCTAGCAGGTCACGCGCCTCACGAAGGTTGGCCCGCAGCGAACTGGGCGGCACCGTCGACGGCTGCTTCAGCATCGGCCCGAACACGGCCGGCGGCAAGCTTGCGCGGTACGGTTCCAGCAGCGCCAGTTCCTTCGGACCAGGTTTGCCGGTGGCGCCGAACGAATCCGGGTCGAAGTAACTGGTCGAGCGCCGATACTGGTCGTAGAACATCATCCGGTTCATCCACTCGTAGTCGAACGCGAGTGTCAGCGCCTGACGCACCCTCACGTCCTGAAACATCGGCCGTCGCACGTTGATCAGGATGCCCTGCATATACGCAGGCCCGTTGCGAAACGTGCCTTGCTTCAGCTCGCCAGTGCGAAACTTCTCTCCAACGTAGCGGCGCGCCCAGATGGTGGCGCTACCCTCGACGTTGACGTCGATGCTGCCGGCCTTGAAGGCTTCGAGCGGACCGAAGTTGTCCAGAAAGAGCTGGAACGTCACGCGTTCGAAGCGAAACATGCCGCGCCGCGACGGCAGATTCGCGGCCCAGTAAGCGGGATTGCGCCGGTAGATGATCGTCTTGTCGTTGATACGCCGCTCGATCAGATAGGGGCCACTCGCGATCGGCGGCACGTTGGCGGTCTGCTCGAACGTCGTGTGTGTGCCGTCGGGCCGCATGCCCCATTTCGGCGAGAACACCGGCAGGTCGCCTGCGATCAGCGGCGCGTCCCGTTCCGGACGGGTGAAATCGAAGCGGATCGTCGACGGGTCGAGTACGGTTGCGCTCTTGATCACCGCAAACTGGGAATTGAAGAGCGGTGAGGCTTGCGAGCTTGTTAGTAGGTCGAATGAATATTTGACATCGGCTGCCGTGATTCGATCGCCATTGGAAAAGCGCGCCGCAGGATTGATGTGGAAGGTCGCGGAAGTGAAGTCCGGTTGCACTTCGACGTCATCTGCAATCAGTGGGTATTCCGATGCCACTTCGTCCCAACTGCGCTGCATCAGCGTATCGAACATCAGCTCGCGAATGTCCGGGGCGGGCGCACCGCGCAGCAGGAACGGATTGAGCGAATCGTAGCTCTGCAGCTCGTTATAGTTGCCGAACTTCAGCGTGCCGTCGGCGGGCGCGTCGGGGTCGGCGTAGTCGAAGTGGCTGAAAGTGGCCGGGTAGCGCGGCTCGCCAAACTGGGCGATCGACGGGGCGGCGTGAACGGGCAGCGTGACCAGGGCCAATGCCGCCAGCGCGGCTTGTATCACCGGCGTGCTACGCGGGACGGTTCGCAGCATGCGCAACAACCGGGAGAACCACGCACAAGAACTTGCTACAGCGGCGTCAGGATGCTTCGGGATGGCATGTGGCAACTTCGGCGGCACGGGCTTCATCAACGGTCCACGTAGAACGGTGGACGCTATTGTACGAGAGGGCTGGCCGGAAAATATTAGCGACGTGGGACCTGGCCACGCGGTAGGTCAGCGCGCGATGAAGGTGTTGCGCACTCGCCGGCTTCGCCTGACGTACGGAATCCCGAGCGCCGCTGCTACAACGGCGATTTCGAAGCCGTCGAACGGAATCGCGACGTCGATCGCGATCGCGTGGGTCATGTGGTCGCCCACCAGATACGCGATGGTGCGCATCACGACGACGGCAAGAAGCCATGCCTGCAGGTGCGCGGGAAAGCGCACCGAGCGCCGCCACGCGAGCAAAAGCAGCCAGCCCATACCCGCCACGATGAACACGCCGGTCGCCACGTCCATGCCGACCATGGCGATCACAGCGCGATACCAGCCGTGTGTTTCCGGCCGCACAAACACCGCGAGCAATTCCCACTCGAGCATCATCTTGAGCGGGTCGCGCAACTCCACGATGGTGGCGGCCGTCATTGCTACAAGTCCGAGCATCGCGAGCAGCAGCCAGCCGCCGAAACCCTTCGGTTCAAGTCCTGAAAATCGCTGCGTATCCATGCTCTGTCGCGTCGAAGATTGCTGATCACCCCACCGCGGGGCCGGGGGATTGTACGGACCGAAAGCGAACGTGCATCTCATTTTCATGAGATCAGCATGATCCGCCTTGCTCCGGTATGATCGGCGGGCTTGAGGACCGTCCATCCTGACGGTCCGTCGAAGGCCCCCGCTCATGTCCACTACCGACTCCGCCTCACCCGCCACTGAACGCTCGCTGCGCGCTCTGCTGCTTCTGCTCGCCGTCATCGCGGGTGTCTCCGTCGCCAACATCTACTACAACCAGCCGCTGCTCGACAGTTTGCGCGAGTCGTTCCCGCATAGCGCGTCGTGGGTCGGCGTGGTGCCGGCCGCCACCCAGCTCGGCTATGCGGCCGGCATGCTGCTGCTCGCGCCGCTCGGTGACCGCTTCGACCGGCGTCTGCTGATCCTGCTGCAGATCGCCGGCCTGTGTGTCGCGCTGGTGGTCGCCACCACCGCGCCGAGTCTCGCGGTGTTGATCGGCGCCAGCCTCGCGATCGGTGTGCTCTCCACCATCGCACAGCAGGCCGTGCCGTTCGCCGCCGAACTCGCGCCACCCTCTGCCCGTGGTCACGCGGTCGGCACGGTGATGAGCGGGTTGCTGCTGGGGATCCTGCTGGCGCGGACCGCGGCGGGCCTCGTCGCCGAATATTTCGGCTGGCGCGCGGTATTCGGTGTTTCCGTGGTGGCGCTGCTGGTGCTGGCCGTGGTGATTCTGCTGCGTCTGCCGAAAAGCCAGCCGACTTCGGCGCTGCCCTACGGCAAGCTGATGGTGTCGATGTGGCACCTGATCGTCGAACACCCAGGCCTGCGCGAAGCCTCGCTGACCGGCGCATTCATGTTCGCGGCGTTCAGCATTTTCTGGTCGGTGCTGGCGCTGCTGCTGGCAGACGCGCCGTTCCATCTCGGGCCGCAGGCTGCGGGTCTGTTCGGGATTGTCGGCGCAGCGGGCGCAATGGCTGCGCCGCTGGCGGGCAAGTTCGCCGACCGCCGTGGACCGCGCACGATCATCACGCTGTCGATCGGACTCGTCGCCGTTTCATTCGTCGTGTTCGGCTTGTCCAGCGCGAGCATTGCCGGGCTCGTGGTAGGCGTGATCATCCTCGATGTGGGTGTGCAGGCCGGGCAGATCTCCAACCAGTCGCGCATCTATGCGCTCTCGCCCGACGCCCGCAGCCGCGTGAATACGGTCTACATGGTGACGTATTTCATCGGCGGCGCGGCGGGCTCGGCGGTCGGCGCCGCGGTCTGGCCCGTGTTCGGGTGGGTGGGTGTGAGCATCGCCGGGCTGGTGTTCGCCGGGCTTGCGGCGTGGAATCATCTGCGCCAGCCGCAGCGCCCGGTCGCGGACGCCTGAATTACGCCTGCGACCCTTCCGCCACGCGCACGGGCCGCTTCTCCTCCACCGAGCGGATGCAGGCAAGCGCAATCGCCAGGGCGGCGCGTGCATCTTCGCCTACGGGCACATCCGGACTCAGACGGCCGGCGCCCGCACCCGCGCGAACTGTTTCGACGAATGCCGCCAGTTGCGCCGTATACGCATCGTGAAAGAGGTCAACGTTCAGCCGGACCGTTGGGCTGCTCACGCCGTCTACGCCGAAGCGAGTCATGTTCGAGCCGCGCACGTCGCCCATCGTGACCATACCGCCCTGGCCGAACACTTCGCCACGCACGTCGTAGCCGTACACTGCCTGGAAGCTCGCCTCGACGCTCGCCATTGCACCATTGTCGAAACGCAGACTGACCAGCGCGGTATCGAGCAGGCCGCGCGACCTGAAATCGGGCCGCACCATGGCATCCGCAAGCGCATAGACTTCCGTTACCTCTGCGCCGGGGTTGAGGAACCGCAACGTGTCAAAATCGTGGATCAGGGTCTCGAAGAAGACGGCCCACGGCGGCACCCGCGAGGGATCGGCCAGCTCGGGGTCGCGCGTCAATGAACGCAGCAACTGCGGCGTTCCCAGTTCGCCATCGACGATCACCCGGCGCGCGTCGGCCCATGCCTTGTCATAGCGCCGGTTAAAGCCGATCTGCAGCGGCACGCCTGCTTCTCGTGCAGCGGCAATGGCACGGTCCGCCTCGGCGATCGACAAGGCCATCGGCTTTTCGCAGAACACGGCTTTACCCGCTTTCGCGGCTTTCACAACGAGCTCGCTGTGAAAGCGCGCCGGCGAGGCGATCAGCACCGCGTCGATATCAGGGTTCGACAGCAGCGCGTCGGGGTCGGTGGTCGCGATCCCGCAACCCAGTTTGTCCGCGAGTCGCTGGGCGGCGCCGGGCGCCGGATCGGCAATCGCCGCCAGCTGCGCGCCGGCGAGACGCCGCGCCACGCTCTCCCCGTGAAACGAACCAATCGCACCCGCACCGATGAGCCCAATCCTGACATATTGATCATCTTTCATTTCGCATTCCTATTAATTTGGCTTGAAATTACACATCGCGACCGAAGCCGTTATCGCAAGCTTTTACAGCGCGCGGGACACGCCTGCGGACACCGCAAACGCCTCACGGAAACGCCGCAGCGCAAGCTCGTCGTCGCCGCTCGCCCAGGCCTCGAGCCCGATCATGCCGCGATAGCCGCGCAACGCCAACGCTTTGGCAATCGCGGGATAGTTAATCTCTCCGGTGCCGGGCTCGCAGCGTCCAGGCACATCGGCCACCTGAATCTCGCCGATATAGGGCAGCGCATGCCGCACCAGTTCGATCAGGTTGCCTTCGCCGATCTGTGCGTGATACAGATCGAGATTCAGGCGCAGATGCGGGCTATCCACGGCTGCCACCAAGGCGAGCGTGTCGGCCGCTTTGGCGAACGGCACGCCGGGATGGTCTACTTCCGTATTCAGGTTCTCGAGGCAAAACACCACTTCGGCCCGCTCGCCCAGCGCCGCGATGCGGCCCAGTGAGCGCTGCGCGGCCAGCCACATCGCACCGGTCACGACCGGCGTCGGCTTGACGGGCAAGCCCCTGCCGTCGAGACCCGTGCCGTGCAGATTGAGCCGCGGGCAGCCGAGGCGCCGTGCCACTTCGATCGACTGCTCCGCGCTTTGCAACAGCGCATCAATGCCCTGCTCGGTGATGAGATCGCCGCTGATGTAGCCCGTCATCGACGAGAAGCGCGCACCGCTGCGTGCAAGGGCGTCGATGTCGTGTTTCGTCCAGTCCCATATCTCGACATGGAAGCCCAGTTCGGTGATCCTGCGAACGCGTTCCAGCATCGGCAGATCGCGAAAGACCATCTCGGCACATACGGCCAGTTCAAACATAGTTAGTTTTCCTTGTAAAAGGCAGCTTTGATCCTAAAGAACGATCCGCGCACCGAGCACAACGGCGCGCGCCTTTCAACGATACTGTCCGGTGTATTTCTCAACCACACCGAGATTGGATCGCGTGACAAAACTCGGTCCCGTGGCGACACCATGCGGACCGAAATGCGGGACGAGCCCATAAGTCTTCAGGCGGTTCTGAAACGCCGGATCGGCCACCAGTTCCTTGAGCGCCCGCTCGACGTCATGCGTGTTGTCGCGTTTCATGATCGCCAGCAACGCCACCGGAATATAGCCCTGCAAATACGGTTGCTGGTCGATCGCGAACGCCGCTCGACCGTCCGCGATCGCTTTGTCGACGGCTGGCGTCATATCGAAGGTCGCGAAATAGATGTGGCCGGTCAGACCCATCTTTTCCACGGCGCGCAATGAGGGATCAGCGGACGTCGGCCCCAGCGCGAGCACCGCTTGAGTGCCGGGCCTGCGGTGCAAGGCGGCGAACACGCGGTTCTCGACCTCGATGGGATCGTTGCCGGAGTCGAGGGTCGACGTTTTGAAGTCGGCGCCGATCGCGTCGCCAAAGCCCCGGCAACGGTCGAACGAGATAGGGTTCGTCACGTTGTTGTTCACGCACAGGAAGCTCTTCACGCCCGCTGCCTTCGCGAGTTCGCCCGCACCCTTGCCGGCTTCGTACTCGCTTTGCCCCACATGGAGCAGCGCACCGACCGCGGCACTCTGCTCAGTCGTGCCCGAGTTGAACGTAATGACCGGAATCCCTCGTGCGACGATCGCCTTGATCGGCGCCTGCACCACGTCGAGGTCGGGAATGCTGGTGACGACGCCATCGTATTGACGCGCAGCCGCCTGTTCGAGCAGGTGCTTCATGTCGGCGAGATCGCCGTTGGGCGGATTGCGGTAGTCCACCGACACGCCGAAATCCACACTGGCGTCTCTCATGCCGTTCTTGACGACATTCCAGAACGGGTCGGCATCGGGGGCGTGCGAGATCATCACGAAGTGCGCACCCGCCGCGAAGGCGTGCGCGCAGAAAGCAAGCGCCGCCAGGACGGCGACGCGGCTTGCGGTTGTTCTCATGCTTGTCTCCTGTTTTTTTGTCGGTGCGTATCGCCAACGCTGGCTGGCGCTGTGATCGCCATGACATCCTAGGCCGAGGTCCGCCGCATACCTCACAAACAAGATGACCATTCTGGTTATTTTTATAACAATCAGTATGTTATGCGTTATTTTTGGGATCGTAGCCCAGCCCGATCCTGCTAAACTCGCTAGCGCCGGACTTACGCGCCGCACGGAGGGAGACAGATGCATGCACGGGACCGCCACGCGGCGATCGCCGCTATCGATGGCCTCGCGCAGATCCTGCGCACGGAACTCGGCGAAACCGCGCAGGCCGGCTGGCCGATTCTAAGCGTGCTGCTGCGCAACCATCTGAACGACCGGCAGACCACGGTCACCGCCCTCGCCGATCATTCGGGCCTGCCACGCTCGAGCGCGCGCCGCAGCATCTTCTCGCTGAAGGCGCAAGGCTGGCTCGAGATGCGTCCGCTGTCGAAACACAGCAGCCGCGCGGAGGTGAAGCCCTCTGTCATGCTGCTCGACAAGCTCGACAAGGTGACCGAGCAAACCATCAGGCTGCTGGTCGGTGCGGTCGATACCCAGGCGCTCGACCGCTTCAATGCTACGAGTCTCGCCCCGGCTACAGACGTAGCATGGCCGCGCCCCGCAGCCTCCGGCTTTAACGACGCGCTCGAACTCACGTTGCTTGCCTACGCCGATCCGGTGTTCGAAATCATCAAGCAGAATCACGCGGACCTCGAGCGCTTCCTCGGTATGCGTCTCGCTATCCAGATGTGTCCACAAGACGACTATCGTGCTGAGCTCGGCGCTGCTCTCGCGCGTGACACGAGCGCTGACCCGAGCGCACCGATGCTGGTGGCCATCCCTTTTCCCTGGCTGGCCGAACTATCCGCAGACGGGCGTCTGCTCGACCTGCAGGGTTTGCAAAGCGGCAGCCGGATCTCGGGCTTCGACTTCTACGATGCGGTATGGCGCGCCGGCTGGAGCGAGGGGCATCTCTACGGCATTCCGATCCAGCCGACCCTGGATTTTCTCTGGTACCGGCAAGACCTGTTCGATGCGGAAGGCCTGCAGCCTCCCCGATGTTTCGACGACGTCGTCGAATGCGCGCGCCGCTTGCACCGTCCCAGCCGCGGGCGGGTAGGCATCACGTGGTGCGCGGCACCCGGCTTGCCGCTGGGCGAGACCTTCCTGCAGATTCTCGGCGCGCAAGGAGAATTGCCGGTCGCCACGGGCGTGCCGCGAGTCGACACGGATGCGGGCAGACGGGTGATCGAATATCTGCGCGCCCTGATCCCCTATTCGCCTACCGATCTGCGCAGCCTCCAATGGGTGCGCAGCGCGCAGATCTTCGGCCGTGGGCAAGCGGCGATGGGTTATCACTGGTCCAATCGCTATGGGGTTCTCGACAGCCATATCCTGCTGCAAAAGGGTGCCCGGGTCGGCCTGCTGCCGCATCCGACCTTCACGCCGGACATCGCCCCCGTGACACCGCTCGGCGGCGCGCTGCTGGCGATCCCTGCAAGCGGCAACGAAGCCGCCCGGCAAGCCGCCTGGCGTGCCGTTGAAACACTCACCTCGGCCGAGTTGATGAAGTACTTCGTGATGCAAGGCGCAGCCGGCAACGCGCGCTTTTCCGTCGCGGAGGATCGCTACGTGCTGCAGCGCAATCGGGTGGTGGGCGTGATGGACCAACTGGCGAAGGCTGGCCAGATCCAGGCATTCCCCTCACCCGCCGCCGTGCACTATCAGGCCCTCACTCGCGTGCTCAGTGACCATCTGGAGAGCCTGTTGTTCGACGGCAGCAAGGACATCGCACAGGGATTGGCGCAGATGCAGCGTGCATTGGAGAGAATCGAAGGACTGACCGGCGAACGGGCTGCGAAACGGACCCAACGAACCAAAGGCAGAACAAGGACAGCCTGACGCGCACAACCGTCAGCCATCCCTGCGGGTCTGCGCATAGTCGTGCAGCGCATCGATCACCCGGTCGAACTCGAACGACTTGTCGAAGAAATGGCGCACGCCGTATTGCAGGCAGCGCTCGCGGTAGGCCGGCAACGCATGATTGGTCAGAACCGCCGCAAACGTGCGATCGATCAAACCCTCGCGCTGCAGATACGCCAGCACCGGCACGCCCGAACCGTGCTTCAGTTGCAGATCGACGATAACCGCGTCGAAGGACTCGCCGGTCAACAGCGCGATGGCCTCGTCCGAGGTATCGGCGAAGGCCGCGACATGCAGCATCCCCGACGCGTCGATGGCCTCGACGATGCTGCGACGGATCAACGCCGAATCCTCGATCAGCAGCACCCGCAAGGGCGGCTGGCCGGGGCCGTCAGGAGAGGTCGAATCGCTGCTCATTGCCTTGCTCCGCGCGATGTCCGCGCATGGCTCCTTGCGTGACGCTACTGGTTGACTACTCGATCAGGCCGTTCTTGATCGCGTAGTAAGTCAGATCCGCATTGTTGGTCAAGCGCATTTTCTCCAGTACCCGCGCCCGGTAGGTGCTCACGGTCTTCACCGACAAATGCAGTTCTTCTGCGATGTCGGTCGGAATCTGCCCGGCCGCAAGCTTGCAGAAAATCTGGAATTCGCGCTCGGACAGCCCCTCGTGTGGACGGCCAGCAGCTGGCTTGTCGAGATTGTCCGCCAGTGTATCGGCCACCGCCTCAGACAGATAGCGATGCCCGCGTGCCACCGAGCGGATCGCCCGCACGATTTCGTCGGGCTCGCAATCCTTGTTCAGATACCCGTTGGCACCGGCCCGCAGCAGATTGATGGCGTACTGGCTCTCCGGATAGCCCGAGAGGATCAGCACGCCCTGCTCCGGGCGCACCTGCTTGATGACGCGCAAGGTGTCGATACCGTTTTTGTCCGGCATGGCGATATCGAGCAGCACCACATCGAAAGCCTGTTCGCGCACGAGGGTGATGGTTTCGTCGCCGGTCGCGGCTTCCGCGGCCACGCACATATCCGGCTCGTCGGCGACGAACTGTCTGAAACCGCCCCGGACGATGGCGTGATCGTCGGCTATCAACACTCGAATCATTGGCTTCCCGTCAGTGCAGCGAAGATCGATCCAAAGCGGACATTGTAATGACGTCTCGCCTCGAAGTGAGACGAAACGTCCCTGCCGCGCCCGGCCGATCCCGCCGCCATGCTCATTTGCCACTCATTTGCCACTCACTGGCGGCCTTCGAGCAGGTCCGCCATGTCGTCGGCGTGCTCCTCTTCGACCGCCAGCACTTCCTCGAAGATGCGCCGCGTGGTCACGTCGCTATCGCCGAGGTAGCGAACGATCTCGCGATACGTATCGATCGCGATGCGCTCGGCGATCAGGTTCTCGCGAATCATCTCGGTCAGGTTCTTGCCCTCCTGATACTCCGAGTGCGAGCGGCTCTTCAGGCTGTCCGGGGCAAAGTCCGGCTCGCCGCCAAGCTGCACGATACGTTCCGCGAAACGGTCGGCATGCCCCTGTTCCTCGGCGGCGTGCTGGGCAAATTCCGCGGCGACCGCCTCCGAGTTGATGCCCTTGGCCATGAAATGATGGCGCTTATAGCGCAGCACGCAGACGATTTCCGTCGCGAGCGAATCGTTCAACAGCTTGAGCACCACCTCGCGGTCGGCGCCGTAACTCTGCGTGACGGCACCATCCGACATGTGCTTGCGAGCGTCCTCGCGAATTTTCTGCAGATCCATCACGAACGAACCGTGGGTCTGGGTGGGTGCGCTGGATGACTTCGACATTGAGCTTCTCCTTTAACCGGTATTGGGGGGAACTGCACATCACGCACGAACCGCGCCTGATGTGCAGTGGCGGGAGCTGGGTAACGTCTAGGTTCGGAATACGCCAAGCAGCAGTGTCACGACGAACACGACCAGGAAAATGTAGAACAGGATCTTGGCGATCTCAGCGGCGCCCGCCGCGATGCCGGTAAACCCGAACACCGCGGCAATGATGGCGATGATAAAAAATACGACTGCGTAGTGAAGCATGGCGGTTCTCCCTTCCTGAGTTGTATGGTTGGTCGATGACATGCCTGGCTCAGCGACGGCAGGGCGCCAGGGCAAGGCGCCCCCCGCCGCTAATCGACAATTTTTTTGGTCACCACAAAACCTAGTACGAGGAACACCACGCAGAGAATCAGAAACACCACGAACAGGAACTTCGCAATCGCCGCAGCGCCTGCAGCAATGCCGGTAAAGCCGAACAGACCGGCAATGATGGCGATCACAGCGAAGATCAAGGCCCATTTCAGCATGATGGATTTCTCCCGTAAAAGGATTGGACTGATAGGACCATCGTAATGACCGCTCTGGCGTACCGCATTCCGGCTCACGCCGTTTTTCGTGTGAGAATCCGCCGACATTGCATTACAGGTGCTTTACGATGACGCGGCACGCGCCGTGCATCTCCGTGAAGCCGCCCCGTTCGCGCGGCGACCGCTACACTGAGAAGGTCATCAAGAAACCGAGGCGTGAAGAAAGTGCAAAACCCGCTGGATAGCTCGGTGCAAACCCCAATGCGAAATTCGGCGCAAACGCCGCTCGCCGCAACGCGGCTCAACGCGTGGATGCGCAACCGCAGCTGGGCGATTGCGATGACGGTCGCGATCGTCATCACGGTGGGCGGCCTCGTGATTCTCGAGACGGCCCGCGAACGCATCGCGGCCGAGTACGAGAGCGCCCTCGAAGCACGCGACGTCACCGTGCAACTGAGCAGGCTCGAAAGTCAGCTGGCGCAGCTCAGCGCCTATCAAAGCAGCTTTCTTCTGACGAAGCAGACGGCCAACGTCCAGGCCTATTGTTCGACCGCCGGCCGGGTGCGCCAGACCGCGCAGCAACTGAGCGTCTACTATCACCGCCGCGAGGCGGGCAGCGCGGAACTGGCGAGCTTCACACAGATCGCATCGCTAATCGACGCGCGCATCGGCGCGGGCGCCGCTGCGTTGCAGCAAGCCGAGCCGCAACCTCTCGCGCTCTCTGGCTGCGGTACCGCCACCGGCGCGGCGCCGGTCGATGCCGGCCTCGTCGACAACACGTTGTCGCTGCTGCGCGATAACGAGGCGAGCCGTGCGCAGCATGCGCTTGACGCGAGCCGCGCCGATCAGCGCGTGTCGACGCTGGTGGCGGCCGGGCTGTCGGCATTGAATATCGTGCTGTTCATCCTGCTGTTTCGCAATCTCGGCATCCAGATCGATCGCCAGGCCCGCGTGCAGCGGCAACTGATCACGCAGCAGGAAGAGCTCGATCAGCTCGTCACCGAGCGCACGCGCCAGCTCGAAGCTTTGGGGTGGCACTTGCAGGCCGTCAGCGAAAACGAAAAGACCCAGCTTGCGCGCGAACTGCACGACGAGCTGGGCGCCATTCTCACGGCGAGCAAGATGGACGTGGCGTGGGCTAACCGCAAACTGAAGGACAGCGAACCAGCTATCTCCGAGAAGCTCACGCGCGCGCTCGCCAACCTCGATCAGGGCATCGCGCTCAAACGCCGCATCATCGAAGACATGCGGCCTACCGTGCTGACGAATTTCGGCCTGGTGACCGCATTGCGCACGCTTGCCGACGAGTCGGCGCAGCGCAACAACTGGGTGCTCGACCTCAATCTGCCCAAGGACGACATCCAGCTCGACGAGCAGACCGAAATCGCGCTGTTCAGGGTCGCGCAGGAGTCTTTCACCAATGCGGCGAAGTACGCGCGCGCCTCGCGAGTGTCGATCGGGCTGCAGATCGCGGATGGCCAGGTCGCGCTGTCCATCGCAGATAACGGTGTGGGCATTACCCCGGCGGATCTGAAGCGCACTCACACGCATGGCCTGCTCGGCATGCGCCAGCGCGTAGCGGCGCACGGCGGCCACTTCGATATCCGCCGCGGGGTGCCGAACGGCACCGACATTCACGTGGTGATGCCTTGCGTCAGCACAACCGCGTCGGCGCTCGACGCCCCGTCCGCTTCGATGTAGCGGCGCAAGCGGCTCTGCGCGGATGCACAGGCGCGTGTAGGACAGCGCCGACGCAAACAACGGATCACGCCTACAACAAAATCGCGGCGTGACCGACATCGCCGCGACGCCCCATTTTTTAAGATGCAATCAGACCAGATCGGCTGGCGCGATGCCCGGTTGGTCAACAGGGAGCGCGCGCCGCTCATCAGGCGTGTCAATCGATGCATTCTTCAGAAGGGGAAAACTCATGACTCGACTCATCGCCACCGCTTTGCTTCTGATTGCCGGCACTGCAGCCCTCGCCGGTTGCAACACCATGGCCGGCGCCGGCCAGGATATCTCCAGCGGCGGCCACGCCATCACGAATAGCGCGGAAGAAGCCAAGTAATACCGCTTGCTGGCGCCCTGGTGGCGCCATCGACGTGGCTTTTGATGTGATCTGCAAGTTGAGCCCGATGCGTTTGCGCGTCGGGCTTTTTTATGTGCCGCGCTGTGGCAAGGAAATCCCTTCGTATCGCATCGTATGAGCACCGCACACGGTTGCGGCCAACCAATAGCAACGCGGCGACCCACCGCTGGTGGATCGCCGCCCTGCCCCTCCCTGCCATGCCGAACTACGTCGGTCTTATGATTGCCTGTTAATCGCTAATTGACTACCTTTTGACCGCTTGTTGAGGGCTTGTTGGCCGCCTATAGACTACCTATAGGCCGCTTATTGGTTCGTCAGCGAGTTGGTCAATTCAATCGCCGGCGTGCCGGTGTTACCGCCCTGTGCGACCAGCAAGTGAATCTGGCCCGGCAGCAACTGGCTCAACGTGCCGGAGATCGGCACTGTAGTGACCAGCCAGTCCGCGTTGTTAGCAAGACTAAACGACGCCGACTGGAAAATCGCCGTCTTGCTGCCGGCCACCGTGGCGATCGCGATATACGTGCCACCCGACAGATAGAGCGAGTCCTGACCGCTAGCCGGTACCGCATTGCTGAATGCAACACCCGCCATCGTCGGACTGACGGTGTTGATGTTGGTCCCGGCCGGCACGATATAGATGTCGAGATTGGTTGCGTTCGCCGATGCATTGAAGGCTCGCACGCGTGCGTCGTTCGACAGCAGGCCCTTGTCGAACGGATCGTCGATCATGCCGATACCCGGGCTTGTGAGGCCCGGCAACGCGATCACGGTGTATTCATGACCGTTGGCCACATCCGGGAAGCTGCCGCTGGCAAGCGCCGTCTTCGTGCCCGTGGCGGCATACGCGACGGTCGTCGCTCCCGTGCCAATGTTGGTGAAGTTCGTCACGCCCAGATAGGCGACATTGGTTTGTCCGCCCGGCGCGGAGCCGTTGACGAGGAAGTCGTAGGGCGAACTGCCGGGGACGGCGTTTTCGAAGTGGATTTCCGGGTCGGTGATACCCAGCGTTTTCGCAGCGTCGCTGCCGCTGCCACCGCAAGCCGTCAGGACGGACGCGACGCCAATGACGGCCGCCATGGTTCGGATTAGCTTCATAAGTTCACCTATATCGATGTCGGGTCTCGACCCATTAGTTGTATGAGCGCCGTACCTGCCGGATTGCCCTGTTGGTGTTTCATTGAAATGCCCTCCGGTCAGGCGTCTCGGCGACGCTCTCTCTTATCCCTGTTGCACATCGGTTCCGTTTCGATGCGCGTGATATGGACGCTCGCATTCAGCAATCGATGTGCCGCATGCACCAGACTGGACCCCACACAGTCGTGTACAGGCCTCGCGGCCAATGAGTTCGCAGGATTAGAATTTTTCCTCGGAAGGTTCGGCCCATCGGCGGTGTATTGTTCGGGCGCACCCCACTTTTACAAGGTCCGTTGCATGCCTTACCGATTCTTGCTCGCCGAACTCGACCTCGGCTTCACGACCTTGCGCAACCGGGTCGTCATGGGTTCGATGCATACGGGCATGGAAGACCGCTTCTGGAACTACCCTAAACTCGCCGCGTATTTCCGCGAGCGTGCCAAGGGCGGCGCTGGTCTGATCATCACGGGCGGCATCTCGCCGAACCGGCAGGGCTGGCTGCTGCCGTTCGGCGGCACGCTGAACTCCGTGTTCGACCTGCGCAATCACCGCCTGCTGACCGAGGCCGTGCATGCCGAAGGCGGCAAGATCGCGCTGCAGATCCTGCATGCGGGGCGCTATGGGTATCAGCCATTCGTGGTGTCGGCTTCGGCGCTGAAGTCGCCGATTTCGAAGTTCAAGCCGCGTGCACTGACGCTGGCCGGTGTGGCGAAGACCGTGCGCGACTATGCGCGCTGCGCGCGGCTCGCCCAACGCGCCGATTACGACGGCGTCGAGATCATGGGCAGCGAGGGTTATCTGCTCAACCAGTTCCTCTGCCCGCGCACCAACCGGCGCACCGATCGTTACGGCGGCAGCCTCGAGAACCGCATGCGGCTCGCGCGCGAGATCGTCGAAGCCATCAGGGCCGCGTGCGGCGAGCGCTTTATTGTGGTGTACCGGTTGTCGCTGATCGATCTCGTCGAGGGCGGCAATACGTGGGAAGAGACTGTGCAGGTGGCACAGGCCCTGGAAGCGGCCGGCGTCACGATGTTCAATACCGGTATCGGCTGGCACGAGGCACGTGTGCCGACCATCGTCACCTCGGTACCGCGCGCGGCCTTTGCGCCGCTCAGCGCGCGGCTGAAGGCAGCAGTCAAGGTGCCGGTGATCGTCTCGAACCGCATCAATACACCGGAGGTCGCCGAAGACCTGCTCGCCCAGGGCGCGGGCGATCTGGTATCGCTCGCGCGCCCGCTGCTCGCCGACCCGGACTTCGTCATAAAGACCGCCGAGGGTCGCACGCACGAGATCAATACCTGCATCGCGTGCAACCAGGCCTGTCTCGATCACACGTTCCAGAACCGGCGCGCCACCTGCCTCGTCAATCCGCGCGCGGGACGCGAAACTGAACTGGTGTACCGGCCGCTCGCCAGTCAGGAGACGCCGCGGGCGATAGCGGTGGTGGGGGCCGGGCCGGCCGGGCTATCGGCGGCGACAGTGGCCGCTTCGCGCGGCCATCGTGTGACGCTGTTCGATGCGAGCGCAACCATCGGCGGACAGTTCAATCTCGCGATGCGCGTGCCCGGCAAGGAAGAATTCAGCGAGACGATCCGCTATTTTCAGAGCCAGTTGGAACGGCACGGGGTCGATGTGCGGCTCGCTACCCGCGTCGATGCGGCGCTGCTCGCGGCGGGCGGCTACCACGACGTGATCCTCGCCACGGGTATCGCGCCGCGCCGCCCGGCGATTCCCGGCATCGACGGGCCGAACGTCCTGACCTATGTCGAGGTGCTGCGTGGCGCACCCGTAGGCCGCAGCGTCGCGGTGATCGGCGCGGGCGGGATTGGCTTCGACGTCAGCGAGTTCCTGCTGCATCATCCCGGCGAGCCGCTGCCGCAACCACGCGATGCGTGGCTCGAAGAATGGGGCGTCGATCTGGCCGTGCGTGAGCGCGGCGGTCTGAAAGCGCCGCTGCCCGCACAACCGGTACGCGATATCTGGCTGCTGCAGCGCAAGGCCGGCAAGCTCGGTGCGGGGCTCGGCAAGACCTCGGGCTGGGTGCACCGGGCCACGCTGGCGCGCAACGGCGTGCGGATGCTCGACGGTGTGTCGTATCTGGAAATCAGCGAACGCGGGCTGAAGATCGCACGCGAAGGCGCCGAGCAGTGGCTCGAGGTGGAAACGATTGTGATCTGTGCGGGGCAGGAATCCTTGCGCGATCTGCAGCCGGCCACACCGCCGGCGGATGGCCCGCGGTATCACGTGATCGGCGGCGCGGCGCTTGCCACCGAGCTTGATGCCAAGCGGGCGATCCGCGAAGGGGCGGAGCTGGCGGCGCGCCTGTAACAGGGGAAGGCGGGGGCGCCTTGCGCGCCTCTGCCTCTCACGCCAGACCGCGACGCCGGTAATCGAACCAGAACGACAAACCGACACTCGCAAGAATCACGACCGTCGCGATCACTGTCGCGCCGGTCACCGGTTCGCCGAGCAGCAGCGCGCCAAGCGCGACCGCCACCACCGGATTCACGTACATGCAACTGCTGGCGATGATCGGACTGGTGTGCCGGATCAGATAGCCATACGCGACATACGCAGCCATGGTGCCGACCAGCATCAGGTAGAAGAACGCCAGCAGCGGCAGGACATGCACTTCGGCCATGCGCTCGCCAGACAGCCACGCGACGATCGTCGACATCGCGCCACCCAGGCCGATCTGCAACGCGGTCGACATAAACAGGTCCGACGGCAGTTTCAGCCGCCCGGCCAGATGCGCGCCGCCGGCCCAGAAAAGCGCGCCACACAGAATCGCGAGACTCCCGCCGGCCGACCCTGACGCGCCGCTACCCTGGCTCAGGATCGCAATCCCGACGAGTCCGAGGCCCACGGCAAACCATTCGCCGCGCCCGATCTTGCGCCCCGCCACAGCGGCAATCACGGTAGCGAACAACGGCACGGTAGCGACCATCACCGCGGCGGTGCCGGTGCCGACCGTGCGCATGCCGAAAGCCAGCATCCCGCTCGAGAGACCCACCAGCATCGTGCCGACCAGCCCGGCGTTGCGAATCTCTGCGGCGTTCGGCCAGACCGGGTCGCGGCGCGCGGCGAAGACGAACAAGCCAATGCCCGCAAACAGGTTGCGCAGGCCCGATAGCAGGAGCGGCGGAAACGAACCGAGCGCTACGTGCACGGCCAGATACGTGGAGCCCCAAACGAGATAGACGACGCTCAGCGCGAGCGCGATCCGGCCAGCATGAGACTGAGGCAAGCGAAAGGCAAAACGGAGAGGAAAACGACCAGGCGATTGCGGCGACATGCGCTCAATCCACCCATGTCGTTCGAGGCGTTGCGCCCCCGCTGGGGACCCTGAGTCCGGATGGCGGGCGCCGCATCGTGGATGCGGCCTGGCAGGCAAGGCTCGAAGACATGGTGGTAGAACGGGCAGAAGTACTTAGGGACGGCAAACGGCAGACAAACGGCGGGCAGACGCAAGCACGCACCGCAGCATTATGCAGGAACGCGATCGGGCATCTATGAAAGAATCGTAAATTCTTATCAGACTGCTCAGCTTTAATCCGTGGCTCGAAGCATCTACACAACACCACCTTTCATGCTGCGGCGCACCACTTCGCCTGGCCCAATAGAGATAAGCACGACAGGCCGTAAGCTGGGCGCCATTCGGGCAGCGCCAATTTCGAGACCGGTTGCCAAGCACTGCGCTGGCGGTGTATCGTGTGCGCTGCTAAC
>NZ_JAMFSB010000295.1 GCF_026225065.1 Paraburkholderia sp. | reverse complement strand
CCTGCGCGGTGCTGACCGAAGTGCCTGCGGATGCGCTCGAGTGACCGCTTGCTGCCAGCGAATTGATGGCGAGGTTGCGTGCCGAGTCGGCCGCGATGGCGGCTGCGCTGGTCGCGCTGCTCGAGGTGCCGCTGGAGCTGCTCGAACTGGTCGAACCGCCGCCGGACGATGTGCCTCCACCCCCTGACCCGGCACCGGCCAAAGCGAAGGGCGTGGCCGCGGGCGTCGAAGGCGAGCCGCTGATCGTGGTTGACGTGCCGGCGCTGCTGGCGGCCGACGCCAACGCTGCTGCCGCGGTGGACTGGATGCCGACCGTCGGCGTGGCGGAGGGCGGAGGCGGTTGGGTTGGCGTTGCCGCGCCGCCCGCGGTTGCCGTTGGGCCGGAACCGGCGGCGGTCGTCGCGGGGTTCGACGAGCCACCTCCTCCCGAACTGGAACCCGCCGCGCTCGCCGCCGTCGTCACCGTGCCTGCTACCGCATTGGTGGACTGCGTGCCGCTCGGTGTGCCCGCCGAGGTACTTACGTAAAGCTCGTCGAGCGTTTCCGGGTATTGCCAATAACGCGGCGCTACTTCCATGACGACGTAGTACTGGTTCAGCGGGTTATAGATGGTCGACACGAGCCGCTGACCGTACGCGTCGTAGAGCGTGTTGTCGATCTGCGAGGGCGTGATGCCGAGGCGCGCAGCCGTGCCGCGGTCGATATCCACGTTCGCTTCGAGCCCGCCCTGTTGCTGATCCGAGTTGACGTCCTCCAGTTCGGGCACGTTTTGCAGCGCCTGCGTGAGGCGCGGCGCCCATTGGTAGAGTTCGGTGGTCGAATCGCCGAGCAGCGTGAACTGATACTGCGCGTTGCTCTGCCGTCCGCCGACTCGAATATCCTGCACCGCTTGCAGATAGAGTCTGCCGCCGGGCACGGCGTTGAGTTTCGGCCGCAGCCGTGCAATAACCTCGTCCGCGGTTTCGGCGCGTTGCGAGAGCGGCTTCAGTGCGACGTAGACGGAGCCGGTGTTGGTCTGCCGGCCGCCTGTAAAGCCGACGACGCTATCGACTGCGGGGTCGTCGCCGATAATCTTCATCAGTTGCTGCAGCTTCGGGCCCATGGCCTGGAACGAAGTGTCCTGATCGGCCTGGATGCCACCGGTCAGACGCCCCGTGTCCTCCTGCGGAAAGAAGCCTTTGGGAATCACCGTGTAGAGATAGACGTTCAGCACGATCGTCGCCACGAGCGTCATGAGCAGCAGAAACGGATGGCGTAGCGACCATTCGAGCGAGCGCGCATAACCGTCGTTCAGGCGTTGCAAGGGCACGGCAAACAGGCGGCCGACGCGCGTCGAGTTCTTTGGGCCGGTCGTACGCAGCAGGCGTGAACACATCACAGGGGTCGTCGTGAGCGAGACCACCAGCGAGACGGCGATGGCGAGCGACAGCGTCACGGCGAATTCGCGGAACAGCCGTCCGATGATGCCGCTCATCAGCAGAATCGGGATGAACACGGCAACCAGCGAAATGGAAATCGACAGCACGGTGAAGCCCACTTCGCGCGCGCCGACCAACGCCGCTTGCATGCGCGGCATGCCGGCCTCCATGTGGCGCGCGATATTTTCGAGTACGACGATCGCGTCGTCGACGACGAAACCGGTTGCGATGGTCAAGGCCATCAGCGAGAGGTTATCGATCGAATAGCCGAACAGATACATGAAGCTGAACGTGCCGATGATCGACACCGGTACCGCTGCGGTCGGGATCAGTGCCGCGCGTCCGCTGCCCAGGAAGATAAACACCACGAGGATCACGAGTCCGACCGCGATGATCAGCGTCGCTTCCGTATCGTGCAGTGAAGCGCGGATGGTCGTGGAGCGGTCGGACGCTTCGATTACGTCGACGTCGGCGGGCAACGCGGGCTTCAATTGTTCGATCTGTTTGCGCACGGCGTCGACTGTGCTGATGATGTTCGCGCCCGGCTGGCGGTACAGCATCACCAGCACGGCCGGCTGGTTGTTCTGGGCGAGGCCGAGATTGCGCAGGTCCTCGACCGAATCGACGATCTCGCCGACGTCCGAGAGCTTGACTCCCGCGCCGTTGCGATACGCGATGATCAGATCCTTGTACTGGTCCGCGATACGCGCCTGATCGTTCGCGTAGATCTGATAGCGCTCACCGTAGCTTTCGATAATGCCTTTGGGGCTGTTGGCATTGGCGGAGGCGAGCGCGGCCCGCACGTCTTCAAGACCGATGCCGTAGTGATACAACGCGGTTGGATTCAACTCGACGCGTACAGCCGGGTTAGCCGAACCGTTGACATCGACTTCGCCGATGCCCGGTAATTGCGATAACGATTGTGCGAGGATCGTCGAAGCCAGATCGTAAAGCCTGGCGCGCGGCAGTGTGTGCGAAGTGAGCGCGAGAATCAGGATCGGCGCGTCGGACGGGTTGACCTTGTGATACGTCGGGTTGCTGCGCAGGCTCGCTGGCAGATCCGCGCGCGCTGCGTTGATGGCTGCTTGCACATCGCGCGCGGCGCCATTGATATCTCGATCGAGTCCGAACTGCAAGGTGACGCGCGACGAACCCACGGTGCTTTGCGAGGTCATTTCGGTGACGTCGGCAATCTGTCCGAGGTGACGCTCGAGGGGACTGGCAACGCTGTTGGCAACCGTATCGGGACTTGCTCCGGGCAGGCTCGCCTGCACCGAAATGGTCGGAAAGTCGACCTGCGGCAGCGGAGCGACCGGAAGCTTGACGAATGCAAATATACCGGCGAGCGCCACGCCTATCGAAAGCAGCGTGGTTGCAACGGGGCGTTCGATAAAGGGACGTGAGAGATTCATCGGCAGGACGCGGGTGCTGGTGAAGCAGCGTCTGACGATGTTAGAAGAAGGGGGGCTTACGGGCGTTACATATGTTTTTCAGCGGGTTACGAGGTAACAGCCGGGAAATAAAGGCGCGGAAAAACGCCTATGTAATTCTACGAAACATTGACGAAATTCCAGGATGAGCAAATCGCTCTACACTGCAATTGCCTCTCCCAAGGAGGCATCGGTGGAAGGTCTTATATTTGCCCGCTTCGTGCGGGCATTTTTTTGACCCCGCCACCGGATGCTGATAACGCGCAAGCCGGCGCGGCACGCGTCGTCTCTTTAGAGCACGACGACGCGCACGCACCTAGCGACGCCAGCCACCACCCCAGCCGCCGCCTACTCCGATCCCTACGTCAACCGCTGGGGCCGCGTAGTATCCGGGCGCCGCATAGTATCCGTAGCCCGGCGCCGGCGCATAACCGTACGGCGTCGGTGCGACGATGCAGCCGCTGAGGCTGGCCGCGATTGCTACGAGTGAGGCAAGGGCGATAAGTCGTCTGGTCATGATGAATTCTCCTTTTGGATATTGGAGCATGGCGCGGCTTCGTTCGTGCGGCCAAGCGTGTGACGGTGCGTTACGACGCGAACGAGGCCGATCCCGACGCAAGGCCGCAGCACCGTGTGCGCCGCGTCATAAGGGGCGAGCCCCATTTACAGATGCTTACGTTCGACACATGTCAGAGGAATGGAATGTGGCGAACCTCGGCAAATACGCGCATGGTGCCGCAGCAATGTTGCGGAAAAACCCGGATGTTGCGCGCGCGCGACCTTGTAGCGTGAGCGGCGTTGATATGATGGCGTTACTGTTCCTCGGAGCGGCAATCATGGCGATCAGAGATTTGACCAAAAGCGAGCGGCAGCATGCCGCCATCGCCGAAGCACGCAAGCTGGCAGACAGCGGTGCGTATCACGACTACACCGATATCGAATACGTGTTGCGCTTCGATCACGGACTATCTGACGTCTCAGCCTTGCTCGATAGTCCGGGCATACATCGCGATCTGAACCGCCGTTGCGCAGATGCGCGAGAAAGGCAGCTGTTGATGGCTGTGTGAATTCGTCAGCGTGGGGCCGGGGTGGCGCCATAAAAAAGCCCGCCGGGTTGGGGCGGGCTAAAGCTGAGGAGATTCACAACAACGCCTCATGGGGGATGAGGCAAATCCAGTGTAGGCCCGTGCGAGGCGCGTTGGGTTTCATCTGCTCTTACAGCTATTACGCTACGTGACGAATGTTATTTTGTTCACGTGTACCGACAGTCTCTGCGAGTGACGCTCAACGCGCATGCAATTTTGCTTATGCATGGGTGTGATTTCTTTTAATCACAATTGATCGACTGCGCTCTATAGTCAGATCCATGAACGAGACCTCATCCCCCCAATTGCATGACGCTTGGCCGAAGGCGGTGCTGTTCGACCTGCTGACCGCGCTACTCGATTCGTGGACTCTGTGGAACGCTGCGGCTGGGTCGGAGGCTGCCGGACGAACCTGGCGTGCCGAGTATCTACGACTCACCTACGGCTGCGGTGCATACGTCGACTACGAAACGCTCGTGCGGCGAGCGGCGGCGAACACAGGTTTATCCGAGTCCGCACCGCATGCCCTCGAAGCGAACTGGCTTGACTTGCAGCCATGGAACGGCGCGCGCGAAGCATTGCAGGCGCTTTCGCCGCATTGCCGGCTTGCGGTCGTCACTAATTGTTCCACCCGGCTTGGGCGCCTGGCGGCGGAGCGGCTCGGCGTCGAGTGGGACGTCATCGTCACCGCGCAAGATGCGGGCTTTTATAAGCCGCATCCGCAACCTTATCGGCTCGCACTTGAGCAACTGGATGTGCACGCGAGCGAGGCGGCTTTCGTCGCCGGGTCGAGTTACGACATGTTCGGCACCGCCACAGTTGGGTTACGCTCGTACTGGCATAACCGCGTGGGACTGCGGTTAGTCGAAGGCGCGCCGGCGCCGGAAATCGAAGCGTCGGATCTCGATGCGCTTCTCCCCTGGTTGCGCAGTTTCGGCGCGAGTACGGATGCATCCTCTCGCGTACCATTCATCCCGTGACACTCGATACATTCGACGCGCCCCTGGGCGAGCAGTTTCCCGACTATCACGCGTTATCCGATGATGGCGCTATCACCAAATGGAGTCGCTTTCATGGCTGGTAACGAACACGACACGCGCGCGCCGCACACCGCAAACCCCGTAGGTCTCGCCACGCCGGGCGGACACTATAGTCACGTCTCGACGGGCAATGGCCTGGTGTTCGTATCAGGGCAATTGCCGATCGATGCGCAGGGCCGCAAGCTCACGAATGCGTCGTTCGAAGCCCAGGCCGAGCAGGTGCTGACGAATCTCAAGACGGCGCTCGAAGGCGCCGGCAGCAGTATCGGGCAACTACTCCAGGTGCGCGTGTATATCGTCGATGTCGAACATTGGGTGAGCTTCAATCAGATTTACGCGCGCTGGGCTGGCGAGGCAAAGCCGGCTCGCGCTGTGGTGCCGGTGAGTGCGCTTCACTTCGGCCTGCAGATCGAAGTCGAGGCCACGGCGTTGGCTTAGGTCGTTTGTTCGCCGGGTTGAATTCTCGTATTCGGAAGGGATGGTCGCATGGCTAGCCGTGCGGCTTCGCCAGCAGGGCATGTAGCGATCTGAAGCCGACCCATCCCCAGTAGACCCGGTGATGGGAGATCAATCCGTCGGCGATATCCATCATCTCCACCAGATCGACCTGATCTCCGTCCGGAGTCTGCCGCGGATACTCCCAGGTGAGTTGTGTGCCGTTGCAGAAGAAGGTGCCGGCGCGGTACCAGCGGCCAAGGTTGCCAGGTGGGGCGCGCAGGCCGGCAGCGAAAAATGATGTGATCGCCGTTTTGCCGGTCAGGATGCCGCTCTGGTTCTCCGGTAGCGTGGCCAGGATCAGCGGACTTTCGAGGATGGCTTCTTCGGCGTACAGCGCCATTAGCGCTTCCAGATCGCGGCCCTTGACCGATTCGTGCCATTGCTCGTAGATGTGGTGAATCTCGGCTTGTGTGGCCTCTATGGTCATGATCGGCTTCCGTCGTCGTTGCGGGACTTTGAGTCTAGGGAGTCCCCTGACGGAATGTTTCGATGCGTGTCGAACGATGGGATCGGTTGGAGCGTTCGCTGCCTTTGTGGCCGCAGCCGCGAGGTGTGAAGCGTGAAGTATGTAGACCGAGGTGCGCTTGCGCGTTTAAACGAGTGCCTCAATGAATCACAAGCGCGTTCACTTGCGCGTTGCCCGCACCCGACACGATGTTCAACCCAACATTGCCGCTTACATGCGACAACGCGCCTGCTCCGAGCGTTGCGCTGCTGTTTCCGTTGACCGACGCGGTAGCGTGCGCATCCTGCAACGT
>NZ_JAMFSB010000034.1 GCF_026225065.1 Paraburkholderia sp. | reverse complement strand
TATCAGATCATTATTGCGAAAATCACCTGTGAACTGAACAGCCATCCATGAATATCACCAATGCAGGGCGAAGTGCATTAAGTCGGTGCAGTGTCATATTCCTGTGGTAAACGATAATGTCATCAATTGTCATCGATGAAGGACAACGCGTTGCTGATGCTGCACTAGCAGCACACTCAAACCGATACACGTCAGCATCAATAGTGCATTAATTCCGAGGCTGTACTGGAAGGCGTGTGCGTAGGCATCCGGCGTTGCGCGGCCACCCAGCACGCCGAAGAACTCCCCGCTGATCGCCGCCGTGCCGAACGCCGAGCCGATCTGCAAGGTCGACGACGCCACGCCCGAGGCCAACCCCGCCTTCTCCGGGGCGACTTCCGCAAGAACGATCCGCATGATCGACGGCAGCAGTAAACCCTGCCCCACCCCGGCGCATACCAGCCCACAATAGAACAGCAGGTCCGGCGTAGCAGCTTGAGTAGCCGACCAACCGGTGACCGTGAAACCGATCGCCATCATCGAAAACCCAAGCGTCAGCACATGGCCGCCGATGCGCCGCACCACCGCCGGCGAGGTCAACGGCCCGATCACGAAACCGATCGCAAACGGCATGATGGCGACACCGGAGGCAAGCGGTGTCCAGTGCAGACCCGTCTGCAGGAAAATGCCGTAGGTCAGAAAGAACGCGCTGTTGCAATAGAACAGGAAGGCCAGCACGAGACCGAGCGCAAACGCCGGGTTGCGGAACAATTGCAGATCGACGAGCGGGTGGCCGCCGCGGCGCTCGAGGCGTCGCTCGGTGGCGATAAAAAGCGCAAACACCGGCACGCTCAACGCGAACATTGCGAACGTCCACGCGGGCCAACCGGCTTCGCGGCCGTGGGTCATCGGGTAGATGACGAGCAACAGCAACAGCGAAAGCAGACCCACGCCCTTCAAGTCGACGCCCGCGCGTACCGCCGGCTGGCTCTCCGGCACGAACTTCCAGCTACCGATAAACGCCAGGATACCGACTGGGATGTTGATCAGAAAAATAACCCGCCAGTCGAGGCCGAACGGCCGGTAGGTAATCAGCGCCCCGCCGCCCAGTTGGCCCACGATCGACGAAAGGCCGAACACAAAGCCATAGAAGCTCATGACACGCGTCTGCTGGGCGAGCGGCACCACCGCGCGGACGGTCGCCAGCACCTGTGGCGCCATCACCGCGGCCGCCATGCCCTGAACAATCCGCGCGATCACTAGCACGTGGCCGTTCGGCGCCAGGCCACACAGCGCCGACGCCACCACGAACCCAGCCATTCCGGTCATGAACATGCGGCGACGCCCGAACAGGTCGCCAAGCCGCCCGCCCGTGATCAGCAGCACGGCGTAAGCAGACGCATAGGCCGAGACGATCAGCTGCAATTGGGCGTCGGTGGCGCCGAGGCCTGTGTGGATCGCGGGCAGCGCCAGATTGACGATGAAGTAGTCGAGCGGCGCGAGAAACGCGCCGACAAACAGCACGGCCAGCGCGAGGCCCTGGCGCTCGAATCGCGGGGGCGCTTCGGCGGCATTGGATGCGGCGCTCGTGCTGCCGGGAACCGCTAAGATCACCGGTGCGGACTTCATGCATTCGCTATTCATGACCGTTCGTTCAATAATTAAATAAAAAATTTACACGAGCGCTCGCATCGCCACGTCGACGATGTCCGTCAACTGGTCCTCGTCATGCGCGACCCTGCCTAGCACGCGCAGCCCCTGCATGATGCACAACAGGAATTTGCTGACCGCTTTCTCGTCGAGCGTCGAACTGAATGCGCCACTCGCCTGGCCGCGAATTACAGCACCCGCGAGCAGCGTCGCCATGCGGCGCTGGATCGAGCCGATCCGTTCGCGCAGCGCGGTGTCGTCCGCCTGCATTTCCAGCGCGGTGTTCGTAATCAGACAACTGCGTTGCTGCGTAAGCGAACACGACGTCTTCGCGTAATGCAGCAGAGCGTTGCGCAGCGACTCCTCGGGCGGCAGCGGCGCGTTCAGACGCTCCGCCAGGCGGGCGACCGAGCCATCCGCGTAGTGGTCAAGCGCCGCCAGCATGATGCCGTGCTTGTCGCCGAACACGCCGTACAGGCTGCCGCGCAGCAGGCCCGTGGCCTTGCATAGATCGTCGATGGAAGTGGCATGGTAGCCGTGGCGCCAGAACACATCGCTCGCATGGGCCAGCACCGTGGACGTGTCGAACTCACGCGGCCGCCCTCGGGCGCTCGTGGTGCGGGGTTTCTTCGAGGTGACAGGCTGGCTCATAGGTTTGGATATTATGACTATCCATTCAATAAATCAAGCTTGCCGCGCGTGGGGTCTTTCGGATGCCCGCCTCCTTATCCCTTTGTAAGGAAAATTCTTTTGCCCACGGCGGAATAGCGTGGGCCAGACCGTGTTAGCCCTCTCGACGCCCGGCAAATGCGTCACGCCCTCCCCATGTGAATGGCCAACAACCACGAGATCGCTTTGAGTCACACCACGATTCAACCCATCTGGGTCCGCATCACACACTGGATCAATGCGCTGGCAGTCGTCCTGATGGTGATGAGCGGCTGGCAGGTCTACGACGCCTCGCCGATCTTTCCCGCCTTGCAGTTTCCGCCGGCCATCACACTCGGCGGTTGGCTCGGCGGCGCATTGCTTTGGCACTTCGCGGTGATGTGGCTGCTAGTGGCGAATTTCCTCGTCTACGTGGGTCTCAATCTGGCGTCCGGACGGCTGCGCCGCAAACTGCTGCCGCTCACCTTCCGCTCGCTCTTCGCTGATATCGTCGCGGCCCTGCGCGGCCGTCTCACGCATGGCGATCTGTCGGTCTACAACTCGATCCAGAAGCTCGCCTACCTGGTGGTGATCGTCGATATTGCGCTGCTGGTGCTCTCGGGCCTGGCCGTGTGGAAGTCGGTGCAGTTCCCGCTTTTGCGGACATTGATGGGCGGCTACGACAACGCGCGCGTCGTGCATTTTGTCTGTATGAGCGTGCTGGTGGCCTTTTTCGCCGTGCACGTCGTGATGGTCGCGCTGGTGCCGCGCTCGCTGCTCCTGATGATCCGGGGACGGTAGGCATGGCGATTCGCAAGCGCAACGCGCAACCCGGCACGACGCTCGCCTCGCATGGCGACGTGATCCTGAAGGATGCCCAACGGGAACTGAAGGACCCGGCGCGCCGCCTGCTCGGCAAGCGGATCCTCTCGCTCGGTGGCCTCGCGCTGCTATCGGGCTGCGACCTGAGCACCGACAAGTCAGTGAACACGATGCTGCGCAAGATCTCGTTCTTCAACGACGACGTGCAGGCGTTGCTGTTCGATCCGAAACACATGGCGCCGACTTATCCGGAGTCGATGATCACGCGGCCGTTTCCGTTCAACGCGTTCTACGACGTCGACGATGTACCGGAAGTCGATGCCGCCACCTACCGCCTTCAGGTGGGCGGCCTCGCGAACGGCAAGCGGGTCTGGACGCTCGATGAACTGCATGCGCTGCCGCAGCAGGACCAGATCACACGGCATATCTGTATTGAAGGGTGGAGCGCGATAGGCCGCTGGGGCGGTGTGCGCTTTGCCGACTTCCTGAAGCGTGCCGGCGCGGATACGACAGCGCGTTTCGTCTCGCTGCATTGCGCTGACAACTACTGGACCAGCATCGATATGCCCACGGCCCTGCATGCGCAGACGCTGCTCACGCTGACCTACGACGGCCAGGTGCTGCCACCGAAATACGGCTTTCCGATGAAGCTGCGCATGCCGACCAAGCTTGGCTACAAGAATCCGAAGCACATCGTCGCAATCACCGTGACGAATGAATATCCCGGCGGTTACTGGGAGAACCAGGGCTACAACTGGTTCGGCGGTTCCTGAGCAGCATCCCTGTTTTCAAGTCAACCCACACTCAATGTACGGAGATTCCATGTCTATCCGCCTGAAACTCGGCGTTACGCTTGTCTCGCTCGCTATTGCCGGTGTCGCGCTCGCGCAGACGCCCGCGGTCAAACCGTCGCGGATTCGCGGCGAAGTCGTCTCCCTGAATGGCGACGTCCTGCAGGTGCATCGCCGCAGCGGCGATACGGTCACGATCAATCTGGCGCCGACCGTCGCCGTCTCCGCCGTCAAGGCAATGCAACTGGCCGATATCAAGCCCGGCTCGTTCATCGGCACGGCCGCCACCACGGGCACCGACGGCAAGCTGACCGCTACCGAAGTGGTGGTATTTCCGGAATCGGCTCGCGGTACCGGTGAAGGCCATTATGCGTGGGACCTCGGTCCTAATAGCTCGATGACGAACGCGAATGTCGACCAGGTGGCCGAAGGCACTAGCGGCCGCGATCTGAAGCTCTCGTACAAGGGGGGTAACAACGTGGTGACGGTACCGCCGAATGTGCCGGTCGTGACCTTCGTTCCGGCAGCGCGCACCGACCTGACGGCAGGCAAGAAAGTGTTCGTGGTCGCAACGCCTGCGGCGCAGGGTGCGTTTGTGGCGCAACGCGTGGTGGTCGAGAAGGACGGCGTAGCGCCGCCGATGTAACTGTCGACGTGACAACGCGGGTGTGCAGCACCAGACGGCGCCGCACACCCGGCTCTCAGACTCTCATTGCTGCTTCACCGGTTCGCGCTCAGGTTTCGAGCGTCGCTTCCATGGTGATGGTGGCTTTCAGTACTTTCGAAACTGGACATCCCGCCTTGGCGTCAGCGGTGGCTTTCTCAAACGCCGCCCGGTCACCGCCGGGGATTTTCACCTTGACGTCAAGATGAACGGCGGTGATGGCGAACCCGCCATCGGCCTTGTCGAGCGTCAGGGTTGCCGTGGTGCCGATACGCTCCGGTTTGATACCCGCCTTGCCCAATTCGGCCGATAGTGCCATGGAGAAGCACCCGGCGTGCGCAGCCGCGATCAGCTCTTCCGGGTTGGTGCCGATGCCGTCCTCGAAACGCGTCGCAAACGAATACTGGGTGTCCTTGAGAACCCCGCTGTCAGTAGAAATCGTGCCTTTCCCGTCCTGCAGGCCGCCTTGCCAGACCGCTGATGCCTTGCGCTTCATCGTTCTCTCCTGTTGGTGCCCTGTCAGCGCTGCTGTGCTTATCCCATCATGGCGCCTGCCGCAACGGTCACGCCCGGTTCTTGCGGGCTCGGCGCCGGTCGATGCATGCCACGCAGCGCGACGGACGCGGGCGTAGACCGAACTTCATCATAGGCGCTTCTGGAAATCGATGCGGGTAAGTGTTGGGCGGGTCCCGCACGGACCGTCGCGATCGAGATAGAGCCGGTGGTGAGTCGAGGGCGAGTGCGCAAGCAGGCTCGGAGCCCCTGTTTGCACAGCGGCGGCGGGCTTATACCCTGACATCGGATACGAGGGTGTAACCTCGACAAGTCCATCCGGACATCGATCATAAATGGTCATATACAACCTTTTAATTAGTTTATGGCGTCACATGCAACTCCTTAATTTATGATTTTTGCCGAAAATTTGATTTCGACCTATAATCAGTCATATGGAACCTCTAAATTCTCCTATTCAATCACATACGACTGCAAAAGTAGATGCACTGCCTTTGCCGGTGCGTCGCGGATTGAAAAAACTCGGTGAGGACATCGCGTTGGCCCGTCGTCGTCGACGCATCTCCACGCAATCCATGGCCGAACGCCTGCAGGTCTCGCTAAAGACCTTGCAGCGGCTTGAAAAAGGCGACCCAACGGTTGCCGTGGGCACGGTTGCGACCGCAATGCTCGTGTTGAGCGAGTTGGAGCGCTTTACGAACCTTTTGGACACCGCCCACGACGATGTCGGTCTAGCCCTAATGGATCAAAACCTTCCCAAACGTATTCGGAGCAAGAAGGCCGCCAGGTCGTCAGGAGCCCTGTGATGGCCGTGCCGGTTGAGCGCACAGTGAGCGTCGCGCTGGGGTCGTCGGCATTGCCCGTCGGCCGGTTGACCTATGCCAAACTTGGCTCACGTGAAAGTTCAGCGTTCGTCTACGACAGAAGCTGGCTTCAACACGACGCCCACTTCGCCATCTCTCCCGACCTTGTTCTGACCGCCGAACGACAGTTCCGCAAAGCCCCCACTAGAAACGACTCGGTATTTCATTTTGCGATTGCGGATACCGAACCTGACGGCTGGGGCTGCCGGGTCATTGCGCGTGACCACGCCAAGCGACGCAAGATCGCGCAGGAACAAGGCAAAAGCTTCGGCGGCGCATTGACGGAGATGGACTACCTACTTGGCGTCGACGACGAAAGTCGAGTCGGCGCGATCCGCTTTGCGAACGATCAGGGAATATTCCAACGCACGGTGGAGGACGGTGACCGCCGAACTCCGCCACTAATCGAACTGACCCAGCTATTCGGCGCGTCCCGTGCGGTCGAACGCGGCACTGAAACTGAAGCTGACTTGCACTACCTACGAGGGCGCGGCACGTCACTAGGCGGGATGCGTCCAAAATGCACGATAGTCGACGAAGGCGGGCACCTCGCCATTGGCAAGTTTCCAAGCGTCCATGACGAGCGCGCGGTCACGCGCGCCGAGGTGCTCGCTCTGCGCCTCGCACAGAGGGGCGGTATCGACGCTTCACACGCGCGCATCGTGCACTCCGACAACGTGCCGGTCGCACTGATTCGCCGCTTTGACCGCCATAACGGTAACCGGATTCCGTACCTGTCGGCGGCGTCGCTACTCCAGGCCTCGCGCGAAGAAGATCACTCGTACACCGAGATCGCAGAACGGATCCTGGTCGTCAGCGACGATCCGCGCAGAGATCTGACTGAGTTATGGCGCCGGATCGTATTCAGCATGCTCATCACCAATGTGGACGACCATCTTCAGAATCATGGTTTCCTGCACGTAGGTCATGGACAGTGGCGTCTTGCTCCTGCATTTGATCTCAATCCGATGCCCGACAAGGATCGCGAACTCAAGACGTGGCTCACGGAAGAAGCGGGACCGAGCGGTTCGATCGAAGAAGCCGTCGCAGCAGCAGCGTATTTCCACTTGACGCACGACGCGGCGCTTGATGTACTCGGCACCGTATACCTTGCTGTACGTTCATGGCGGGAGATGGCACTCTCGAAAGAGATTGGAATGACAGCTCGCGAGGCAGACGAATTCGAACCAGCTTTCGAACACGCCGAAATAGCGGCCGCGAACCGGCTGCTCGCGCGCTGACCACTTGCCACCTTCCCTCACTCCGCAAACGGCAACGTCTCCTGCCCTTCGGCCCGCATCCCGAACACATTCAACGTCATCGCAACGAGCGCGTAATACCCAAGCAAGCCGACCAGATTGATCGTGACCTCGCGCCCAAAGCGCTCCACGGTCGCCGCATAGGTCGCATCGGACACCCGCTTGGTGTCATACAGTTCATTGGCAAATGCGTAGATCAGCGCGTCCTCGGGATTGGCAAAAGACGGGGGCTGACCTAAGCGAATCGCCTCGGCCTCGGCCTCAGTAACACCTGCCTCGAGCGCAATCGGATAGTGTATGTACCACTCAGCCTGTGCTTGCCAGCGCGCCGCCGTCACCAGAATCGCCAACTCCGATAAGCGCAGCGGCAGTCCGGTCCGGTAGCGGCAAAACGCCCCCAGCCGTTGCGCCTGCTGCGCGAGTTCGGGACTGTGAATCCAGCCCAGAAACGGACCATTCAGATTCCCGCGCGGACCGGACAATATCTCGTCGAGTACGGCCTTCTGCTCAGGCGTGGCATGCGCCGCGTCGAAACGTGGCAAACGTTCAGTCATGAAAACTCTCGTAAGTAATAAAGCGGCGACGCGCTCTCAGGATACTGCGCGCACGCCGGTCGAATAAAGCGCACCGTCGATCGCATCAGTGAGGCGGCTCACAATGTTGTCGATATCCTGCGCCGTGCAGATAAACGGTGGCGCCAGCAGCACATGATCGCCATTCTTGCCATCCACCGTGCCACCCATCGGATACACCATCAGCCCGCGCGTAAACGCTTCGCGCTTGATCGCCGCATGCAGCTTGAGCTTCGGGTCGAACGGTGTTTTGCTCGACCGCTCCTTCACCAGTTCGACACCCACAAACAACCCGCGCCCGCGCACATCGCCGATATGCGGATGCTGCGCATAGTGCTCGCGAAGCTGCGCACGCAGCTGTTCGCCACGTGCCTGCACGTTCGACAGCAGATTGTCATCGGCGATCACGCGCTGCACTTCGAGTGCGGCGGCACACGCCGTTGCATGCCCAATATACGTATGACCATGCTGAAAAAAGCCCGAGCCGCCGACGATCGTATCGTAGATGCGCTTGCTGACCAGCGTTGCCCCGATCGGCTGATAGCCCGCCCCCAGGCCCTTTGCGATCGTCAGCAGATCCGGCGACACACCGTCCTCTTCGCAGGCATACAGATACCCGGTGCGACCCATTCCCGACATGATCTCGTCAAGAATCAGCAGCACTCCGTAGCGGTCGCAAACAGCGCGAATCTTGCGGAAATATTCCCGCACTGGCGGCACGGCGCCCGCGGTTGCGCCTACCACCGTTTCCGCGACAAAAGCGGCCACTGTATCCGCGCCAAGTTCGAGGATTTTCTGTTCCAGCTCATCCGCCAATCGCTGCGCAAAGGCCTGTTCGGTTTCGTCAGCGCGCTGCTCGCGATACGCGTAGCACGGGCTGACGTGATGCGCTTCGATCAGGATCGGCAGGAACGGCTCGCGGCGCCATGCATTGCCGCCAATCGCCAGCGCCCCCAGCGTATTGCCGTGATAACTCTGGCGGCGCGCAATGAAATGACGCCGTTGCGGCTCGCCCTTTTCGACGAAGTACTGGCGCGCCAACTTTAACGCCGCCTCGATCGCCTCCGAGCCGCCCGAAACAAAATACACGTGATCCAGGCCAGACGGTGCGCTCGCCACGAGTCGGTCGGCGAGTTCTTCCGCCACTTGGGTCGTAAAGAACGAGGTGTGTGCGTACGGCAATTGCTGGGACTGACGCCTGATGGCGTCGATTACGCGCTGGTTGCTATGGCCAAGGCACGAAACAGCCGCCCCGCCGCATGCATCGATATAGCGCTTGCCGGCGGTGTCGATAATCTCGATGCCATCGCCAGCCACCGCGACTGGCAGATTCTGCTTCGGTGCGCGGTGAAACACGGTAGACATGATAGGTATCCTTATCGCTTGTTCGCGGTTAGAAGTCGGTGTTCGAATGCGCCGTCCGGGGAATAAACGTATCGAATGCACGGTGCCCTTGACGATAGACCTGCATCGCCACGCCGTCCGCTTCGACGCGAAACAGCGCGGTGGCCAAGGTGTTTTCGTCGTCGGGGTCGTGCGGGTCGTCGCGATAAATTGGCAAGCCAGACGGCGCCTGGTCGCTTAGAACGCGTAGCAGTGCATCGTCTGTCACCGGCGCGCCAAGCGCCGGAAGCAATGCATTCACGCGCACCTGACGGTCGCGGGACGAATCGGTGATGATTTGCCCTTCACTATTACAGCCGTCGTGAACCAGATGATTCGCGTGACCAAAACGAAGCGTATCGGCGACGACTGAGCAACGCTGCACCGTTGCTTCGACACTCACCAGACGAGAGTCGCCCACGCAACCTAGCGTGTGATGAAAGCCGCTTGCACGCGGCATATCGCGCAACAGCGCAACAGCCTCGTCGAGCGAGTTTGTATCGAGCACGGCGCGCGCGAGGATCATGCGGGGCACGCCCACCGCCGGCACGCGGATGCGCAAATTGTTGATGGCCTGCACGAGGCCCGCGCGGCTCGCCGCAAAGGTATGTCCCGGCAGTGAACCGGGATAATAGAAACTCACGAAACCGGGCTTGCCGGCAGGCTGAACGTCCACGAGAAAGCATCGTTCGCGCAGATACGGATCGCCGTCTTCGTTGTGCGCGATGAAACGGGCATTGCCCGACACGGCGGCTAACGTCGTACAGCCGTCCGGCGCGTTGTGAATCAGTTCACCACGGCAGTTCCACAGGAACACGTCTTCCACGGGCCATCCCAGGCCAGCCGCCATACCGTCTAACTCGGCAACCAGCGCGGGAAAATATGCTTCAGCCGCGCGCCGCAGCGCCTCCACGAATGGATGACCACGCCACCGGCTAACCTGCTTCCAGGCCGCGCTTTGCTGCATGTACGCCGCCATCATCGGCCGCGCCAGCTCGCCCAGCCTGTAGCCGATGTCATCCGGTTGCCCGGTGACACGAAAGAGACTCCATTCCTGCATTGACTGTTATGCCTCGCTGAAACCCGGTTTGCTGTGGCACCGCGACATGCAACGGTAATCCGCTCACATATGCAGTGAGTTGAAGGGACGCCGTCATTGTCAACGGCATCGATTCAACACTCGAATCCAATTTATACATCTCAACAACATATGTTGTCAACATGATCGAGCATGTACCGAATGGAGCGGGCAGCACAAAACAGAGTGGAAGAATTAGATGTAGCGGGTCTGCAGGTCATCAGCAGCCCGCTCCGCGCTCGCTCAAGGCACGTAGGCGCCCTTCGCATGCAGCGAACGTTCGGCAATCTCGAGTTGCTCGACCGCGTCGGCGCCTTCAAGCGCCAGCAGATGCGCAACCAGCGATTCCGCAATGGCGGTGGCCGCGACCAGCGAAGGAAAGAACGAAGGGCTTTCGTGTGAAAAAATCAAAACTTTGTCCGCATTCAGCGCGATCGGAGACACCGCGCTATCGGTAATCGCAATCAGCTTGCTGCCCTTCTCGAGCGCTGCTTCGGCCACGCGCGCCGCCTCCATCGAATAAGGTGCGAAGCTGATGACAACAGTCGCACTATCGCGTTCGATGGTGCGCAGTTGCATCTCAAGCGTACCGGCTTCGCCGGTCAGCAACGACACCGACGAGCGGAACAACCGATACCCATACACCAGACCGAACGCCACCGCATAGCAGGAGCGAAAGCCCGCCACATGCACATGCGGCGCGCGGCGCAGCAGCCGCGCCGTTTCAACGGTGACACGCGTGTTATGCGCGGCCGTCACATCGAGATTGTGCTGTTGCGCCACCAGCAGATCGTGCGCCAGCGCGTCTTTGGCATTGGCCTTGACGAGCGAACGGGCGCGGCTGGCGAGCGGTTCGGGCCGCGTTCGCACGCGCGCCACGAACAGATTGCGCAGTTCGTTCCAGCCGGGAAAACCGAGTTGCTGCGACAGCCGCACGAGCGATGCGGGTTGCACCTGGGCCCGCTCGGCCACCTTGCGCATGGAAGAGACCGCGACTTCGTCAGGATGATCCAGCAGGAACGCGGCTCCCACCTGGAATTGCGGACTGAGTTCTGAGAAGCGCGCCCGGATCAGGGCGGCGAGCTGGTCGAAACTGTCGGGCATGCGATGGACCGGAGAGTAAGTTGACAACAAATGTTACCACCCGGACACCGCATGCACCACGCGCAAATACCACCACCAGGCACCCGCGTTTACAGCAACGCTACGACCCGCACATCGCCCTGTTCCGCCGAGGCGACCACCTTGCCCGCGACCCGCCGGAAGGTGATGGTCACGCTCGAATCGCCGACGCGCATGTCGCCGATTTCGAGCCAGTCGATGCCTTCAGGCAACATCGGCTGTTCGATCAGGACTTCGCGTTTCGCCGCATCCACGGTTACGCCGAGACACGCTTCCAACATCATGAACGGCGAGCCGGCCGCCCACGCCTGCGGCAGGCACGCAACCGGATACGCAGTGGGCGGCTCGCCGCGCCGGCGCGGGAAGCCGCAGAAGAGTTCGGGCAGACGCATGTCGAAATTGACCGCAGCCTGGAACAGCGCCTGCAGCAGATTCACCGCAGTCGCCTTGCCGCCGTAGCGCGCCACGCCGCGCGCGCAGAGCGCGTTGTCATGCGGCCAGACCGAGCCGTTGTGATACGCCATCGGATTGAAACGTGCCTGTCCTGCCGCGAGCGTGCGCACGCCCCAGCCCGTATGGAACAGCGTCGACTGCAGACCGCGCACCACGGCTTCGCCGCGCTCGCGCGACGGCAAGCCGAAGGCGAGCAGATGGCCGGCGTTCGATGCCATTACGCGGCACAGTTCGCCATGACCGTCCAAAGCAATGCCGTAGAAGCCAGACTCTTCCATCCAGTACTTCTCTTCCACGCATTGGCGGATGCCCTTCGCGCGCGCACTATAAGCGGCCGCCTCATCCAGCAGACCGCGCAGCTTGGCGAAATGCGCCATGGTGTCGAACGCCGCGCTCGCGTAGGCCTGCACCTCGACCAGCGCAATCGGCCCGTCGGGGAAGCGCCCATCTGCGTGAAAAACGGAATCGTGACTGTCTTTCCAGCCCTGATTCGCAAGACCGCCATCCGATTCGCGCTGGTAGTCGAGCAGGCCGAAGCGGTTCTTGTCGCACACCCCCGCGACCCATTGCGCCGCGCGCACCAGCGCCGGCCACAACTCGTCGATCAGGCTCAGGTCGTCGGTGCGTGCCACGTAGGCACCGGCCAGCACGATAAACAGGGGCGTCGAGTCGACCCCGCCGTAATAGAGCGCGAACGGCACTTCGCCGGTGGCGGCCATTTCGCTCTTGCGCATCTCGTGCATGATCTTGCCGACCGCCGCGTCGCGGAACGCCGAGTTCTCGCGCGCCTGATGCTCGGCAAGAAAGCGCAGAACGCCACGCGCCAGTCCTGGTTGCAGCCAGAGCGTTTGCAGCGACGTGATCAGCGCATCGCGACCAAACGGGGTCGAAAACCAAGGGATGCCGGCGTACGGATAAGGGCCGGTTTCCAGATCGGTAGTGAGCAGACCGAGATCGGCAAGCGAGCGGTCGATCCACGCGTTGAACAGCGGATTGCTCGAGCGCACACGTGCTGTTGCCCGGCGCCGTTCACGCATCACCAGGTGAGCATCGACCAGCGCCGCGCGCACGGCGGCGCGCCCGACGCGCGGACGCGCTGCATCGATCTGCGTCAGATGGGCCTCGTTCAGCGCATGGACGGACTTTGCGACATCGGCATTGGTGGCGGTCGGCTCTGCCTGCACCTCGACGTTGACGGCAAGATAGATCGACACGCAGGCTTGCGCCGGCAATTGCACCGTGTAGTCTGCGCGGTTGGCAAAGAGCTTGTCCGGGGTCGGCGAAAACGCAATGCCGACGTTACGCGCGACATTGTCGAGCCCCACGTAGCCGAGCAGCACCTCGCCGTTTTCGACGCGCGCTGGTTCGATCTTGCCCTGCTTGTCGCGTTTCAGACCACGCACTTCAAACATGTCGCGGAAGTCGCTGGCGAATGAAATGGAAAGCGGCACCACAGCGTCTTTCGTGCCGTAGTTGGTCAGTTCGATCGCTTCGTTGAGTACCGTGCCGGACAGCACACGCACCCGTTGGACGTGGATCACACCCTCGGGTGTGCTGTCACCGCCTAAGGGTGGCAACGGCCGGTTGGTCAGGTGCGCCGTGAATGCCGTGTTATCACTGCTGACACTGCCTGAGAGCAGCGACGGTGCACGCCCGCCGAAGGTCAGCCGCAGTTGTGATAGGACCCGCGTGTCGTTGACGAACAGGCCGTCGTCGTGCCCGGTAATATCGCCGAGCGGGTCGTTGACAATAAAGGTGTCGCCCGACTTCAGGACGAACTGGTTCGCGCTAGCGACGTTGAGGTTTTCCGGCGGGATAAATGCGCCATCCGGTTCATGTTCGACATGGTCCACGCCGCCTGAGAGTCCGCCAAGGGCTTCGGGTTGCTGCATCAGCTTGCTCCTGTGCTATGGGCTTCGTTCCGATTGTAGAGGGTCTGCGCCCGTCGAACGAACTTAACACAGGTAGGTGGTGGATTTAAGCCGGTAAGCTATTTCGAAGGCGTAACAAAACGCTACGAACGATGCGCCGGGCCGGTGCATGTGCGCGGTGGCACGCGTCATGCAGTTTTGCCCTAAACAGACTGCGGGCGTTGTCTCCTGTCCGGAGACAACGCCCGCTCACGGTCCGCAATCAAGCGGCACTCAGGCCATTGCGGCGGTCAATCAGCGTTGCGCGAGCGGCTTGGCTTCACGCGACGTGGAGCCAACGAACAGCTGACGCGGACGGCCAATTTTCTGTTCCGGGTCGGCGACCATCTCGTTCCATTGTGCAATCCAGCCGACGGTGCGCGCCATCGAGAAAATACACGTGAACATCGAGGTCGGAATGCCCAGCGCGCGCTGCACGATGCCGGAGTAGAAATCGACGTTCGGATACAGCTTGCGCGACACGAAGTATTCGTCTTCCAGCGCGATCTTTTCCAGCGCCATGGCCAGCTTGAACAGCGGGTCGTCGTGCAGGCCCAGCTCTTCCAGCACTTCGTGGCAGGTTTCGCGCATCAGCTTGGCACGCGGGTCGTAGTTCTTGTACACGCGGTGACCGAAGCCCATCAGCTTCACGCCCGAGTTCTTGTCCTTCACCTGCTTGATGAACTCAGGAATGTTGTCGACCGAGCCGATCTCTTCCAGCATGTTCAGCGCTGCTTCATTCGCGCCGCCGTGTGCCGGGCCCCACAGGCAGGCGATACCGGCTGCGATACATGCGAACGGGTTCGCACCCGACGAGCCCGCCAGACGCACTGTCGACGTGGACGCATTCTGTTCGTGGTCCGCATGCAGGATCAGGATGCGGTCGAGCGCGCGCACCAGCACGTCGTTGACCTTGTACTCTTCTGCCGGGTTCGCAAACATCATGCGCATGAAATTCGCGCTATACGATAGGTCGTTCTTCGGATACACGAACGGCTGGCCAACCGTGTATTTATAAGCCATGGCCACCAGCGTCGGCAGCTTCGCAATCATGCGCACCGCCGACACCTCACGATGCTGCGGATTGTTGATGTCGAGCGAGTCGTGATAGAACGCCGACAGCGCGCCGACCGCAGCGACCAGAATTGCCATCGGATGCGCGTCGCGACGGAAGCCGCGGTAGAAGAAGTGCATCTGCTCGTGCACCATCGTGTGCTTCGTGACGGTTTCGACGAACTCTTCCTTCTGCGCTGCGTTCGGCAGTTCGCCGTTCAGCAGCAAGTAGCAGGTTTCCAGAAAGTCCGCATTCTCCGCAAGGTTATCGATCGGGTAGCCGCGATACAGCAGCTCGCCTTTGTCACCGTCGATATAGGTGATGGCCGAATTGCACGCCGCCGTCGACATAAAGCCCGGGTCATACGTGAATTTGCCGGTCTGGCTGTACAGTTTGCGGATGTCGATCACGTCCGGGCCCAGCGTGCCCTTGTAGATCGGGAAATCGACGGTCTGGTCGCTGTCGGAAAACTTCAGCGTTGCGTGTGTCTTAGAGTCATTCATCTACGTGTTCCTTTTTTGCTGTCACATCGCGCACGTGCCGGACTACGAAGGTTCTAAAGCCGGCTCAGGCTTTGCATTTTACGGCCACAGCGTCCATTAATTGCGACGATTGGCCACAACAATCCATCTCGACCTAAGCAACATTCGTTGCGAATCATTTTAAATCCAATTCATTCCTACGAATATTGGCCAGCTAGACTCAGCCAGCCAACTGAAAGATAGCGTAGATATTGCAACAATGTTTTGCACTGCCTAACCAGCAGAAGCGTGCGCCGTCTGAGATACTCGTTGCGTGAATTGCTTCCCCTGCAAAACACATCGCTGTCTTTGGCCCGCCGTTCGCGGCGGGTCTTTTTATCCAGTCAGAAGAACAGGATTACCAGATGAACGCATCGCTCGAAACGCTGTTTCCGGATCTCAACCACACCGAAGACAGCATCGTTACCGCGCTGAACCATCAGGACATCGTGGTGGCGTTGTCCGCAGCCCTGAAGACGCAAAACGTCGCCGTGCTGCATATGCTTTATCCGCGCACCGACGCGCGCACGCACAGCAGCCTCGACGCTCTCGTCTCCAGGCTGAATAGCCACGGTCTGCACAAGGTCGCTGCACTGGTGGCCAATGAAGCGCACTATCTCGTGTTCAAGGAGCCGGTGAAGGCGTGGAAAGCCTTCCAGGAAATCCGCAACGACTCGCTCGCGATCGGCGTGCATCTGTACTATCACGGTCTGGTCGGCGAAGCGGCCGAGCACGCGCTCGACGCCGACGCGCATCGCAAGGCTTAAGGCTGGATTAGCTGAACTGGCTAGCTAAATCAGCGGGTTCAGCGCTGCCCGTTGTCGCCACCCACGCTGCGGATAAATTCGTCGATATAGCGATTGAACGCCGCAGGGTGCGCCAGGTTCATCCCGTGCGATGCGCCCCGCACCGTCTCGCGCCGCCCATCCGGCAACCACGATGCGAGCGCAGTCGCGGTGCGCCTGAACATCTCGGGACTCTTCTCCCCGTCGATCAATAGCACGGGGCAGCGAACCTGCGCCGCATCTTCGGGCGTATAGGGCGGCAGCGG
>NZ_JAMFSB010000294.1 GCF_026225065.1 Paraburkholderia sp. | reverse complement strand
TCGTCCCACTGCTCGTCCGTCATGTCGAGGACGTCGATCTGGGGAACGGCCCCGGCGATATTGACCACCGCATCGATACGCCCGAACTTCGCCAGCGTCTGGTCGACGGTTTCCTTCGCGGCGGCCGGTACGCGCAGGTCCGCGCCCAGGGGCAGCGGTTCGGCGCCGGCGGCGCGCACCGCCTCGGCAGTCTCTTCCAGCAAGTCCGTGCTGCGGGCCACCAGCACCAGGCCGCCAAAGTCTTTGGCGAGGCGAATTGCGGTTGCCCGTCCGATCCCACGGCTTGCCCCAGTTACGATCGCGATACGATTGCTCATGTCGAATTCCTCCGGTTGGTTTAACGAGTTTCAACGCGTCGTCATGTCTCGGCGCTGGAGACCAGTATCGGACAAGGAGGCATGACGAGCTATGCAGCTGGGTTCATAGCTGCTATGACAGACAGACCCAGCCGTCCACGTGATTCCCATGGTTTTCCGAAAGACCCGGCGCGACCCAATGCGCTCCAGGCCCAATGCGCTCTAGAATGGCAATTCGCCTTCCCGTATGGCGGTTGCGCTGCTGAGAGGGCGCCTATATCCACAAGCCTCTACAAGCCGAACGGAATAACAGCATGTCAAACCAATCATCCCCCGACAGTCCTCAGAATGGTTCACCGTCACGCCTGCGCAGCCGCCGCTGGTTCGACGATCCCGCCGATCCGGGCATGACGGCGCTGTATCTCGAGCGCTACATGAACTACGGGATTACCCGAGAGGAGCTGCAGTCGGGCAAACCGATCATCGGGATTGCGCAGACAGGGTCAGACCTTGCGCCCTGTAATCGCCATCATCTCGAGCTGGCGACGCGTGTGCGCGATGGCATTCGCGATGCCGGCGGCATCCCGCTTGAGTTTCCGGTCCATCCGATCCAGGAGACGGGCAAGCGCCCCACCGCCGCGCTCGACCGCAATCTGGCGTACCTCGGCCTTGTCGAAATCCTGCACGGCTATCCCATTGACGGCGTCGTGCTCACCACAGGCTGCGATAAGACCACGCCGGCATGCCTGATGGCGGCGGCGACCGTGAACATCCCGGCCATCGTGCTTTCGGGCGGCCCCATGCTCGACGGCTGGTGGCACGGCAAGCTCGCGGGTTCGGGCACTGTCATCTGGGACGCGCGCAAGCGCCTCGCCGGCGGAGAGATCGACTACGAGGAATTCATGAACATGGTGTCCTCGTCGGCACCTTCCGTCGGTCATTGCAATACGATGGGCACCGCCCTGTCGATGAACTCGCTTGCCGAAGCATTGGGTATGTCGCTGCCCGGCTGCGCGGCAATTCCGGCGCCGCATCGCGAGCGCGGCTGGATGGCGTATCGCACAGGCAAGCGCATCGTCGAAATGGTCGCGGAGAATCTGCGCCCGTCGGATGTCATGACCAAAGAGGCCTTCGAAAACGCGGTGGTGGCCGCCGCCGCACTCGGTGCATCGTCGAACTGTCCGATTCATATGGTCGCGATCGCACGCCACATGGGCGTCGAACATTCGCTCGATGACTGGCAACGACTGGGACCGGAGATCCCGCTGCTCGTCGATTGCCAGCCGGCCGGCCGCTTTCTGGGCGAGGCATTCCATCGCGCAGGCGGCGTGCCCGCCGTGATGCGCGAACTGCTCAACGCTGGCAAGCTGAACGGCGCCGCACGCACGGTTTCCGGCCGCACGCTGGCCGAGGACCTCGCGGACGTCGTCGAGCCCGATCGCGAAGTGATCCGCAGCTACCAGCAGCCGCTCAAGGAAGCGGCGGGTTATGTGGTGATGTCCGGCAATCTGTTCGATAGCGCCGTGATGAAAATCAGCGTGATCGACCAGGCGTTCCGCAAACGCTTCCTCGCCGATCCCGAGCATCCCGACGTGTTCGAAGGTAAAGCGATCGTATTCGAGGGGCCGGAGGACTACCACGCGCGCATCGAAGATCCGCAACTGGGCGTCGACGAGCGCTCTATCCTCGTGATTCGCAACTGCGGACCGGTCGGTTATCCGGGCGGTGCCGAGGTGGTCAACATGCAACCGCCCGCGGCGTTGCTCAAGCAAGGTATCGACACGCTGCCGACTCTTGGCGACGGCCGTCAGAGCGGTACCTCAGCGACGCCTTCGATTCTCAACGTTTCGCCTGAAGCGGCGATCGGCGGCGGCCTTGCTTTGCTGCAAACCGGCGACCGGATCCGTATCGACCTGAACTCGCGCAAGGTCGACGTGATGATCCCCGACAGCGAACTGGCCGCGCGCCGCGCCCAATGGAAAGCGCCCGTTCTGCAGAACAAAACGCCGTGGGAAGAGATCTATCGCAGCATGGTGGGTCAGCAGGCGAGCGGCGCGTGCCTCGAGCCGGCCACGCTGTATCTCAACATTGTGGAAACGCGCGGCGAATCGCGCCATAACCACTGATACGGGCGCGCTGGCGCGGCTGCCCGCAAGCAGGCGCGCCGGCGCATCGCCTTTGCATCACCTTCCTCAGAATGACTCTTCGAGCATGGCTCGGTAATCCGCGGGCGTCGCCTCGCGCGGATTGGTCGTGTGACTATGATCGGCGAGTGCGCCTTCGATAATCCTGTCGAACTGCGCGCTCTCAACCCCGAGCGTCGACAAACGGATCGGCAAGCCCAGGTCGGCCGTCATGCGTGCAATCGCGCTTTCTACGTTGGCTGGCGATTCCAGACCCATTGCGCCGGCCAGCCGCACGATTTTTCCTTCGTCCTGGACTGTAGCGGCCTCGCGATTGAAGCGGATCACGGCGGGAAGGAAGATCGCATTCAACGTCCCGTGATGCAGCTTCGGGTTGATTCCGCCCAGCGAATGGCTCAGGCTATGGACACATCCAAGCCCTTTCTGGAAGGCAAGCGCTCCCTGCAACGAGGCGCTCATCATGTTCAGACGCGCGGTAACGTTGCTGCCGTCACGCGTTGCAATCTCGATGTGACGCCATGCACGCCAGAGTCCGTCGAGGGCGATGCCATCTGCAGGCGGGTTAAACGCTGGCGACAGGAAGGTCTCGATGCAATGGGCAATCGCGTCCATTCCCGTTGCAGCGGTGAGCTGTGGGGGCAAGCCCAACGTCAGTTGCGGATCGCAGATTGCGGAACGAGGCACGACGTAGGGGGAAATAATGCCGACCTTGCGGCCGTCATCGAGAATCAGGATGGCGCCGCGCCCCACTTCGCTACCCGTGCCGGCTGTGGTCGGAACCGCGATAACCGGTGCCGTAGCCGATGTGATGCGCTGCAATCCCCCCTCGATAAGCGCGAACTGGCGCAAGGGTCCTTCGTGGGTCGCGCACACTGCGACGCCCTTGGCCAGATCGATCGAACTGCCTCCCCCTACCGCAATGACGCCATCGCACTGATTCTCCTTGTACATCGCGACGGCGGCCCGCACAGCCCGTTCGTTGGGGTTAGGAGGAGTGTCCGGAAAGATAGGGGGCTCGTTATCCGCACGAAGAGCAACGAGCGTCTTGTTGATGATGCCCGCGGCTTTCACGCCCGCGTCGGTGACGATCAGAGGTCGTTTGATGCCGATCCGTGCGCATTCGTCAGGTAGTTTCGCAATTGCTCCGAAATCGAACTGGATCTGCGTAATGTAGTTGATGAGCGACATGGATCGGAAGCCTCCAGAGTGGGGTTCATGGCGACCGTCGGCACTGGATGAACGACGCAGCAGAGTGCCTCGACTACATCGAAGTCGCAGAACATTGTCGCACCTTCTGGCGGGAGCATCCTCAGACCTTTTCGCAGATCGCCTGGACGAGCGCCGCGCGCCCCTCGCTCAAATTGCGGCGAAGGTTGACGGTCGCCTCGCCGAACGCTGGGCCCATTACAGCGCCGAGTGCGAGCAAGGGCTGCGTCGAAGACTGCTTACGTTCGGCCTCTCGTTCCAGAAACCAGCTGATCCCGGCATCCGTACAGTCGGTCCAGGACGTGATGCGGAACCCCTGGTTCGCGAGGACGGCACGCATCTCGTCCGCCGTCACCAGAAAGCTCGACTCTGGCCCGCTCGCCCACGGCACAGGGTAATGCAGGGGTTCGTCGGATGCGGCCACGACATCGAAGATGGCGAAATGGCCCCCAGGACGCAGTACACGGCATGTTTCCCTGTAAAGCGCAGCGCGGTCGCCGATGTTCATGGCAACGTGCTGCGTCCACGCGAGATCGAAAGCGTCAGCGGAGAACGGCAGCGAGAGAGCGTTGCCGCGCTGATACGTGACCTTGCCTCCGAGACCCGAGCGCTCGGCCAGAAACGTAGCAGCCTCGACGAACGACTGACTGAGGTCGACGCCGTGCACCGTGCAGCCATAGGTTTCGGCCAGATAGCGCGACGGGCCACCCAGCCCGGATCCGATATCGACGACACGGGTCGCCTCGCTGATCGGCAGGACCTTCGCAAGTTCTACAGTGGCCGCGAGGCCACGTGAATGGAACTGGTCAAGTTGAGCAAGATCTCGCGCAGAGAGTTGCTTCTCGCCGAGTCCGCTTTTAGCCAGAGCCGCGCGAAGGTGCTCGACCAGGCTCTCGCGCTCGTAGTGCCGGGTGATCTCTGCTGCGTCGTCCATCTTCGTATTCCTTCGTGATGCGCGTCTGGGTGCGGTTATGGGTGCCGGGACTGCAGGCGATCCATCATCGGTAGAATCTCGTCGAACGGTTCTTCAACGAGATCCGACACGTCAAACGGATCGCCATACGCTCACAGCTTATCGCTTCACTTGTTCTGGATCAGCAGGCCAAGTGGGGCAAGCGGGCCGACCGGCAACAGTTCGTAGCTCATGACACCGTCAGCCACGAGCGGCAGCGTATCGAGCGTTGCCTTGGCTTGCTCGACCGATTCGACGTTCATCAGAAAGATCGGGCCGGCTTTCTCACGAAACCAGAACTGCTCGACCTTGCCGTCGAGATAGAGCTTGAGTGTGGCCGGGACCTCGTTTGGCATGTGCTGCTGAAGCTTCTCGGGCGTGAGCGTCGGCTTGGCGGATGCGATGGCGAAAACTTTCATGGATAACTCCTGGTTCAACGTTCATTGACAGAGACTGCGTGTTCATTGCTACAGACAACGCGATCGAGTCTAGTCTCTGAACCCCGGAACTCACACAGTCACAAACGCCAACTTTAGAGCCATTTGCGCCAGGCGCATCTGCGTGTCAGAGCAGGTCGGAACGGAGGTCGCGCACGCCCCGTCCCAGACGTTGGCGCAACAGCGTGCGCAGCGTTGCACCGTCGCCGTATCCGACTTCGCTTGCGATGGCTTCGAGATCGAGGCGTCCCCCGCGCAGAAGCGATTGTGCGTGTTCGACTCGCAGGTCCTGGAAGTAGGCAAGCGGCGATTTGCCGAGCACCTCCTGGCAACGGCGTTGCAACGAGCGAGTGCTCGTCGCGAGTGCGCTGGCAGCTTGCTGGAGCGAAAAGCCCGAGCGGAGATTTTTCCGCGACCACTGTTCGAAGCGCTGAATCAGCGGATCTGCCTGCGCGAGGTGATTGGGGATGATGTACGGAGCCTGCGAGGAACGTATGTCGGCCAGCAGGTAACGCGAGACGAGCGTTGCCAACTCCGGGCTGGCCCGGCGTATCAACCAGAGGGCGAGATCGAGATGCCCCATTGCTGCGCCTGCTGTCACGCCTACGTCTGAGGGCACCAGCATGCGAGATTCGTCGAGCAACACATTGGGGTAGCGTTGCCGAAACAGCGGACCGAGCCACCAGGTTGTCGTCGCTTCCTGGTGATCGAGAAGTCCGGTTTCCGCCACAAGAAACGTCCCGATACAGGACGCGGCGATCAGCGCCCCTTCGGCATGCCATTTCAGCAGTTGTGCTTTGGCCTGAATCACATCCGGTCGTGTGAGAGCCGGAACCAGTTGCTCCGGTGTGCCAGTACCCAATGCAGGCACGACCACCCAGTCCGGCTTCAACCCTGCCGTGACAGGTTGCACAGGTATTGTCAGCCCTTGTCCGGACTGAACCCTCTTGCGCACGCCTACGATCGATACATCGAAACGCGGCGTGCCACCTAGTTGCGTGGCCGAGAATTTGTTGGCGAGCCCGAACGCGTCGAGCATGACGGTGAGCCCCGTGTCGAAGAGCCCCTCAAGAGCGAGCACGGAAATGCGCATGGCGTAAATACCTCTAAAGTCGGCATTTACGACTCTACCAGTTATGAGCTTCGGACGTATTCGATGAGCCAGGCATGCGCGTTCGCAACAAGCGAAGGCCTTTACAACGCAGCTCTGCGCAAGCACAGTGGTGAGGACAATGACGCCAACGCAGCCTTAAGCGTCAGGCCTGGGTTATCAAAACGGAGACAGCGAAATGGATCTGAATTTGCGCGGTAAGATGGCTGTATTGACCGGAGCCAGTGTGGGTATCGGGCTGGCCGTGGCAGAAGCGTTCGCAGCAGAAGGCACACATCTCCTGCTCGCGGCGCGCAATGAGGAGCGCCTGTCTGCGGCTGCAGCAGGCATTGCAACGAAGTTCGGTGTCACCGCCGTGCCGGTTGCTTGCGACGTGGCGACCTCAGCAGGCGTCGACAAGCTGGTTGCTACCGCGAAGGAAAATTTCGGTGGCGCGGATATCGTCTTCAATAACGCGGGCACTGGCAGCAACGAAACAATCATGAATGCGCCGGATGAGAAGTGGCTGGCGTACTGGGATCTTCATGTGATGGCTGCAGTGCGCATTGCACGCGGCCTCGTGCCTTTGATGAAAGCACGCGGCGGCGGCACGATCCTGAACAACGCGTCGATTTGCGCAACGCAGCCGCTCGGCTACGAGCCGATCTACAACGTGACGAAAGCGGCGTTGATGATGTTGTCGAAGAATATGGCGAACGAGTTCATTCAGGACAACATCCGTGTGAATACGATCAACCCGGGGCTCGTGCTCACGCCCGACTGGATCAAGACTGCCAGGCAGTTGACGCAGGATTCAGGCGGCGATTGGGAGGGACATCTGCAGCAGGTCGCGGATGAGCATGCGCCTATCCGCAGGTTTGCGTCTCCTGAGGAGTTGGCCAACTTTATTGTGTTTCTTTGTTCGGACAAGGCTAGCTACAGCGTAGGGGCGACCTATTTTGTCGATGGCGGAATGCTGCGGACGGTTTAGGGAGAACTGCCGTGCGCTGTGCGAGTGCGAGCGGCAATCGACGCGCCCGGCGCTAGACAACCATTAAATTAGCTGGCAGGATTCATCAATCGCGGATGAGCCCGCCGATTCTTCGTTAAATTTAACCCCAACACAATGCAAGCTACCCAAGCCCTCCTTCGTTCGATGCGTATGCCCCTGGCAGGTTCTCCCCCCAGGCGCTGAGGGCTTTTTTGCTTCTGAAAAAGGGACGCCGCGGGCGTCCCTTTTCTTTTTTGGAGCGGCAATGTCGTACCGATACATCACCACACCGATTTACTACGTGAACGACCGGCCGCATCTGGGCCATGCCTACGCCAGCGTGCATGCCGACATCATGGCGCGCTACCTGCGTGCTGCCGGCCATCAGGTGCTGCTGCTAACGGGCGCTGACGAGCACGGCGAGAAGATCGCCAAGGCCGCCCTGCAGGCCAACGAAGCGCCACAAGCGTTTGTGGAACGCCACGCACAGAACTTCAAGGAAGCGTGGCAGCACCTGGCGGTCAAACCGGACATGTTCGTTCGCACAACTGATTCCGCGCACGCCAAGGTGGTGTCCGATTGCCTGACACGGCTCTTCGATGCCGGCGATATCTACCTGGCGGATTACGAGGGATTCTATTCGATCGGCCAGGAGCGCTTTGTCACTGAGAAGGAACTGATGGATGGCAAACTTCCCGAGGACAAGGAGCCACCTGTGTTGCGGCGCGAACCGAACTATTTCTTCCGCATGGAAGCGCATCGCGAATGGATGCGTCAGCTGTTGCTGGACACGCCGGATCTGATCCAGCCCGTGCAATACCGCAACGAGATATTGAGGCTATTGGAACAGCCGATAGGTGACCTGAGTATTTCGCGTCCCGTGGATCGTCTCGACTGGGGCATCCCGATTCCGTGGGACGCAGGACATGTTACGTACGTCTGGTTCGACGCGCTCCTAAGCTACGTTTCGCCGCTGGGCTATCCCGACCATCCTGCTTTCGCCAACTATTGGCCGTCGGTGCGGCATGTAATCGGCAAGGACATCCTGCGCACGCACACGCTCTTCTGGCTGAGCATGACGCATGCGCTAGGAATCCCGCCATATCAGCGTTTACACGTTTCCGGACACCTGCTCGGTTCCGATGGCCGCAAGATGAGCAAGTCGCTCGGCAATGGCGTCGATCCGCTAGAGGCCGCCGATACCTACGGTGTCGACACGCTGCGCTACACGCTAATCCGCGAGGTCAGCTTCGGTTTCGACGGAATCGTTAGCAATGCAGTGATCGAACAGCGCCTGAATCGCGATCTCGCCGACGATCTGGGTAATCTGGCGGCACGCACGCTGGCCATGGCGATGAAATATCGCAGCGGAACGGTGCCTGCGCCGAAGGCCTGCGAAGCGCGCGAGGAAGCGATCATTGCCTGGTCGAATGAACTACCGGACGCCGTTCTGGCGCTAGTCGAAGAGATGAAACTGAGCCGCGCGGTGGAACAGGTAATGGATTTCGTCAAACACCTTAACGGCTACGTTGCGAGTAGCGCGCCGTGGACACTGGCGAAGGATCCCAACGCGTCGGATCGGCTGGATACAGTGCTTTACACGTTGCTAGAAGCGCTCTGTGGAATCAGCAACCTGCTGCATCCTGTGATGCCGGGCAAGATGGAGGAGTTGCGAGGCTTGCTTGGGGTGTCCGCCGAACCGTCGTGGAACCTGCCTTGGGGTCACGGCGTGAAACCGGGGACTCAAATCAAGGCGGGCATCCTGTTTCCAAAGCGGCCGGGCGCGGAACAGGATTAACCACCCGATCTGTGCGATCCGCAATCCACCGTCTTTGTCAGAACGGTATTTGCGGATCTGTTCAGTGGTCGAAGGTACCAGCTCGACCCCGACGCCTCACTGCTCCGTGCCGACGCAGCCTGCCGCGCATCCAGAGCTGTTATTTGAGCGTTCGTGCGTACAGCGCGAACAACTCGTTCCAGCCCCGCTCAGCGGCCTCTGCGTCGAAGACGGGCATGTCCGGCTTCATCCAGCCGTGCGCCTTGCCTTCGTACAGTTCGCTCTTGTGCTTCACGTCCGCGGCACCCAGCGCGGCCTCGAAGCGCTCGGCCATCTCGGGCGGGAAGCTGTGATCGTTGTCGGCAATGCCGATGTACAACTCGGCCTTGATCTTGTCGAGAAGCAGGTGGGGACTCGTCGGCTGGTCGGTTGCGAGATTGCCGCCGTGGAAGCTGGCTGCCGCAGCAATGCGGTCCGGGTAGTAAGCCGCCGCCGTGAGGGCCATGCCGCCGCCCATGCAGAAACCGACGGTGCCGATCTTCTTGCCCGCCACATCAGAGCGCGTATCGAGGTATTCGATGAAGGCCGCAGTGTCTTCGGCGGCTCTATGGTTGTCAGAGCTGGCCATCATTGGCCCGACAACAGCGCGGAAGTCACCCTTCAGCACTTCCTTGGGGTCGAGTGGCCCGTAAGCCCCGAAGCGGTAAAACAAGTCGGGCAGAAGCACGACGTACCCTTTGCTAGCCACGTGCCTGGCCATCTGGACCATGCCTGGCCGGATGCCAAACGCGTCCATATAGAAGATCACAGCGGGCCATTTGCCCTCGCCTTCGGGCGTCAGGACCCACGCCTTACAGGCGCCTTCCTTTTCCTGAATGGTGACTTGTAATTCGCTCATGCTATACGCCTCCGTGTGTGTTCGCCGCAGGTTTCCGAACATCGGCCCAATGATCACGACGATCATTGTTATTCAGGGGAAGCTTAATTGTAACGGGGATCGTCGTAACAAGCATGGGCGAACGCAGCCCTCAACTCGGCCAGGCCTTGAGGGCTGTCGCCACGGTGCGATGGAGATCATTGCGCGTTGCACCCGACTGGGCAGCAAGAGCCAGGCCCCATCCGATGACGAGAATGAAGCGCGCCAGTTCGTCCGGATCGCTGTCAGCGGGAAGGTCGCCGGCGGCCTGAGCTTTCTTGAGGCGGTCGCGCAGTTTCGCGCGCCGCGCTTTCCGGAGGTCGGCAAATTCACGCTGCAACTCCGTCACCCCAGTGTTGCTGGGAAATGAGCAATTGACGGCGAGGCAGCCAGGCGGGCGCTTGGGGTCCGTATAAAGATCTGCGAGCCGGAGTAACGTCTGCTCCGCTACGTCCCGCGCGGTCGGCTGGTTCAACGCATCTTCGGCGTAGGCAAGACGAGTGCGCCTGTAATGTTCGAGGACTTTCCTGAAGAGTCCTTCCTTGCTGCCGAACGCGAAGTAGAAACTTGGCGGCGTGATCCCCATGGCAGTGGTCAGGTCGGACAGCGACGTGCGCTCGTAGCCGTTCCGCCAAAACATGTCGGTTGCAATTTCTATCGCCTGGTCAACCTCGAACACTCTAGTTCGTGCCATCAGTTGCATGCCTCCTTAGCAATCTGATGCGATTATATCCTTCGCTATATTTCTTTCCTGATCTGTTCCGCAAAGGTGCGAATCACTTCATCGTTTCGCGCCACAAACATCCACTGACCAACGCGCGTCGACACAAGCAGTCGGGCTTCGATCAATGTCGCGAGGTGGGCCGATACGGTCGACTGAGATAGCCCACTGCGCGCGTGGATTGCACCTGAAGGTACTCCGCAACCAAGATCGATCCGACTTCGCAAAAAGTATTCTTCTGGCGTCTTTAACCACTTCAGGATCTCGCGCCGGAACGGATTTGCGAGTGCCTTATGAATCAGATTCTCGTCACATTCGATTGGGCTTCGGGTCATGACTGCCTCGACAGTGACCGTGTGAGGCTTGTGGCGAACTCTTCGCCGAGGTCCTCCCTGACGAGAGCCAACGCGACCCGCATGCCATCGCTGACGCCGCGCGACGAGTAGAGGTTGCCATCCTTCACGCAACCTTGATGGCTCATGACGTGTACCAAGGGGCACTCGCTGGAGAGACGTTGGGCGTCGCGCCAATGCATGGTCAGCGAGCGACGGTCGGCAAGGCCGGCGCGTGCGATCAAAAACGCCCCGTTGGACACCGACGCGAGCCTTCGCACCCTACGGCCAGCGTCACTGAGCCAGTCCACCAGTTCGCGATGCTCGTTCCCCGGCCCCATAACCGGGGAACCTGGCACTACGACGATGTCGAATGGAGTTCGCACATCCGGGAGACATTCAGTGGTGCTCACCGCTACGCCACTCGAGCACACAACCGGACCCCGGGACGGTCCCACGAGGTGCTGTTCGTACACCGTTGCACCGCACAATTGGTTCGCTTCGTGGAAAACATCCATAGGGCCCGTCACTTCGAGCAGCCGAAATCCTGCGTAGAGCATCATTGCAACATGCATGCGCCGTCACTCCCTGTCCCTGGTTGTCGTCCCGTGTCAACGTAGACCGCGACGAAGAAGCGGCTATAGCCGTGTCGATGGGAAGAAGTCTAATCAGGCGGCACGGAAGAGGAAACACGTGGATGCCGCGATACCGGGCCAATCAGCGTGGGATTTGGGCCACGCACTGCTCGACTCCAGTTCGCTTGTTACACGGGCGCAAAAGTCAATTACCGGTTAGTGCGTCCCTCTTTTTGGGCCATTGCGGTAAGCTGCCATACCACTCGTCAATACAGGCTAGCCGGCTTGGCCCAGTGGTCCGGGTGAAGCCAATCGGATCGCCGGTATCGTGAACGGGTCCATTCACTCCACGAAGGTCACGGTATGAAAGTCGCCATTGTCATATTCGATGGTGTGCAGGCGCTCGACGTTGCAGGCCCCCTCGACGTGTTCGCGGAAGCCAATACGATCCTTCCCGAACATCAGAAGTACGAAGTCTCGCTGCTGGGCTCGCGGGCCGGCACCGTGACCTGTTCGAACGGGATGGGACTTTCCGTGCCGTTCGGCTATGCGGATCTGGACACGCAGTGGGACCTGCTACTGGTCGCTGGCGGCCCGCAATTGCCCGACGCTCAACTGTCCGGTGACTTCATGACGTGGCTACAAAATCAGGCACGAAACGCGGCGCGGTTCGGCTCCGTATGCAATGGGGCATTCGTGCTGGCTCATGCGGGACTGCTCGACGGCAAGGAAGTGACGACTCATTGGTCGGATGCGGGCCGCCTCGCCCGCGAATTTCCGCACGCCTCTGTGCAGCCCGACAAGATCTTCGTTCGTGACGGACGCCTGATTACTTCGGCAGGTGTGACGGCTGGCATCGATCTGTGCCTTTCGCTTGTCGCCGAGGACTGGGGGCATGAGTTGGCGGTGCGTGTCGCAAAGCGTCTTGTCGTCTACATCCAACGGGAAGGTGGTCAGTCCCAGTACAGCCCGTATGTAGGAAGCGGAAGGGATGAAGATCCGATTATTGGCAAAGTGCACCGCTACGTGACCGAGCACATTACCGAGGCGCTGTCGATCGAACAGCTCGCAGGCGCAGTGGCAGTGAGCCGTCGAACCTTCTCGAGAGTGTTTTCGAAGTATGCCAAGGTGACGCCCTCCGCCTTTGTCGAGCAGGTTCGCGTCGACACCGCGAGGAAGTTGCTCGAAGACTCGGATGCGCCGCTGAAGACCGTCGCATTTAAATGCGGATTTCGGAGTGCCACACATATGCGCACGACCTTCTCCCGGCGGCTAGAGGTCACACCGAAACAATATCGGCAACGATTCCGCGGCGAGGCCGGCGCGCAACCATGGGCAAATCAAGGTACCGGCTAGCAGATTTCTCTTCAAGGATTGGCCCATCTGTGACTGACGGCGACTCCATTCAGCCGCTTCCTGACATCCTTGAAGCGGGCTTGTCGGTAGTCTTTTGCGGGATCAATCCAGGTCTGCGTGCGGCGTCGACAGGTCATCACTTTGCCGGCCGAGGCAATCGGTTCTGGCGGGTCCTGCATCTTGCCGGCTTTACGCCTGAACAGATTCTTCCCGAAGACGACCGCTCGCTTCTCCGATATGGTTGCGGTCTCACCGCAGTAGTCCCGCGAGCCACAGCGCAGGCCGCCGAGTTGTCGCGATCGGAGATTGAACTGGCCGGAAGTGCTTTTCGGCTCAAGATCGAGCAGTACGCTCCACGGCATGTCGTTTTCCTCGGAAAGATGGCGGTCTCGGGCATCTCCGGCACGCGCGATATCGAATGGGGGCTGCAAGCAAAGCCCTTCGGCGGCGCGTGCGCGTGGGTAGTACCCAATCCGAGCGGACTGAACCGGGCGTTCGGCCTTGACGCTCTGGTGACAGCCTACCGGGAAGTTCGCGTTACCGTAGCGTCGACGTCCTGAAGGTGCGCGTTTTTGCGTAGCGTCTCGGTCACGAACTCCACGAAAGCGCGAATCTTGCCGCTGGTGCTTCGCCTTTCCACATGCAACAGGCTCACCGGGGTCGACTCTGGCTCGAATGACGTCAGCACAGGCTGGAGCTTGCCCTCGGCCACGTCAGGCGCCGCCTGATACGACAGAAACTGGGTTATCCCCACTCCATCGACGGCTGCGAGAAGAGCCGCGGGACCCAGGTCGACAATCATCCGCGGTTGGAGTCTCACAGGCAGCCTCGAACCGTTCTCATTGAACGCCCACTCGAGCGGAAGCGAGACGCCCGTGAAAGATACACAGTGGTGATCAGCGAGGTCCCTGGGATGAACGGGCTCTCCATGCGCGGCGAGATAGGAAGGCGCCGCGTACGTCCGACGCCGCACAAAACCCAATGGAACGGCGAATGTCGACGAGTCTCCAAGGTGGCCAATACGGATGGCAACGTCCACACCTTCTTCCAGAAGCCGCGTCGTTCGATCGGCGTACACCGCATTGATGTTGACGTCCGGATAGCGCAGCGCGAAGGCGTTGACCAGCGGGGCAACATATCGCTGGCCGAACAGGACCGGTGCGGAAATGGTCAATGTCCCTACCGGATTGAGTTGATCGGCGGCAAGGGTCGCCTCTGCATCCGTGATGGTGTCCAGCACCTTCCTGCAGGCTTCGAGGTATGACAGGCCGGCATCCGTCGGACGAACCGTTCGGGTCGTCCGGGCCAGCAGATGTGTGCCTAGACGCGATTCGAGCGAATTGACCGCCCGCGAGACCGCGGCGGCCGACATTCCGACCTTGTCGGCCGCACCCGTAAAACTTCCCCGGTCGACGATGGCTACGAAAATCTCCATCTCACGCAATTTGTCCATTTCGCTCCCTACCCCTCATCACGGCGTCCATAAGCCGTGATTCTATGCGCTGCGATCGATGCGCCGAAGATCGACCTGCAAAAGACTCTTTCAGCCTGTGAAGGTTATGCGGAGCGTGCTTGAACGCATGGCAAATTTCGATCACTCATTGGCCTAATACCAACCCGTTTGGACTCCAACGAATCGGGCCGATCCTGGACAATCTCTACACGTTGTACGGCTAACCAAACGAGAGAGGTCCAGATGTTCTCCGCAATGCTTGAAGTTCACCCGATACCCGAGCAGGTCGATGCCTATCTCGGCATGGCCAAGATGCTGCGTCCTGAACTCGACAAGATCGACGGGTTTATCGACAACAATCGCTACGCCAGTCTCACACGCGAGGGATGGCTTCTTTCGCTGTCGAGCTGGCGCGACGAGAAATCGCTCATCCGCTGGCGTACCGAGGCGACGCACAACAAGATCATGCAAGCTGCGCGCGACCGGGTGTTTTCCGACTATCGCTTGCGCATTGGCCAGACCGTCAGCGATACGCATGTGCCCGCGGGACACGTCCTGCTCGAGCAGCGCCTCGATGTCACCGAGACGGGAAAGGGCAAAGCGGTGACTCTGCATGACGGGAAATTCTCGCCGGAATGGGTGAAGCAGAGCGGCGCAGAAGCGGTGGCGAAATCACTTGGCGTGGACACGAGCGCGCCTGACCTCGTTTCCTGGGACGTCTTCGACGCACTGCTGGCACCGGGAGACGTCATCGCCGTTCTGACGTGGCGCGACCATGCAGCAGCTGAAGCGTTCCTGGGGAAGGCGGCGACAGCGGATGCATCGCGCCTGCGCAATATCCGCATTGTCCGGGAGTACGGAATGTTCGATCGCCGGGAAGCGCCGCAGTACTTCAAAGAGGCGCAACCGAAGATGTAAGCCGGTCGCCTTCCGCTATCGGTGTTGGAGAATCTTCGCTTTTCATTCGATCTCCAACATCGCTATTTAGAAGCCCTATCGAACCTGACTAGTAACGGGATTGCTATGACTACAGCCAACCTTTTAACGACGACAGCCGCTCCTGCGCCGGCGGCGGCCGCACAATCCGCGCTTTCGCTTCGTCTCGCGGTCGGTCTCGTTGGAATGCTGCTCGCGTCTTTATTGGCCATTCTCAATGAACAGGTCACCGCGCAGTCCTTAGCGGACATTCAGGGCGCGCTCTCGATAGGGCATGACGACGGAACGTGGCTCACCGCCCTGTTCGAAGCAGCCAATGTCGCGACGATGGTGTTTGCTCCATGGTTTGGGATCACGTTCACGCTCAAGCGATTCACGATCGGCGCCGTGATCGCGACGATGCTGTTCGGGATCCTGTGTCCGTTCGCACCGAACCTGCTCACGCTCTATGCGCTGCGCGTCCTGCAGGGGATTGCTGGCGGATGCCTGCCCCCCATGTTGATCATCGTGGCGCTGCGTTACCTTCCGCCCAAGGTGAAGCTGTATGGGCTTGCCGGCTACGCGCTCACGGCAACCTTTGGACCAGCGCTCGGCACACCGCTCGCCGCCTTGTGGACCGAGTATGTCGGCTGGCAAATGGCGTTCTGGCAAATCGTGCCGCTTGGCATCGCGTGCTGTGTGGCGATCCAGCAAGGGCTTCCGACCGATCCACTCAAACTCGACCGGCTCAAGGCTTTTAACTGGACCGGGTTTCTGACGGGATTTCCAGCCGTCGCCATGCTCGTGACCGGCCTGCTGCAAGGCGATCGTCTGGACTGGCTCAATTCCGAACTCATTCGCATGATGTTTATTGGCGGAGGGCTGCTGTTTGCGACATTCCTCGTCATCGAGTGGTTTCACCCGCTGCCTTTTTTCAAGCTGCAGTTGTTGTCGCGCAGAAACTTTACGCACGGACTGACGACCCTGCTGGGTGCGGTCATCCTGCTGGTGGGTGTGGCTGCCATACCCGGCCAGTATCTCGCCAGCATTCATGCCTACAGGCCGCTGCAGACTGCGCCCTTGTCGTTGCTGGTTGCGATCCCGCTACTGATCACGCTTCCTCTGACAGCTGCGGTCCTGAACCTGCGGCAGATCGACCACCGTTGGGTCATGGCGATTGGACTGTGCCTCATGCTCGCCACGTGCCTGATGGGGAGCTTCATCACCTCCGAGTGGATCCGCAACAATTTCTACTGGCTCCAATCGATCCAGATCATCGCGCAACCGATGGTGATCCTGGGAATCCTGATGGGCGTGACGACGGGCCTGGCTCCGACAGACGGTCCATTTGCTTCGGCGATGTTCAACTCGCTCAAAACCTTTTCCGCGGCCGTGGCGACCGCGCTCATCGAAGGGTTGAGCACGGATCGCGAACATCTTCATTCGAACATGCTCGTGGACCACTTAGGCAATCACGCGCTTGTGGCAAGCCAAAGCGTCGACGCAGTTCACGGCCTCGGCGAACTTGCACACCGGATCCACGAGCAGGCAGTGGTGCTGACTTCGGCGGATCTCTACCGGGTAATGGCGGGTGTTGCCATCGCCCTCCTTTTTCTGGTGCCCGTGTTACCCGTGCGGATCTACCCGCCGTGGTGCACGACGCCCCCCACTTCACGCTAAGGGACGGTAATCATGTCATCCGCTGCTAAGTCTCCCCTCAGGATCATTCGTGTTGCCGCTTTGGTTGTTGCTGCCGGCATTGGTGCATGGGCTTGTTCAAACCTGACAGGCAACTCGAATAACGAATCCACTAACGACGCCTATGTTGAGGCCGATTTCACCCTCGTGGCGCCGCGTATCGCCGGCCAGATATCCGACGTATTCGTCAACGACAACGAGTCGGTCAAGGCCGGGCAATTGCTGGTACGTATCGATGACCGTGACTTCAAGGCCGCATTGATGAGTGCAGAAGCGGACGTGGCTGCGGCAAAGGCGTCCGTCGCAAACTACGACGCCGAGATTGCGCGGCAACCCTCGCTCGTCGATCAGGCAAGCGCGACGCTGAAATCCGACGACGCGTCGATTGATTTCGCGCGGGCGAACGCCTCGCGGTATCAGAACCTCTCGGACGCCGGCGCAGGGACGACACAGGAGCAACAGCACGCGTCAAGCACGCTCGCCGAGCAACTCGCGCAACAGGCGCACGATCGCGCCGCGCTGGCGTCGACCGAGCAGAATCTCGACGTACTGCGCACGCAGCTCGATAAGGCAGCCGGCGCACTCGCACGCGCCGAGGCGGCGCTCGATCAGGCGCAGCTCAATCTGTCCTACACGGAGGTTCGCGCGCCGGTGGACGGCAAGGTTGGACGGCGTTCCGCACGGGTTGGCGCTTTCGTGACGCCAGGTGCGCCGGTTCTCGCGATCGTGCCGCTTTCCGACGCTTACGTCGTCGCCAACTTCCAGGAAAACCAGATCACCCACATGCGGCCGGGCGAGAGCGTGCGCATCAAGGTCGACAGCTTCCCTGGCGTTGTGATTCACGGCCATGTGGACAGTCTCGCCCCCGCAACCGGCGTGGCCTTCGCGCCTATCGCACCTGACAACGCGACGGGCAACTTCACGAAGGTCGTCCAACGCGTACCGGTGAAGATCACCATCGACCGAGATCAAGAGGCAGCGTCTGCGTTAAGCGTGGGGCTGTCTGTCGAAACGGAAGTTGCCGTGGGTCAGCATGGCGATACCCTCGCCGACGCAGGAGATAAAAAATGAATGCGAAAGACTTTTCCTTCAGCGCTCTGGTGTTGGAGATATTGGCGTGCCTCGTGATCGCGGGCTGTACTGTGGGACCGAACTTCGAACCTCCAGTGGCATCCACGCCGCCGCAAGTGTTTGATCGTACCCAGGCGGCGCAGTCTCCAAGCAAGGCCGTCGAGACCGGATTCGATACAGACTGGTGGACCCTGTTCAACGATCCCACGTTGAACACACTCGAACAGCAGTTGGCCAATGCGAACCTCGATGTGGCCGCGGCGTCGGCGCGCCTTCGGCAAAGCCGGGCTGAGCAGCGGGTCGCGGGTGCAGCAGAATATCCTACACTAGACGGCGCTGCGTCGTACGACCGCGAGCGCGGAAGCCCGAATGGCATTCTGTCGCTGCTCGGGGTCAGTCCGACCGAAACGCAATCGCAATCTGCTTCGGGCAATACGCCGCTTGGCGTGGCGCCATTGCCGGGGTCCAAAGGTTCGCCGGCTTACAACCTCTACCAGGCAGGCTTCGACGCATCGTGGGAACTCGATATCTGGGGCCGCAATCGACGCGGTGTCGAAGCCGCGACGGCCTTGACACAAGCCTCTTACGAGGACCGAAACGCGGTGTTGTTGTCGGCGCGCGCCGAACTCGCGCGAGACTATATCGAGCTGCGCGATACGCAGTCGTTGCTGCGCATCGCGAAGCAAAACCTCGAGATTGCTCGCGATACCACGAAGCTCACGCAGATCCAGGTTCGCGAAGGCGTGACGACGGATCTGGACGTGGCCAACGCTTCCGCTCAAGCAGCGTCGATCGAGAGTTTGATCCCGACGCTCGAATCGCGCTGCGAGACCACGATCAACGCGATTGGCGTGTTGCTCGGCGAACAGCCAGGCGCGCTTGCGCAGACACTCAGCGAGCCGCATGACGTGCCCGAGCTGCCTGCACAGGTTCCCATCGGCTTTCCGTCGGAGCTGGTGCAACGCAGACCCGATATAAGGCAAGCGGAGGCGCAGCTGCATGCGGCCACGGCGTCGATCGGCATGGCAAAGGCCGATTTTTATCCGCGCATATCGCTAAATGGCAGCGCAGGCTTCCAGAGTCTGCAGCTTTCGAACCTCGCCAACTGGGCCTCGGGACAGTTTGTTGTCGGACCTTCGATCACGATGCCGATCTTCGAAGGCGGCCGCCTCAAGGGGACACTGCACCTGCGCGAGGCGCAACAACAGGAAGCCGCGATCGACTACCAACGCACCGTACTTGAGGCGTGGCGCGAGGTGGACGATTCACTGGTGGTCTACGATGCCGAGCAACAACGGCGTGACAGGCTAACGGAGGTGGTTGCTCTGAACCAGCGTGCACTGTCGGTCGCGCAGCAGCGTTACAAGGCTGGGGCACTCGACTATCTGGATGTGCTGAACGTGCAGAGGCAACTGCTCGACGGCGAAAGCACCCTGGAACAAAGCAAGGCAACCGCTGACGCGAATCTGATCACGCTTTGCAAGGCGCTTGGCGGCGGCTGGGAATCGACTTACGCCAGGCAAGACGTGTCGCGTTGATGGGGGGCACGGTGCGCGGACTTCTCAGCGCGCCGTGTACCCGCCATCAATCGGCAACGCCACCCCACTGATCATCGAAGCAGCGTCGCTCAACAGGAACAGGATTGGCTCCGCCACCTCATGCGGCTGCGCAAAACGCCTTAAAGGAATCGCCTGCAGCGCGGCCCCGCTCTTCGCCGGATCGCTCCAGGCCTGCACGGCCATCGGTGTCAGCGTCACCGTCGGGTTCACGCTATTCACGCGAATCCTATACGGTCCGAGTTCGATGCACAGTGTGCGCGTGATCGCGTCCATCGCGGCTTTCGAAGCCGAGTAGCTCAGGTGATCGTCGAGCGCAGCAAGCGCTGCCTGGCTCGATACGTTGACGATGCTGCCATGCCGCTTCGCGTCGATCATCCCACGCGCGACATGACGCGCTACCAGCGCCGCACCCCGTGCATTCACCGCCATCACGCGATCAAAGCTCTCTGCCTTCGTATCGATCGCGCGTTCCAGCACGGTGATACCCGCGCAATTCACGAGGCCGTCGAAAGCATCGAGGTCGCCGAGCGCAGCGTCGATGGCTGCGGGATCGCCGACATCGAGCACGAGTGGTTCGCAGCCGGTTTCTTCAGCCAGACGGGCCAGTTCGTCGACACGGCGCGCCGCCGCGACAACGTTCGCGCCACTTGCGCGCAACAATTGCACCGTTGCGCGGCCGATGCCACTCGACGCGCCTGTGACCAGGAACGAGCGGCCGGAAAAATCGAAGGTTGTGCTCATGTAGGTTGCAGCCGATGCATGATCGGCTTCCAGTTGGGGTGAAGAGTGGCGGGTGAGCGCTAGTGCCTACGCACGCGGCTTCAACAGTACTTTAATCGAATCAAGCGAGTTCGCAATCTTGATTGCTTCATCCCACTCTTCCAGAGAAAAGTCGTGCGTCACAATGCCCTTCGAGGTGACGAGACCGCGCGCCAGCAGATCGATCGCAACTGGATAGCAGTACGGTCCCAGATGCGCGCCGCGCACATCGAGCTCCTTGCGGTCGCCGATCACCGACCAGTCCAGCGTCGTCTCGGTGCCGAACACCGAAAACTCCACGAACCGCCCAAGCTTGCGGATAAGATCCATCCCCTGGATGACGCCTGCGGGCACTCCGGTAGTTTCGATGTAGACATCGCAGCCATAGCCCTGCGTCAACGACTGAATAATCGCCAGCGCATCGTCCTGCTTAGGATTGATCGTCACGTCCGCGCCATATTCGCGGGCGAGTGCAAGCCGCTCTTCTACGAGATCGATTACCACCAGCTTCTTCGGCGTCTTCAGATGCGCCACCTGCGTCATCATCAGACCGAGCGGTCCAGCACCCGCAATCACCACCACATCGTCGAGCTGGATGTCACCGCGATTGACCGTATGAATCGAACATGCCAGCGGTTCGATGATCGCGGCATCCTCCAGTGAGATGCCATCGGGAATCTTGTGCACGATTGCCGTGGGTGGAATACGCATGTATTCGGCCATACCGCCATCGGCGACTTCGCGCTGGAAGCCGAAGATGTTGTGCACCTCGCACATCCAGTACTGGCCTGATTTGCAATAGCGGCATTTGCCGCACGGCACGATCTGTTCGGCGATCACGCGATCGCCGACCTTCACGTCGAAATGTTCTGCGGCACCTTCGCCCAACTCTTCGACGAAGCCAAAAAACTCGTGCCCGGGAATCACCGGTGCTTTCACCCACGGGCTCGGGCCGCCCCAGAACATCTTGGCGCCGGAATGGCACTTGCAATCGCTTGCGCAGATGCCGCACGCCGCGATGCGAATCACCATCTCATGGGCACGGGCCTGCGGTTTTGCCACCTGTTCGACGCGGTAGTCTTTAGGCGCGTGGCAGACGATTGCCGTCATATTCCGGGTATTGTCTTGAGTCGTCATTGCATTGTCCTGCGAGAAAGGGAATCAATAGATCGAATTGGGACATCACTTCCTGCGATCACGGCTGATATAGATCGCGAGCAGAATGATTCCGCCCTTGATCACGTTCTGCACATACGGGTTCACGCCGACCATGTTCAGGCCGTTGTTCAGCACACCAAGCAGCAATGCGCCGATCAGCGTGCCGATGATCGAACCGCGTCCGCCGGAAATCGAGGTACCGCCCATAACGACCGCCGCAATCGCATCGAGCTCGAAGCCGACGCCGGCGTTCGGCTGTCCGCTCATCAGGCGGGCGGTCAGGACAATAGAGGCGAAAGCCGAGGTGAGGCCAGCCAGCAAATAGACGATCAGCTTCACGCGCGCTACGCGTACCCCGGATAGACGCGTGGCCTGCTCGTTGCCACCGATCGCATAGACGTAGCGGCCGAACGGCATGCGTTCGAGCAGCACCCACGCAATCGCATAGATGACCAGCATGATCAGAACCGGTGCCTGAATGCCGAGCACCTTGCCGCTGCCGAAGAAGCCGATCCATTCGGGCAAGCCGTCGATCGGGTAGCCGCCCGTGTAGATGAGCGCGAGACCGCGCGCAATGCCCATCGTCGCGAGCGTGACGATGATCGGTGGCATACCCGCGTAGGCGACGAAAAATCCCTTCGCCGCGCCGAAGCCGAGGCCGATCGCAATGCCCACCACCAGCGCCGCCACGGCATTCATCCCCGCGACCATCAGACCTGCCGCAAGCGTGCCCGACAACGCCATCACGGAACCCACCGAGAGATCGATACCGCCCGTCAGGATTACGCAAGTCATGCCAACGGCGATGATTGCGTTAATCGACACCTGGCGAAGCACGTTCTCGATATTCGCGGCCGACAGAAAGCTGTTGCTAGCGAACACCATGACAATGCATACCATCAACAGGCCGACAAGCGGATAGAACACGGTGGAGCGTTTCAGGCCGGCCCACGAAAGACGCACCGGCGCGCCGGCCGTGTCGCTGCTTGCCGTGGATGTCCCGGACGAAGAAGAAGAAGAAGGTTTAGGCATGTTCATGAGTTGCTCCACGAGAAGCGCCGCCTGTGGCATAAGTCATCACGGTGTTCGAGTCGATCTCGTCGCCATCGAGGATCACTTCGATGCGGCCCTGACGAAACACGGCCACGCGATCGCACATGCCGACGACCTCCGGCAATTCAGACGAGATCATGATGATCGAGTAGCCGCGCGCGGTGAGCTCGCGCATGAGCAGATAGATCTCCGCTTTCGCGCCGACGTCGATGCCGCGCGTCGGTTCGTCGAAGATGAGGATGTTGGTGTGGTGGTTCAGCCAGCGCGCAATCACCACCTTTTGCTGATTGCCGCCCGACAGCGTAGCGACCTCGGTATGCATGCTGGGCGCCTTCACGCCGACGCGCTTCATGATGTCCGCGGTCGCGCGAGCTTCGTGGCGCTGGTCGATAAAGAGGCGCCACAAGCGGTATTTGCCGAGATTGTTGATCGAGACGTTCTGCTTGATGGAGAAATCCGTGATGAGACCTTCGGTCTTGCGGTTCTCGGGCAGGATCCCGACGCCCGCTCTCAAAGCGTCTGCGGGGTCCGACAGGTTGACCGCAGCGCCATTGATACGGATGTCTTTTACGTGAGCGGGGTCCGCGCCGATCACCGCGAGCGCAGTTTCAGTGCGGCCGGCGCCGACCAGTCCTGCAAAGCCAAGAATCTCACCTTCGCGCAGCGCGAAGCGGTTCACGGGGCCGTCCTTGTGCAACTGCAGCGCGTTGACGTCGAGCACGACTTTGGCATCGACGCGTAGCGGCGGCTTGGGCGGAAAGCTGCTCTCGATGCGCCGCCCCACCATCATCTCGACAAGCCGCCCCACATCGGTTTGTGCCACATCCGTCACGCCGACGTACTGGCCATCGCGCAGCACGGTAATGCGGTCGCACACTTCAAAAATTTCTTCGAGGTGGTGCGAGATGAAGATCATCGCCACGCCCTGCTGCTTCAGGTCGCGCATGATCGTGAACAGATGCTCTGCTTCGGCTGGTGTGAGCGTCGCCGTGGGTTCGTCGAGGATCAGGACGCGCGCATTGAGCGACAGCGCTTTGCCGATTTCCACGAACTGCTGCTGCGCAACGGACAGTTCGCGGATCTGCACCGACAGGTCGATCGTCACGCCAAGGCGCGCAAAAATCTCCGCAGCGGCGCGTCGCATCTGTGCGCGCTTGAGCATGCCCACGCCATTGCGTAATTCCCGGCCAAGGAACATATTCTCCACCGCATTCAGATACGGAATCAGGCTGAACTCCTGGAACACGATACCGACACCAGCGGCCACCGCGTCGTGATAGTTGGCGAATTGCTGCTCCTTGCCGTCGAGCGTGATCGTGCCTTCGTCCGGCTGATAGATTCCGGACAGAATCTTCATCAATGTCGACTTGCCTGCGCCGTTCTCCCCAAGCAAAGCGTGAATCTCACCGCGAGCGACCTCCAGATTGATGCCTTGCAGCGCTTTCACGCCTGGAAAGCTCTTGGTGATCCGGTCGAGTTTCAATATCGCGTCCATCAGGTCCTCCTATGCGGGCGCGTGCGGCGCCGCAATCGTCCAGGGACGCCCACGCCGCACGCATGCGACTTACCAGCTAAAGCCCTTCGCGTTGCTTTTATCAATGGGCTTTACGTCGACCGGAATCGTCTTTGGCACATTGGCGCCCCACTTCTTTGCCAGCGCAATACCAAGCGCAATGCGCACCTGGTCGGCCGGAAATTGTGCGGACGTCTCGATGAATTTTGAGTTCGGCTTCTGGATGGCCGTGATCGCTTCCGGCGCACCGTCGACGCTGGTCAGCTTGATATCCTTGCCCGACGACTCGATCGCCGAAAGCGAACCCATCGCGCCCCCGTCGTTCACGCTGAAGAGGCCTTTCAGGTTCGGGTGAGCCTCAATCATGTTCTCGGTGACCGTCAGCGCTGTGGCGCGCTCCTGCTTGCCGTTCTGGGTGTCAACGATCTTCACGTTCGGAAACTTGGCAAGCGCCGCCTTGCAGCCACGTACGCGCTCCAGAATCGGCACCACCGGAATGCCGTCGAGAATCGCCACTTCACCGCTGCCGCCAATCGCTTTGGCGAGGTAATCGCAGGACATCTCGCCGGCATCGAAGTTCTTCGATCCGACGAACGAATCGACTGGGCCGTTCGCGTTCGCATCCACGGCTACCACCACCACGCCCGCCTTCTTTGCCGAGATCACCGCCGACTGGATGCCGGTCGAATCCGTTGGGTTCACAAGCAGGATGTCGATCTTCTTCTGCAGCATGTCCTCGACGTCGCTGACCTGCTTGCTCACGTCGTGGTGCGCATCGGTGATCACCACCTCCGCGCCGATGGTTGCTGCGGCATCGTTCAAGGCCTTTTGCATCGTCACGAAGTACGGATTGTTCAGTTCCTGAAACGTCATGCCAATCTTCAGCGGCGCCGCCTGGGCGCCGGATGTGTCAAGCAGCGAAAGGCCGAGCACAAGTGCTGCGCAGCCGGCCGACCGGCGTGCACAACGCACAAGGGGATTAAACGAGACCTGCTTCAGCGTAGTTTTCGTCATTGTCGTCTCCATATTTTAGGAATGAACACACCCCTCACGCGGTCCAGAACCGCGCGATGAGTTTTGAAACACCGTTGAGGCGAAAGGCTTACGTGGGCGGACGCGCGACGCGCGCACTGCGTGCGCAGGTGGGACTCTGCACCGCAGGCACGATCGACGGCGCGTTGGCGATGCCGTCGCCGCGGGCGGCCGCTGCCTCGGAGGCATCGCGGCTCGCGTCGTTGAGCCTCTGATTGCGGCGGAACTCCGACGGCGCCATACCCTTGATGAGCAGGAAGCGCCGGTTGAAATTGGACAGACTGTTAAAGCCCACCTTGTAGCAGATGTCGGTCACGCTCAATTCGTCGTCCATCAGCAACTGACAGGCAAGATTGATACGCATGCGGTTCACGTACTGCACAAACGTCATGCCGGTATGGCGGCAGAAATAACGCGAGAACGCACTCACGCTCTGGCCCGCCAGTTGTGCCAGATCTGATTCTCGTAGATCCGCCGAGAGATTCTTGCCGATGAAAGACAGCGCGTGACTGATGCGGGTTGCGGCAAAAGCTGTTGGATCCGGTTGATAGGTGGGACTCGCCAGAAATTCGGTATCCTGATCACTGGCCAGAATTTCGAGCATCGACATGAGAAGCGCGATCCGGCGCAGACCGCGCGCGTCCAGCAACTCAAAAAACAGCGGCTTGATGATCTCACTGGTTTGCAACCCGAACGACAGGCCGCGCCGTGAAGCAGCCAGCAACGCTTCCACATGCCGCCACTCCGGAAAGCTTTCCGCGCATCGCGCTACGAACTCCTGTCCGAACTGCACGACCAGATTGCGCTGCTCGATGGTCTCACCCTCGGGCACGTCACTCACCCAGTTGTGCGGCAGGTTCGGCCCCATCAATACCAGATTGCCCGGCGCGAAACGCCCAATGTGATCGCCGACGAACATCTTGCCCGTCGTCGCCACGATCAACTGGATTTCATATTCAGGGTGAAAATGCCAGCGCACCGTGCGGTACGGGTAGCCGTGATACCACGCCTTGAACGATTCGTCGCGGCGCACAGTCACGAGTTCGAGATCGGGTTGCACGTGTCTTCCTCCGTTGAAGCGGACTGGTGCGAGGCTGTTTATCTGGCCTGCCGCCGTCTTCGTTTGTGTAACGGAAGTTAAACCCTTAACGGGCGACGCACTACTCCAAATCCAGCCGCGGACTAACACTTTTTTGCATTAGGGTTATCCCGCGAGCACTGCCATTGACTCTCATAGTCACTGACACATTTTGTGCACCGCACCCAACTTGCGAGCAAAAAGTATCAGCGTCTTCCGCCTTTTGCAGTGGCTGACCAAGGGTCGCGGCCACTACAGTTCACATCACCGTACGCTCGCCCTGCCCAACATCCCAGCGCCCGTATGGCGATGCCATAGAACATTCAAAAAGTGGAGACAAGAGTGAAACCAATTCGATTGTTGACAGCTTGCGCGTTGGTCAGCGCCAGCCTTCCCGCGGTAGCGACGGCACAGACGTGTAACGTTCCCGAGCTCAAGGTGCTTGCCCAGAAGAGTCTCGGCCTGACGGTCATGGAGAAGTCGCTGCCCGATTATGAGAAGCGCACGGGCACCAAGGTCGAGATCAACTACTTCGGTGAAAACGACCGTCGTTCGAAATCGCGACTCGATGCGTCGACGGGTGCGGGCTCCTATCAAATCTATTACGTTGACGAGGCGAACGTCGCCGAGTTTGCATCAGCGGGCTGGATCGTACCGCTCCTCAAGTACTATCCGAAAGACGCTGACTATGGCGATTTCCTGCCGGGCCGCCGCGCGGTGGCGAGCTATAAGAACGTTGCGTATTTCGCTCCCCTAATCGGCGGAGGCGACTTCCTGTTTTACCGTCGCGACCTCCTTGAGCAGGCGCATCTCCCCGTGCCGAAAACGCTCGACGAGCTCGTGGCGGACATCAAGAAGCTCAATGCGCCTCCCAACATGTACGGCTGGGTTGCACGTGGCCAACGCGGGTCAGGCATGAATGTGTGGCGCTGGGCGCCGTTCATGCTCGCCGAGGGCGGCACGTGGACCGACAAGAGCCAGGCGCCGGCCTTCAATTCTCCTGCTGCGGTGAAGGCCACGGTGCTCTATCGCGACCTCTTCAAATACGCGCCCCCTGGTGCGACGACGTACGACTGGAGCAACGCGCTCGAAGCGTTCCGTTCCGGCAAGGTCGCCTTCATGATCGAATCGACGCCGTTCGCCGACTGGATGGAGGATCCGACCAAGTCTAGTGTGGCGGACAAGGTGGGATACGTCAAACCGCCGGCACCGTTGCCGTCAGCGGCTTATGGTCATGGTCTCGCGATCTCCTCCGTCGGCGCGAAGGACGAATGCACACGTCAGGCGGCAGGAAAATTCATCGCCTGGGCGACCAGCAAGGAGCAGGAGCAGGCTCGCCTTCGCGACAACGTCTTTAGTGACTACAACCGCTCGAGCACCATCAACAGCGACTATTTCCAGAAGCACGTCAAACCGCAGATTCTCTCCGGCCTGAAAGATACCAACCCGGTGACGCAGGTCACGTTCTGGTCAGGCCCGCAGTGGCCCGACATTGGCGACAACCTGGGAATCGCGCTGGAGGAGGTGTTCACGGGCACGCAGCCGGACGTCCAGGCATCCCTGAACGACGCCGTTCAGTACGCGCAGGACGCGTTGGAGCATGGCGGCAAGAAGTAACGTGAGTGCCCCTTGCTGCACGCTTTGCGTGGCGGGGGGCACCGCAGATCAGCTCCTGGTCTTGCCCGGACAGTGAGTGCGGGGACTTTACGCTGTTGGAGAAGTTAATGTTCAATCGGGGCAAAACCAGCCTTCCGTTCGTGTTTCTCGGGCCGCCACTTGTCGTGATGGCGATCCTCGGGTTAGTGCCTACTGTCGCGGCAATCAACCTCGCGCTAAAGAACCGCGTGCTGCGCTACCCAGACAGCGAGTACGTCTGGCTGCGCAATTTCATCCGGCTATTCTCGGACCGACGCTTTCTCAATTCCATCGAGGTGTCGGCGATCTGGGAAATTATCACGGTGATAGGCGCGGTCGTCGTTGGCGTTCTGATTGCGATTTATCTGTTCGAGCAGATTCACGGCCGGTTGCGTGGTGTCATTTCGCTCCTGTTGATCGTGCCCGTGCTTTTGCCGCGAGTGTCGGCGGCCTTCATCTGGAAGTTCATGTATTCGCCTCTCTCGGGCATTCTCAGCTGGTTTCTTGGCCTGCTGGGAATCGATAACACGGCCTTTCTGTCCGATCCTCATCTTGCACTGTATGCGGTAGCGCTCGTCGACATCTGGCAGTGGGGGTTGTTCTTCGCAGTCGTCGTATTGAAGCTGCTTGAAACGCTGCCGCCCGAACCGCTTGAAGCCGCGCGGCTGGACTATGCACGCACTTGGCAGATCTACGCGTATATCGCGTTGCCCATGCTCAAGGTGCCGATCATGAGCCTGGTGTTCATCAAGATGGTCGAATCGCTGCGCTCGTTCGATCTGGTCTACGTGATGACCAAAGGCGGCCCCGGCATCACCACTGAAACGCTAGACATGTACGCCTATTCGCAAGGTATCGGGTTGTCAGGGAAAGTCTCGTACGCGTCGAGTATGGCCGTGCTGATGATGGTTGCGACCACGCTGATTTTCACTTTCATCTGGAAGCGGGTGAACAAATGGGAAGACTGATCTCGCGCAGCGCCACCTGGTCGTTCGGCATGGCGCTCGCGGTTGTTGCGGTGTTTCCGATCTTTTGGGCGTTCCTCAATTCGCTGAAGAATCTGCTCGACATCGTCACGCCGACGCCGCGCTTCATTTTTACGCCGACGCTCGATAACTACCGGCAGGTCGTGTCCAGCCCCGAGGTGTTGATTGGGCTCGGAAACAGTCTGTCCATCGTGGGCATGGCTGTCGCGCTCGGTGCGTTGCTCGGCGTGCCCGCCGCCTATGTGATTGCGCGTTATCACGTGCCGGGCAAGCGCGACATCCAGTTCTTTCTTTTGTCGCTGCGATTCCTGCCGCCGGTTGCGGTCGCCATACCGCTCATCGCTATATGGGTAGATCTGGGACTTTACGACACCAAGCTGTCGATGGTCGTGACGTATCTGCTGGTCACGCTGTCAACCATCACATGGTTATCCATTCCGGTGTTTCAGCGCCTGCCGCGCGAACTCGAGGAGGCAGCCACGCTGGATGGTTACGGACCCTACGAGGTGTTCTGGCGGATCGCATTGCCGATCAGTGCAACCACGCTGATGGGGGGCATCGTCTTCAGCTTCGTGCTGGTCTGGAACGAGCTGATGATCGCGCTCGCACTGACATCATCGCGAAGCGCGACGCTGCCTGTGGTTGCTTCCGCCTTCACCTCGCTTGGGCAGGAGGTGCCGTGGGGCGTCATCAATGCCTCAACCGTTCTGCTCGCTCTACCACCGATCATTTTCGTCGGCGTCCTGAGCCGGCTGTTGAACTCAATGCTCAAAGGCAAGTAAGGAGAACATTTTGAAAGCGCTCGTACTCGAAGAAGCTCGCCAGCTCACGCTGCGCGATATCGATCTGCCGCTTGAAGTCGGCCCTCGTGACGTCAAGATAAAAATTCACACAGTGGGCGTTTGCGGCAGCGACGTTCATTACTACACGCATGGACGCATCGGTCCGTTCAAGGTCGAGGAACCGATGGTGCTCGGGCACGAAGCGTCCGGGGTGGTGGTCGAAACGGGCAGCGAGGTCACCCATCTGCGCGTGGGCGACCGCGTTTGCATGGAGCCAGGCGTTCCGCAATTCGACTCGCCGGCGACGATGCGCGGTCTCTACAACCTGGACCCTGCGGTACGTTTCTGGGCGACACCGCCAATTCACGGCTGCCTGACACCTTATGTCGTGCATCCGGCGGCGTTTACGTTCAGGCTTCCCGACAATGTGTCTTTCGCGGAGGGCGCCATTGTCGAACCGTTGTCGATCGGTCTGCAGGCTGCCAAGAAGGCTGCGATGAAGCCGGGCGACGTCGCAGTTATCATCGGCGCGGGGACGATCGGCGCGATGACTGCTCTGGCTGCGCTGGCGGGGGGCGCGTCCCGCGTCATTCTGGCAGACGTAATCAAGGAAAAGCTGACGCTGTTTGCTGGCAACCCGGCGGTGACGACAGTTAATGTACGTGAACAACGACTGGTCGATGTCGTTCAGGAAGTCACCACGAACTGGGGTGCCGACGTCGTGTTCGAAGCGAGCGGCAATGGGAAAGTCTACGATGGCCTGTTCGATCTGCTTTGCCCGGGTGGCTGCGCGGTGCTCGTCGGTATGCCGGTCGACCCCGTGCCGCTCGATGTGGTCGCTATGCAGGCGAAAGAAGCGCGCCTCGAATCGGTGTTCCGCTATGCAAACATATTCCCGCGCGCATTGGCGCTCATCAGCTCCGGAATGATTGACGTCAAGCCGTTCATTTCGCGCAAGTTCGCATTCTCCGACGGCCTCAAGGCGTTCGAAGAAGCCGCAGCCGGGCGCCCCAATGATGTCAAGATCCAGATCGAGATGGACTGAGCCATGGCCAAAATCGTCTGCAGGGGCCTCACGAAACGTTACGACGGCGGCCCACCGGTGTTGCATCCGCTCGACATGGACATTGACGACGGTGAGTTCGTTGTACTGCTCGGGCCATCCGGATGCGGCAAGTCGACCATGCTTCGTATGATTGCGGGTCTCGAGAGCATCACCGGCGGTGACCTCGCGATTGGCGATGTCATCGTCAACAACCTGCCGGCGCGCGAGCGAAACGTCGCGATGGTTTTCCAGAACTACGCCCTGTATCCGCACATGACGGTGTACGACAATGTCGCGTTCGGACTACGCCGTCTCAAGGTGCCCGCTGCCGAAATCGACCGTCGCGTGCGTGAAGTAGCTGCAATGCTGAATCTCGACGCATTGCTGGACCGCAAACCACGATCGATGTCGGGCGGCCAGCAGCAACGCGCGGCAATTGCCCGGGCAATGATCAAGACACCTCAGGTATTCCTGTTTGACGAGCCGCTATCCAACCTCGACGCCAAACTGCGTGCCCAGCTTCGAGGCGACATCAAACGGTTACATCAGCGTCTGAAAACCACGACCGTGTATGTGACGCACGACCAGCTCGAGGCGATGACGCTCGCCGACCGTGTGATCCTGATGCGGGGCGGTCAGATCGAGCAGGCCGGCACCCCGTCCGATCTCTACCATTTCCCGCAAACCTTGTTTGCCGCAGGGTTCATCGGCACGCCGGCCATGAATTTCATAGACGCAGTGGTTCAAAGAGTTGGGGACGCGTGCTTCGTCGAGGCTCAGGGACAGCGCTGGCCACTCGCCGGGCCACGTTTCGCCGCGTTGCACCACGGCCAGGCCGTGAAACTGGCGATCCGTCCGAACTATCTGAAGGTCGCGTCCGCAGCGGAAGAACCCGGCACGCTCAGGCTTCAGGGCAAAGTCGAGCTGATTGAACTGCTGGGCGCGGAGGCGCTGGTCACACTGGATTTCAGCGGAGAACGTCTGGCGGCCCTGGTGCCCGCAGGTGACTTACCTGAACTGGATAACGTGGTAACGTTCCAGTTCAAGGTAGCCGATTTGCACATTTTCGATGTCCAGACGGAACGGAACGTCTCATTCCCCGTTCATCAGAACACCAGAATAACTTTCGCCAGTCCGGCACATCAGGAAACGGGTGTACAGGGAGCAGCTTTGCATTAACAGGAAGGTGCCGCCTCAAGACGGCCGAGAAGGAGCAGCGGTATGAGTCCAGACCTGGAGTTGGTGCACACGCGGCGGGACGAGTCGTTCCGCGCCTGGGCGCATGACTATCCGCATACGGTAGCGAAATGGCACTTTCATCCGGAGTATGAGATTCACGTGATCCAGGCGTCGACCGGCAAGTTTTTTGTCGGCGATTTTATCGGCGACTTCGCGCCCGGTAACCTGGTGATCACCGGACCGAATTTGCCGCACAACTGGATCAGCGAGATCGGCGAGCGCGAAACCGTGCCGTCGCGTGACATGGTTCTCCAGTTCTCGCGTGACGCGGCGGAACGGATGGTGGCCGCGTTTACCGAATTGCATTCGATTGTCGGCCTGATGGATGATGCCGCACGTGGCATACAGTTTCCGGATGCGGTGGGTCTGGCCATCGCGCCGATGATGCGGGAGCTTGCGGTTTCGCGCGGTTGCCGTCGCGTCGAATTGTTGATGTCGATCTTCGGCAAATTATCGTCGTGCACCGAACGCGTCTTGCTGGCGGGACCGGCATACGATGTCAACGCGCATCGCTACATGCAGTCGACGATCAATCAGGTGCTCTCATACATCCAGCAGAATCTCATGGGCACATTGCGAGAGGCCGATGTCGCTGAACTCGCCGGCATGAGCGTGAGTACGTTCACACGCTTCTTTCGCCGGCATACGGGGTGCACATTTGTGCAGTACCAGAACAGGCTGCGGATCAACGAAGCGTGTGAACTGCTAATGTGTTCGACGCTTAGCGTGACAGAGATCTGCTATCGCGTTGGCTTTAACAATCTGTCGAACTTCAATCGTCAGTTCCTCTCATCGAAGTCGATGCCGCCATCGAAGTTTCGCGCAATGCATCAGCTTAACGAACATATGATCGCGGCTTGACGCTTCGTTTCGGCAAGACGAGCCGCCGCAAGAAATAGGACGACACTCTTGACTTTCCTTGGAATCGACCTCGGGACCTCCGAAGTAAAGACGCTACTCACAGACGACGAATCGCGCACGATTGCCACCGGCAGTGCGCGGCTCGCAGTTGAGACACCTCACCCCCACTGGTCTGAGCAGAACCCGCAGGCGTGGTGGCACGCCACACTCGACGCGATCGCCCAAGTGCGGGCGTCCAATCCTGCTGGCTTTTCGGCGCTACGCGGTATTGGGTTGTCCGGACAGATGCATGGCGCGACCCTGCTTGATCGCTTCGGCCAGGTGTTACGCCCAGCGATCCTGTGGAACGACACGCGTGCGTTCGCCGAGTGTGTGGAGCTTGAAGCGCTGGTCCCCGAGTCGCGCTCGATTACGGGCAATCTTGCGATGCCTGGATTCACCGCGCCGAAACTGCTCTGGCTGTCGAAGTACGAACCGGCCGTGTTTCGCGCGGCGCACAAGGTCCTGTTGCCGAAGGACTACGTGGCGTGGCGGCTCACGGGCGAGTTCGTGTCCGATATGTCCGATGCGTCGGGCACGCTGTGGCTAGACGTTGCGAAGCGTGACTGGTCGGACAGGATGCTTTCGGCGACTGGCCTCACACGCGAGCACATGCCCCGGCTAGTGGAAGGCAGCGCGGCTGCGGCCCAGTTAAACGATAAATTGCGGCGCGAATGGGGGGTTGCTGGCTCAGTGCTCCTTTGCGGCGGCGCGGGCGATAACGCGGCCAGCGCGATCGGCATGGGAGTCGCCGAGGCCGGTAGCGCGTTCCTGTCATTGGGTACGTCGGGTGTGCTGTTTGCCGGCACTGACCGATTTGCGCCGAACCCCGCACAGGCAGTGCACGCGTTCTGCCATTGCTTGCCGAACCGCTGGCATCAGATGAGTGTCATCCTGTCGGCGGCTTCAAGTCTCGCGTGGCTATCTGCCGTGCTCAAGACGGACGTCGCCAAGCTTGCTGGTTCCGCCGAGAAGGCTGACGCGCAGAGCGCGCCACTGTTCCTGCCATACCTGAGCGGCGAGCGCACGCCTCACAACGACGCGAATGCAAAGGGCCTGTTCTGGGGGCTAACCGGCGCTCATGGTGAGGGCGACCTTGCGTACAGTGTGATGGAGGGTGTGGCTTTCGCGATGGCCGACGGTTACGCGGCGCTGCAAGGTGCCGGGACGACGCTGGACACGGCGTCGTTCATTGGAGGCGGCTCGCGTAGCCGTTTCTGGGCGAAGCTTTGCGCTACAGCCACTGGCGTTGCGATGCGCCGTCATCAGGGCGGAGATGTGGGCGCCGCTTTGGGCGCTGCACGGCTTGCGCGCCTGGCCGTCACAAACGAGGACGTCGCGCAGGTGTGTACGTCACCGGAAACAATTGAGGTCTGCGAGCCGGACGCGGGACAGCGAACCGTAACCGAAGTGCGGCTCGCGCGATATCGCAGACTATATGCCGCGGTTAAGGACGAGTTCGCCAGGTAGGGAGAAGGCGTCGCGACCAGGTTCTGCCGACGCAGCGCTTCGGTTGTTTCACCGGACCCGTCAGCGCGCCAGCCAGGCGGCAGAATGACGTAGCCGATCGCAGCCCACAAGCTGCCCGCCGATGCGATATCCCGTGCAAGACTAACCCAGTGCTCGAATTCGACGACGAGCGGATTGCGAGAGCGCGTCGGTGTCGTGAGACCGTAGCGGCACGGCTCGTCGGCACGTTCTTCCACATACGTGCCGAACAGGCGGTCGAATATGACGAGCACACCGCCAAAGTTCGCATCGAGATAATCGACGTTCGATGCATGGTGCACGCGATGCGCGGACGGCGTATTGAACACGTATTCGAGCCACCCGAGTTTTGGCGTCCACGTGTTATGCAGCCAGAACTGATAGAGCAGATTGAAACTCAGCGTCGCCAGCACAACTTCGGGACGCACGCCGAGCCACACGAGCGGCGCGAAGAAAATCGCCGAGCCGGTCAGTTTGCCGGTCAGGCCGAGGCGGTAAGCAGACGAGAGCGTCAGTTGGTTCGGTGAGTGATGAACCGCATGTGTTGCCCAGAAAAAGCGGATCCGGTGCGACGCGCGGTGGTACCAGTAGTAGCAGAACTCCTGTCCGATAAAGAGCAGGAACACCATCAACGCGCTGTTGAGCGTGACGGTAAAGATCCTGTGATCCCATGCAAGCGCAAAGACTGGCGCTGCTAGCGAAAGCGGCAGCAGCGCGAGCAGCTTGCGGCCGGCCACGTCGGCCAGCGAAATCCATACTTCATACCAGTCGAAAGGCGAGGCGCTATCGCGCTGTCTGCGCGTGAGCACGCATGCCTCGATCAGCGATACACCAATGACGAACAACGTAACAAAAAGCGCGATTTTTCCAGTAGTCAACATGATGGGCAGATAACGGGGTGAGGTGAGACGCGTCGTCTGCGGGTAAAGCCGCTATCGCGTCGGGTGAAGCTAATGTAGTGGGCTGCCTGGACAAAAACCACGCGTAAACCATGTCGCCAGATGTCACGAAACTCCGGCCGTGACGGCAAGCCGGCCGTGCAGTCCGGCTCCTGGCAGTTCGCCGCGGTGGTGTAACACCGCGACATCTTTTACCGGGCGATTATTTCGCGGGCTCCTTTTATAGTTCGTCCCGTTGCCACGCCGCAGTGCGTGACTGAACCGAACCGTGAAGGACACCTCATGAAACTCCATTACCTCGCCGCAGCCAGCGCTGCGCTGCTCATCGCCGTCAGCACGCCAGCCTTCGCAGGATGGTCGGGTCATGGCACTGCCTATACACCGCACGGCACCTACAACGGCGCGCACTACGGTTCCTGCGCGGGCGGCAGCTGCACGCACGCCGGCGGCGTCGCGAACCCCTACGGCGGCATCGCCACCAACACCGGCACGGTGACCCGCACTGCACCCGGCCAGTTCTCGAATTCGGGCACGGCCACCGGCCCCAACGGACGTCAGGTCCAGCACTCGGGTGACACGAGCTGCGCAGGCGGTACGTGCGACCACACTGGCAGCCTGACCGGCTCCGATGGCCACAGCGCCACGACTTCCGGCAGCGTGACACGCAACGCGCCGGGTCAGTATTCGTCTTCGGGCACGATCACCGCCGCGAACGGCAACACGACCAGTCACACGGCATCGACAAACTGCGCCGGTTCCACCTGCGCACGCTCCGGCACCGTGACGGGCACCGACGGCGGAACCGTCACGCATTCAGGCAGCGCGACGCGCGTGGCCACCGGCGTGGTGACGACGGGCGGCGGCACGACGGTTGTGCACAGCGGCACGGCGACCACTGGCGGCACGGTCACGACGGTGGGCGCTACGGTTGCCGTGGGCACCGCACCGGTCGTGGTCGTGCCGCCGCCGATCGCCGTTGTACCGGCACCCGTGGTCGTCGCGCCGGCCCCCGTGGTCGTAGCGGCTCCGGCTGCGTATGTGCCGCCGCCGGTCGTCTACGTTGCGCCTCCTGCTCCGAAGACCGTCTACATCGCGCCACCCCCGCCCAAGGTCGTCTATGTCGCGCCGCCCCCGCCGCGTGTCGTGTTCATCGCGCCGCAGGCACGCACGCTGTATGTCGCGCCGCGTCCTGTCTATGTAGTGCCCGCGCCGCGTCCCGCGGTGCTGGTGCCGGGACACTGGGTTGGGCGCTTCTGGGTGCCGGCGCACTGGGCGTAACGGCAAACGTCAGATCAATGAATTAACCCTGCCGCCCTTGAGCGTCGGCCACACCACGGAGTAGATGATGAAAAAGATGATCGCGGTTCTTGTCTTGTGTATTGTTTCGGCAACGGCTTCCGCTCAGAGCGCCCTGCCACCTGCGGATACCCCGCGCGGCGAGCGTGCGATGCAGCAATTGCAGGCCCGCTTTGCGAGTGCCAACACGACGGGCGACGGCAAGCTGACGCGGGACCAGGCGGCTGCCGGCATGCCGATGGTCGCGAAACACTTCGACGAAATCGACACTCAGCACGTCGGTTATGTCACGCTGGCGCAGATCGAGGACCTGATGAAGCAGAAAGCAATGGCACGCTGAATGCCAATGAGGCTGGGAGACGCGTCATGGAGCAGGTGAACAGGATTATCGTGCTGGACGACGAAGCCGAGTTGCGCAACATGCTGCAACGGTTTCTGACGGGCCACGGGTTCTACGTGCGCGTCGTCGCCGACGGCAAGCAGCTCGACCGCTACCTGCAGCGCGAACCGTATGACCTGCTCGTGCTGGACCTGATGATGGAACCGGAAGATGGGCTGACGGTGTGCCGGCGGCTGCGCGCCGAAGGACAGACGCTGCCCATCCTCATGCTGACCGCCAAAGGCGATCCGGTCGACCGCGTGGTCGGCCTCGAAACCGGCGCCGACGACTACCTCGCGAAACCGTTTCTCCCTGATGAACTCGTCGCGCGCATCCGTGCGCTGCTGCGGCGCCAGAAAATGGCCGCGGGCGTGCCGACTGTGACCTCGCAAACGCTGCGCTTCGGCGAATACCAGTTCGACGTCGGTACACAAACGCTGCTGCATCGTGGCGAGCCGGTCGAGGTGCACTCCGCGCAGATGTTGCTGCTGCACGCGCTCGGGTCATCACCGAACCGGCCGGTGAGCCGCGAAAACCTGCTTGCGCGGGCGCGCGGCCGCGACCACGACGCACTTGACCGCAGCATCGACGTGCAGATCCTGCGGCTGCGCCAGATCGTCGAGGACGATCCGTCGAAACCACGCTTCATCAAGACCGTCTGGGGTGTCGGCTACATGCTCGTTGCGGGCATCGACTCGTGAGGACACCCTCGCGTTCAAACCGGTGGGGCCGATGGCTGCCGCGTTCGCTGCTGGCACGCAATATCGTGCTGCTGGTGGCGCTCGTCGCTCTGACCCAGGTGTGCTCGCTTACGGTGCTGCTGCATTTCGTGCAGCGCCCACGCATCGACCGTGCCGCGATCATCTTTTCCGACTACGTGAAGACGCTCGATGGCGTGCTGGTCGCGATGCCACCCGACGAAGGCCGCGCCGCGGCCGCGCGCCTCGGCGGTCAGACAGCGCTACCCGAAAATCTCGAGCCGGAACCGCGGCCCAGCCCGCTTCGCTTTTTTCGTACGTGGCAACGCGATGTCTTCGTCAGTGCACTGCAGCGCCATCTGCCACCGGACATGCTGGTGCGCTGGCAGACCGGCGACGGTGAACGGCTCTGGATTCGCGTACACGTGGCCGGCGAGCCCTGCTGGATTGCGCTGCCGATGACCGAAGATGCGCAAGCGAGCGGCATCACCACGACGCTCGCGCTCTCCGTGGGCCTCGCGTTGCTGGCCGCGCTGACGGGTTATCTGATCCAGTTGCACATCAACCGTCCGCTCAAGGATCTGGCGCGCGCCGCTCGGCACGTGAGCGCGGGCGAAGCGCCCGTTGTGCTGCCGACTGATGGCCCGACGGAAATCGCCCAGGTCAGCACCGCGTTCAACCAGATGACTGAGGCGTTGCAGCAGGCCGAAGCGACGCGCGCGCTGATGCTCGCGGGCGTGTCCCACGACATCCGCACGCCGCTCACCAAGCTGCGGCTCGCGATGGCGATGGCCATTCCGCGCGGCGCTGACGATAAGTTCGTCGCGTCAGCGGAAAGCTATCTCGATCACATCGACACGATTCTCCAGCAATTCATGGACTACGCCGGCAGCGGCGAGCGCGAGGTTCCGCAGCCGGGCGACCTCAACGCGCTCATCGGTCAGCTCGCCGCGGATTTTGCAGGGCTCGGGCACGAATTCGAACTGTCGCTCGGCGAAATCCCCGTGTTCGCGTACCGGCCCGTGGGTTTGATGCGGCTCCTGATGAACCTGATGCAAAACGCGATTGTCTATGGGCGCACGGGACTCGCCGTGCGCACGTGGACCGAAGACGATGCCGCGTGCGTCGCCGTTTGCGATCGCGGCAGCGGAATCGACGCCGCGGAGATGGAGAAGCTCAAGACGCCATTCAGCCGCGGTACGAACGCACGGACTCATTCGGGCGGCACAGGTCTCGGGCTCGCCATCGTCGAGCGCATCGCACGTCTGCACGGCGGCTCGCTACAGTTTCGCGCGCGTGAAGGCGGCGGTCTCGAGGCGCACGTCACGTTGCCACTCAATCGGCATTCCTCATAAGAAACACGGGCATCCCCTGCCCGTGTGTGACAGATCCCGGCGACATCGCGCGACATAACTCCTGAATGGCGTGCAGAACCGTGTCCTCCCATACTCACGTCTGCGTGCTGCGGCACACCTCTCCAACATTTTCCGGCACCACAATGCCGATGACAGGATCGATATGCAAACCTCATTCAAAGTCCTTGTTCGCAATGCAAAACGTGCGGCAGCCATGGCACTCGTGGCAGGATCGCTACTTCTGACTGGCTGTGCCTCGGGCATCAACGGCACGACGCAAACCAGCGCTGCGCCGCACGTTCGTGCTGACGTCATCTACGTGTATTCGTTCGACGCCACGCCCAACCAGGTGAAAATGGACAGCGGCATCGCACAGCAACTGAAGACAGCGGTGAGCGGCGAATCGTCTGCTCAAAAGCAGAATCAGACGGCGATTGATACGCGCGAGCAGGTCGCTGACGAAATCGTGCGCGAGCTGCAATCGATGGGGCTGCGCGCAGCGCGCGTGGATGGCCTTGCACCGGCGAACCAGAACGCACTGGTCGTCGAAGGCAGCTTCCAGACGATCGACGAAGGCAAGCGTCGCCGTCGCATCGTGATTGGTCTTGGCGCTGGCAAGAGCGAAGTGAGCGCGTCGGTGCAGATCCTGTATAAGCCCGCCGCGGGCACACCGATCGCACTGCAAAGCTTTTCCGCCAATGCCGATAGTGGTCACATGCCGGGCATCGTGGAAACAGCGGGTGTCGGTGCAGCTGCGGGTCATGTTGCAACAGCTGCGGCGACCGGTACGGCGCTGCATGGCGCATCCGAGATGAAACAGGACGGCGTGAGTAGTGACGCGAAAAAGCTGGGCGATTCGATCGCGAAGCAGATTGCAGCGGCAAGCACCGCAAACGGATGGATGTCGGCTGAACGTATCGACTGACGACAGTCTCAAACTGGGCCGCGTCAGGCCAGACACATTGAGCGCACGTCGAACCGACCCGGGATGTCAGTCATGGTTTCCGTCACTCCGGCAGTGCTACGCCGAGGCTTGCCAGTAGCCCCCCGTCAACCCTGAACTCCGCGCCTGTGCAAAAACTTGCGCGATCGCTGGCCAGAAAGGCGACGACCTCGGCGACTTCCTCCGGGCGCCCGATACGTCCGAGCGGTTGCGCCTTACCCCATTCACGAAGGATTTCTTCCTCTCGCCCAGGGGCGGTTTCAGCGGCCGAAAAGCGTGTCATTGGCGCATCGATGCAGCCTGGACAGACTGCATTTGCACGTATGCCCGAAGGACCAAAGTCGACCGCGAGAGAGCGCGTCAAAGCAAGCATGCCACCCTTCGAAGTCGCATAGGCGGCAACCCGGGCCTGGTTAGCAAGGGCCTGAACTGAGGCGATGTTGATGATCGAGCCGCGTTTCAGTTTCAGCATATGCGGTAATGCGTGATGACATGCCAGATACGTTCCTCGCAGATTGATGCCGATGACGCGGTCCCACTCGGCGGATCCCATGGACGCAACAGTGCCATACGGCTGAATCGCCGCATTGTTAACCAGTATGTCGATCGGACCCAGAAATGCGGCGGACTGCTCCATCGCGACGGCAACCTGGTCCTCGATGCCGACATCGGCGGCGATAGCGATAACATTGTGTCCCTCGGCGCGTAACGTCACTGCTGCCTGTTCCAGCACTTCGCGGTCCTCACCCAGCAATGCTACGGATCCACCGCGCTGCGCAATCAACCGTGCACATGCCAGCCCGATACCGCGTCCGCCACCGGTCACGATCGCGCCCTTCCCTGTCAGCTCACTCATAACGCCCCCTTTTTCTGTCTGCTGTTATGCAGACAACAGTCGATGCATTAGCATGAGACGTTACATCTCAAGAAGTCAATATGGAAGATTTGGGACTGCCAGCGGCGTGTGCTGCAACGGTCCACGAGACCCTGGTCCTTACGGTCTTCGGGAACCACTCCGATTGACGTCGGAACCCGCAACCGGCTCTTCGTCGACTTCAGCGGCCGTTTTTGTAGAGCCAGTCAAGGGAGTTTTGAATCCGGCCATGTATGTCATCGCATGAACCGCTGGCATGGGTTTCGCGAAGTAGTAGCCTTGCACAAAATCACACCCGAGGTCTACGAGGAAGGACAACTGCGTCGCGGTCTCTACGCCTTCGGCAACCACAGACAGCCCAAGGCTGCGGCCCATGGCGAGAATGGCTGTGATGATCGCCTCGTCCTCGCGGTTGAGACTGATGCCCCGGACAAACGACATGTCGATCTTGAGGCGGTCGGCGTGAAATGATCGCAGGTAAGACAGGCTCGAATAACCCGCGCCAAAATCGTCAATCGCGATGCCCACGCCCAGCTCGCGCAAGTCCGTCAGAACCTCCGTCGCGCCGGGAGCCACCAGCACACTTTCGGTGATTTCCAGTTCCAGTAACCGGGGCGGCAACCCTGCTCCCGCAAGGGCACGCCGGACGACCTGCAGGAAATCGCCCCGCACGATCTGGAGTGGGGAAACGTTGACTGACATGCGCAGCCCCGGCATCGCCTGCTGCCACGTTCTGGCCTGCACACAGGCTTGCTCGAGCACCCATTGTCCGATTGGACCAATCAGCCCGTTCTCCTCCGCAACGGGGATGAAGGATACGGGATTGACCTGCCCCAACTCGGCATCATGCCATCTGATCAGCGCCTCGACGCCAGTGACACGGTTCAACTGTATGTCGACCTGCGGCTGGTAGACAAGGTTGAATCCACCGCTTTCGAACGCAACGCGCATGCGCCGCGACAGTGTCGTGCGCACCTGCGCTGCCTGCGCAAAGCTCGGGTCGAAGCGCTGGATCGCATTGGGCCCCGACGCTTTTGCGCGGTACATGGCGAGGTCCGCGTGCCGGAGGAGGGTTTCGACATCGCGCCCGTCATCGGGAAAGCAGGCGATGCCCAGACTCATCTGCACGTGCACAAGGACATTTTCGAGCGAAACCGGTTCTTTCAGGCACGCGTGTATCAACGACAGCACGCATTTCAAACGACCGTCGGTTTCCGGTCTGGCAACAGCGAGGACAAATTCGTCCCCGCCGTAACGCACCACCAGATCATCGGGCCCAACGCACGTTCGCAGTTCTCGCGCGACATGCTGCAGCAGGCCGTCACCGGCTCGGTGACCGAGCGTGTCATTGACGTCCTTGAAATGGTCGATATCCATAAACAGGATTGCAAAAGCCGCCTCGCCCGGCTGCACATGCCCGACGGCGCGTTCGATCCACTCGCGCAAGACGGCACGATTTGGCAGCGAGGTCAGTGCGTCGCTGCGCGCCTGCATATGCAGCCGGTCTCTCGATTCGACCAGTTCGGTGACGTCGTTCAGCACGCTGATATGGTGTGTAATCGCACCGCTCTCATCGCGCACCGGCGCGATATAGAGCTGATTCCAGAACAGGGAGCCGTCGGCCCGGGTACTGTGCAGCAAAGTGCTGACTTCCCGCTGTGCGGCCAGTTCGTGACCCAGTTGACCAAACCCGGGCCGCGAACGATCGCGTGCCAGCAGGAATGCGCCATCGTGCCCAAGGACGTCTTCGGGCGCATACCCGGTAATCCGTCCGAAAGCGGGATTGGCGTATTCGATAACAGCATCACCCCTGGCGGTCACACGCGTAATAAGTACGGCGTTGACGCTGGCGTCCAGCGCGCGACTTCGCAAACGCAACGCCAGCTCGGCCCTTTTCTGCGACGTGGTGTCCTCGTAGCAGGTCAGCACTCCTGTTACGTTCCCCTGCGCGTCGGACAGTGGCACTTTTGTTATGCACAGCCAGTGCAGACTACCGTCCTGCATTCGAAGGCTTTCTTCCTGCGACACCAGAGGCTCACGCGTTCGCATGACCTGAGCATCGAGATTGATGAGCTGTGCAGACGACTCCTTCCACGGCATGTCGAAGTCGCTCAGGCCAGCGACCTGTTCGACTTCGGTGAAGCCGGCGTCGGCAGCAAACGGTCGGTTACAGCCGACATATCGCAAATCGCGGTCTTTCCAGCAAATGCGGTTCGGCACGCTATTGATGACCGTCTCCAGCATCTGCTTGGCCTGCTGGATTTCCTGCTTTGCCTGCTCGCGCTCGGTCACATCGATGGCAGTGATGAAACAGGCCCCATGGCCACCGTACTGCAGGAAGTGATAGGACATCTGCACGGTGATCACGCTCAGGTCGCGTCGCATATGAAGGCAGGTGTCACTGGCCTCGCTGCCCTGCGCCTCACTGTGGAATTGCTCGATTTTTTCCTCGAACGACACACGCTGAGCGGCCGGAAAAAGCGCCGTGATGCGCATGCCGCTCAAGCCGTCCGCACCATACGCATATTGACGCTGCGCGGCTCCGTTTGCCGCGAGAATGGTGAGTGACCGCACGTCGAAGATCAGCATTGCCACCGGGTGTTTCTCAAAGTATTCCCGAAAGCGTTTTTCGGCCTCGTCGGCAATGATCTTTGCGCGCGAGCGGGCAAGTGAGATCCGGTAATTGGCGGTAAAGCCGTAAGCGAGCAGGCCGCTTGCCAGCACGGCAGTGATGGCAAGCGCAGTACGCTCCATGGCAAGCCGCTGCGCGGCATAGCGTGAATCTGCCCGCGCGCGTGCATCCTCTTGTGCGCGAAGTCGCGCGACTGCCACGGCGATCACGCTAAATGTTTCGTTCGCTGCAAGCAGGGTCGAACTGCTGACCGCCGTGCCATGCGCGCTCACCGCACCGGCGGTCAGTTCGTCCAGTTGTTGCGCCCACTGGGCGCTGGCCTCGCGCATCGTGTCCACCGTCGCGAGCGCGTCAGGCGTTCCCGCAAAGAGCTTCTCGAGGTCATCGTAGCAACGTGCCGCTTCGCCCACCCGTGCTATGGGCCACGCGTAGGAAGCCCAGCGGCTCGTGCCGAGACCCTTCAGAAAATCAGTGTTCGCATCGACATGCAACGCCTGAAGCACATCAAGATCCTGTTTGACGTGGATGACAGCGGCCATGCGGGCATCGGCCCGTTCGCCGGAAGCGAAGATCTGGAAGGCTACCGCCGCGACACCGCCGATGGCGATGACGCTCACCAACACGGTCAGCAACGCGGTGCCATGCCGGAAAAGCCACTGCCGACCCGTGCTGCCTGCCCAGTTCACTGAGGCCCCTCTACTCGTGGCGCGTGTGCAGTAGACGATAATTCACGGGAGCCTAGGACCTGGCCGGAGGCCACCTGCTGCACAAGCGCGCAAATATCGCGGTACGAAGCCATAGCGCCAGCCGGCAGCCTTCGCTCGCGCAATTTGCTGGGAACCGGATTTTCGCTGAAGTTCATGAATCGACCTCTGATGGCTGCCTCTCTTCGTTATCGGCAGTCGGCTATCAAAACTTCAACAACAAGAACATACGGATCGTTTTCCGTCCTGGAGATTTAATCCACGCGCCATGTGATAACTCATATCGCCCCCGTCGCACAAGGCGCACGGGCCCCAATCGGTATAAACCCTGGATGGCAATCGTCTCAGGCACCGGAAGTTCGGACACTCGGGGAGGTAAGCAAGCAAGGCAAGTTGGGGCTGGACCCACCAGCATTGGGAAAATAGCTAACTGCATTGTGAGTTATCACATATGCGACAGCTCGGAATGACTTTAAGATCCGATGTGCTCACTGCCGTGAACTTGAACTTATGCTCCTGAACGGCGTCCCCACTCTTTTCATGCCTGAATCATGTTGAAGATTGGCTTTGAAAAGTTTCGAGCTTGCGCAAGGTTCCACCACATGTTCATAGATCTGGCGTCGAGTCTGTTGAGCACGATGGTGCGGCCCGTACAGTCATCCTTGCGTCGCCGGACAACTGGTCAATCCAGAGATTCGGGTTCCTTGAGGCCACAAGGCTATGCGACGACGTGCGGCCGAGACGCGATTCGAGTATTCGCGGGGTTTGCGTTGGCCTGCCTCTCTGTCCTTGCGCTGGTGCAACTAGAGGGCTGCGCGTCGCTGCCACCGTCGGCGAAAGCGGAAAGTTCCGCGTTGCCCGCAAACGACGCAGATCCCCTGGTGCAACTCGCCAACGCGAGCGCACCTCCCGGACCAGGTTCGAGCTTCAGGCCCATGCCTTTCAGTCGCATTTCCATGGACACCCGGCTAGCACTTGCGAAGCGAGCCGTCCATACCCTGGACCTTCAGTACTACTTGATTCAGAACGACAGCACAGGAAAAACGCTGCTCAGAGCGGTTATCCTTCGAACAGTTCACCGGACCGATGAGCGCATGGTGGCACGTGCTCGGCGCGCCCGAGCTGACCCCCGAGGTTCGCGCAACCATCATCCGAGGCGTCCACGAACAGACTCAATCGCGATCCACGCATGAACTTGCCGCGCATCGCGATGAGATCTTGCTTGGCCTCTTATCCCTTCGGCGAGACGAAGTCTGATGTTGTCATGAGACCGGTGAACCCCAGGCGCGTCGGCTGACCGCCATGGAACTAGAAGCGCTTGCGGATCCCGATCCGCAGCGCTACCTGATTAGGCGAGCTGGACGGTTCGAGCACCGGCGCGAGATCGGCAACCGCACCGCCTCCGGCATGCATGTAGGTTCCGGACAGGTACACATCGGTGGACTTGGAGAGAAAATAGTCCGCGCTCGCATCGAACTCCTGATACCGCGGTTCCTGCCCGGTCGCGGAGACGTTTCCTACCGTATAGCTGTACGCCGCGCCCAACTGCAACGTCGGCGTCACCATGTAGCTGGCCACCACCTCGCCGATATTGAACGTCACATGTCCGTCGATCTTCGCGCCCACCGCGGGGTCGAGACCGCCGAACTGCGTGTGCGTCCAGTCGGCGCTCAACTTCGCCGCACCGAACGTGTACGCAGCGGCAACCCCGAACACCTTGTAGCTGCTGGCGGCGAGTCCATAGTTGCCGTCGACGGTATTGGTGGCTGTCCATACCCCTTCCGTTACTGCGGTGGCCGGATGGTCGATCGAGGTATAGGCGCCCACCAGTTGCAGACTGCCGTTCACGTACTGAAGTGCGAAGGACTTCGCGCTGTCCTGCGCGACATCACCCGCGACGCCGCCGAAGCTGTAGGTCGCCACGCCGGTTAGGCCAGCAATGGTTGGAGAGACGTACTTGACGGCATTGTTCAGGTGAAAGTCGATGCCATTGTTATCCAGATCCCCAGGGTGCGGAAACAGAATGCCACCCGGCAAGAGACCATTTGCCGATAGCGCGCCGATATAGTCGCCGATTTCTTCACCCTGCCGTCCCAACGTCAACGTGCCGTACGTGTCGTTGGTCAGGCCGACATAGGCCAGCCGGCCAAACTCCCGGCCGCCCTGGCTGAATGCGCCGGTATTGACGTTAAAGCCGTTTTCGAGCCGGAAGATCGCTTTCGTGCCGCCCCCGAGGTCTTCCGCGCCCTTGAAACCCCAGCGATTGCCCTGCGAAATGCTGCTCTGCATCTGCAACGCGCTCTTACCTCCCTGGTTACTCGACCAGGTCAAACCGTCGTCGATGATGCCGTAGATCGTCACGCTGCTTTGGGCCCAGGCCCCAGCACTAGAGAATGAGAGTCCAGCCAAAGCGAGGAGCAGCTTCTTCACAATGTTTCCTTATATGATTTATCCAGCTTTCGTTTGCATAACGAATTAATCTGCATTGAGCAGAAGGTTCAGCATTCACCCAGTACGCGCAACGAGGCGTCACTTCGGCATGGCGAAGCCCCACCCCGTGCACCGAAATTTAAGTTGGCATATTCCCGGCATCAAATCAGCCAAAAACAGCGTACCCAATAAGCGTGGCTTATTCGGGCGAAGTTCGGCGAGCGAAGCGCGCCCGACATGAAGCTGGCTCATAGCGCTCATTTTTGTCCCGAATTTGACCGACCCTTTCGCCACGCCTATCGTTCGGCCATGTTTCCCGACGTGTCTCCTCTGCCTGCTGCCCCCGGTCTCCGGCGAGCAGGAACTCCAACTTCGTGTGTGCCCAATACCATGAACTCCGACGCGACAGTGACTCTTGCTTCTCCTTCTCCGGCCCGTCCCATCAACACGGTGCGCCGTGCCGTGACGACTGCCGTGCTCGGACAGGTGCTCGAGTGGTATGACTTTTTTCTGTACGGCACGGCCGCTGCGCTGGTGTTTGGCCACCTGTTTTTCCCGGTCGGAAACGATCCGTTGACAGGCACGATTGCCGCATTCGGCGGCTTTACGGTGGGCTTCATCGCCCGTCCGATCGGTGGTGTACTGTGCGGCCACATTGGCGACCGCTACGGGCGCAAGACGGTCATGATGCTGACCCTGCTGACAATGGGAACCGCGACCGCTTGCATGGGCCTGCTGCCCACCTACCAGCAAGTCGGCCTGGCTGCTCCGGTATTGCTCGTGCTGCTGCGCATCCTTCAAGGCCTTGCAGCGGGCGGCGAATGGAGCGGCAGCATCCTGCTGATTCATGAGAGCGCCCCTGCGTCAAAGCGCGGCGCACTCGCAGCCTGGAGCCCTGGCGGCGCAGCGTTTGGTTTCGTCCTGTCGACGCTCGCGTTCCTCCTCGTCAAGCGCTTGTCGCCCGACGACTTCCAGAGCTGGGGCTGGCGCATGCCGTTTCTTTGCAGTGCGCTGCTCGTGGTGCTCGGCCTGTGGATGCGCCGCTCCGTGCAGGAAAGCGCCGAGTTCGCCGAAGTCAGGGCAACGGGTAAGGAGAGCCGTCTGCCGATTGCGGAAGTGCTGCGCCGTTGCCCCCGCCAGGTGCTGACGGTCTTTGGCCTGCGCTTTGGGGAAGGCGCGGCATCGTATATCTTCTTCGCCTTTTCGATCGCCTACGGTCAGTTCATCGGCTTGAATTCGTCGTGGCTCCTCGGCGGGCTGACGGTCTCCATGCTGCTGATGATTCCGGTCTCGCTATTCACAGGACACCTTACCGACAAGGTGGGCCGAAAGCCCGTCTACCTGGTTGGTGCCATTGCGATCGTTCTGGTCGCTTACCCCTACTTCATGTTGCTGAGCTCCGGCGAATTCGTCAAGGTCATGGCCGCCCTCATTCTCGCCAACAGCATTACGCTCGGCATACTCGAAGGCGCTCAACCCGCCTTCATCAGCGAATTGTTGCCGGTCCATCTGCGCTTCTCGGGACTCGGCATTGGACGTGAGATTTCATCGGTGCTGGGCGCCGGCCTCTCGCCGATGGTTGCCACGGCCCTGCTCGCGCATTACCACAGTGCGACGCCCGTCGCCCTCTATCTCGGCGTGCTTGGGCTGATTACCGTGCTGGCCACCTGTCTCGCGCCCGAGACTTTCCCCAAGGCGCTACGGCTGCAGGCCAGACAGGACGCCCAATGACACCGCAACGGCAGTAGCCCGCAACGCAATTCGTTTCGTCAATACATTCAAGGTATCGAGCATGCAAACCCTCCAAAGCTCAGGCGCATCGACTTATGTCTACAACGCCCAGCCCGGCAGTCCAGCCACTGACTATCCGGAGTACCCAGGCCCGATCAGCCTGGATATCCTGATCGAGGAAATCGAACGCCGCCGGGACGAATTCGATCAGTTGTCCCACATCCCGCGTGACATGGTCGCGAAGATGAAACGCGCGGGTATTTTCCGCGCCAGCACGCCGCGCCGCTTCGGCGGCGACGCACTGCCGCCGCCGCGTTTTCTGGAAACGCTCGAACGCATTGCCATTGCCGATGGATCGACTGCATGGGTGGCGGCATTCGGCTCGGCGAACACCTATCTCGCGGCGCTGCCGCTCGAGACTCAGGCGCACATCTATGCGAGTGGGCCAGATCAGGTGTTTGCCGGTGGCCTCTATCCACTTCAGAAAGCCGCACAGGCTCCGCACGGCTACCTGGTCAGCGGGCAGTGGCGTTTCGCCAGCGGTTGCAAGGGCGCGGACTGGATCGGGGTGGGCATCGGCGGCGTCCCGGCCAACACGGGCGAAGCGGGCGCCGGGAAACCATTCACAGCCGTTTTCCCGGCGAGCGAGGTCGAGATCGTCGAAAACTGGAACGTGGTCGGCATGCAGGGCACCGGCAGCCACGATCTGCGCTTGCAGAACAAGTTCGTCGACGCCCAATGGACCTTCGTGCGCGGCGGCGCGGCCCTCATCGACGAGCCGCTCTATCGATACCCCGCTATCGCGTATCAGGCCCAGGTGCACGCTGCGGTCAACATCGGGCTGGCGCGCGCCGCGCTTGATCTGCTTGCGCAAATGTCCGGCGTCACGCAGACCACCACCGGCGCACCGCGGCTGGCGGACCGGGCCTATTACCGCTCGGGTCTCGCGAAGGCGGAGGCCAACTGGCGCAGCGCGCGGGCTTTCTTCTTCGAATCCGCGGAAGCCGCGTGGCACACGATTCTGGCGGGCGATCCCGTGACGCCGGCTCAGGCAAACCTCTTGCGGCTCAGCGCAACGCACGCGGCGCAGGTTGGCGCAGAGGTCGTGATGCAGGCGTATCAGATGGCCGGCATTGCAGCGATCTACCGCGAGAACCGCCTGCAGCGGCTGGTGCGCGATTCAATCGTAGTGACACAGCACGCGTTTCTTGGCGAGGGCACCTACGATGCATCGGGTGCGCTGTTCGTCGGCATTCCGCCCGTCACGCCCTATCCGTGATGCGGAGCCCCTTATGACCGAGGACAACACCATGACGAGCGACGACACCCGGCGCCAGTTCCGTGACGCAATGGCGTATCTGCCGGCAGCGGTCAACATCATCACGACGGACGGCCCGCATGGACGCTGCGGCATCACTGCCAGCGCGGTCTGCTCGGTGACGGATGCACCGCCCACCATGCTGGTGTGCATCAACCAGACCAGCTACGTGCACGACCTGCTGCGGCAAAACCGCATTGTCTGCATCAATGTGCTGGCCGCGGAATGCCAGGAGCTTGCACGCACGTTTGCCGGCCTGACAGGCTGCTCGATGGACGAACGCTTCGAACATTGCGGGTGGACCGCTGGCTCCTCTGCCGTGCCGGTGCTGTCGGACGCCATCGCGAGGCTCGAAGGGCGGATTGTCGACAGCAAGGCGGTAGGCTCGCACTCGGTCCTGTTCGTACGCATCGATCACATTTCGATGCGAGAGGACGGCGACGGCCTGATCTATTTCGGACGGCAGTTCCACCGGCTTGAGCGGCCCGGCGTGGCGACGCCTTCGGGCAGCGCCGCCACGGCGAGGTAAGCATGGACGTCTGCCTCTTTCTGATCGGCACGGTCGGCGACATGCCTGATGTGGCGCCCACAATCGACGCTGCGTCCCTGCATGCCGCCACCCATGCGATGGATGGCCTGAGGCGTCTCGTGATCCATCGTCCGGTGGAACCCGCACGAGGCGATCCTCTGTTGAGCGCGCCTGAGAAGCACCCGCACTCCGTCCTGCAGTGGTATTTCGACGACCTTGGCGCGCTGGAGATGGCGCTTGAACGCGACGGCCGTATACAGGCTGCCCTCGACATTTCGGGTGCGTCCTCACATCAGAGCCTGTTCGCGCAGCAGGTCATGGCTGTGCGGACCTTTGCCACACCTGCGGGTGCAGGTGTACCGCAACAACCCGCTGAACGATGCACGTATCTCGTCAGCTACGAAGGCGAAGCTGTCGATTTCAACGCCTGGCTCACGCACTACCTCATTCACCATCCGCCGCTCATGGCCGAGCTTCCGGGCATCCGCGAACTGGAGATCTACACGCGGGTCGACTACCGCAGCGGGCTCGCCTTGCCGCGCGCCACGGCAATGCAGCGCAACAAGGTGGTATTCGACGATCCACTCGCCCTGTCGGCCGCCTTGGCCTCTCCGGTCCGCGCCCGCATGAAGCTCGACTTCGATCGCTTTCCGCCGTATAGCGGGAGCACCCCGCATTACCCGATGCGTAGCATTTACGGTAATCTGCGCGAGGAGCCAAGCTATCGAAGGTCATGACCAAATCAAACCCGGGCGATACCGATCTGAATCTGCTGCGCGTGTTCATGGCCATCTGGGATCTGCGCAGCCTGACTGCTGCGGGAGACCGCCTGGGCCTGACGCAACCGGCCGTCAGCCATGCGCTGCGCAGGCTCCGCACGCTGTTCGACGATCCGTTGTTCGTCCGTACGCCTACCGGCATGGCCCCCACGGACGCGGCCGCCCACCTGTATCCGCCACTCGCCCAGGCATTCGGGATCATCAACGTCGCGGTGCAGCAGCTCACGAAATTCGACCCGGCGACGGCCGAGCGGGTTTTTCGCGTATCGATGTCCGATATGTCGGAGTTCTATTTTCTGCCGCCGATCCTCGCCATGCTAGAAGGCACGGCGCGCGGCATCCGGATCGAAGTCACCAATTTCCCGGTCGAATCGGTGACCGCTGCCATGCGTAGCGGCAAGGTCGATCTTGCGCTGGGTTATGTGCCGGGACTCGATCCCGGCTGCGTCAGCAAGACGCTATTCGTCGACGAGCACGTTTGCGTCGTGCGAGCCGGCCATCCTTTGCAAACGCCGGCACCCACCAAAGAAGACCTCGCCGGTCTGCGTTACGTGTATGCCAGCACTAACGCGACCGGTCACAGAATGGTCGAGCAATGGCTGGAGGAATTGAATCTCAAGCGCGATGTCGTGTTGCGCTTGCCGCATTTCGTCGTGGCGCCTGAAATCGTCAGGCACACCGATCTTGCGGTGATTTTCCCACGCAGCATCGCCCTGCGCTTCAACCAGAACGGGGCGTTCCGGATTCTGCCCTTGCCGTTCGCGCTTCCGCCCATCGAGATTCAGGTGCACTCGCATGCGCAGTTCTCGGCCGACCCGGGCATCGCGTGGCTGCGCGAAGCGATCTACGGAATGTTTCATCAGGCCGGCTTTTAGAACCCGCTTCCAGAACACACTTGCCGCACTGCTCATTTGCTGCACTGATACCCAACTCCATTTTCGGCGAATTTGACGCACCGAAATGGCGCGTCGAAACTGTTTGCCATGCGAAGCCCTCTCGATGAGGTCGCGACGCCCGACTCTTTCCTCCCGAGCTAACATGGCATCCGTGCAACCATCCACCCCCTCAATCGCAACTGCGGCGTCCAATAGCACGACCCTTAGGCGGATCGTCGTCGCCTCTGTCGCGGGCAATGCGATGGAGTGGTACGACTTCTTCGTCTACGGAACCGCTGCGGCGCTCGTCTTCGGGCAACTGTTCTTTCCCGCCAATGCCGACCCGCTAATCGGCACGCTAGGCGCATTCGCCGCATTCGCCATCGGCTTCGTCGCAAGACCGCTCGGCGGCATCGTGTTCGGCCACATCGGCGACCGCCACGGTCGCAAGGCGTCGCTCGTGTGGACCTTGCTGATCATGGGTGTCGCGACCTTCGGGATCGGGCTATTGCCGACCTATGCCCAGGCTGGACTGTGGTCGCCCGCCGCGCTCGTTGCACTGCGCCTGCTGCAAGGCGTGGCATCCGGTGGCGAATGGGGCGGCGGCGTGCTGATGATCAGCGAAAATGCACCGCCGGAAAAGCGCGGCTACTACGCTGCGTGGAGTCAACTGGGCGTGGGCGGCGGTTTCGTTCTGTCTTCCGGCGCCTTTCTCGCGGCGCAGGCGCTACCCCACGCACAGTTCCTCGCCTGGGGTTGGCGCTTGCCGTTCCTCGCGAGTGTCCTGATCTTTGCGCTCGGCGTCTATATCCGCTACAACCTGCCGGAAAGCCGCGAGTTCGAAAACGCCGAGCATGCCGGCAGGACATCGCATATGCCGGTGCTGGAAGCAATCAAACGGCATCCTAAGGAAATCCTGATAGCGATGGGTCTGCGCGTAGCGGAAAACGGCGGCGCGTATATTTTCCTCGCGTTCTCACTGGTCTACGGCAAGTTCGCCGGCATCGCCAGTTCGACCATGCTCACGGCCGTCATGCTGGCCATGGTCGTCGAAATGGGCGCCATGCTGCTATGGGGCAAGCTCTCGGACAAGCTGGGACGCAAGCCCGTCTACCTGATCGGCGCCGTATCGCTCATGGTGATGGCATTTCCGTTTTTCTGGCTGCTGAACACTCGTTCCACGCCCCTGATCTACCTGGCACTCGTGCTCGGCACGGCGGTCTGCCACGGCGCGATGATCGGCACCCTGCCTGCGCTCGTTGGCGAGCTGTTCAGCACCGAGGTGCGTTATTCCGGCGTTGCACTTGGGCACGAAGTGGCATCAATTTTTGCGGGCGGCATGTCTCCGCTGATTGCCGTTGCGCTACTTTCGCACTACCACGCGTACTGGCCCGTTTCGCTCTTTCTCATGCTGCTCGGGCTCGTGACCGTCGTCACGCTGCGCTTCACGCACGAGACGCGCGCCTCAACGTAGTGCACGGCCTCGTTCCTTTACAACTGGTCGAATTTCCGTACCGACTCGACCAGCAGGTTTCTCATCCACACAATGCCGTCCTCGTCGTGAAAGTGCTCGTGCCAATGCATCGTCACCGAGGCCGCCGGCAAGCGGACCGGTAAATCGTAGATCTGAAATGCCTTAGCCTTGTTCAGGATTTGCGCGAGACGCTTTGGCAGCGTCGCGTAAAGATCCGTCACCATCAGGATGTTCGGCAACGCGACGAAGTGCGGCAATTCAAGCGCGATATTCCGACCGACGCCCTGCGCCCGCAGCGCGTCGTCCAAAGCGTGGTGACTATGCTCGAGAGAGCGCACCTGGATGTGCGATGCGCCAAGAAAATTCTCGAGGTCAAGCTTCTTGCCCGTAGGCAAGCCGCGGCGGCGCCGCGTCATACATACGTATTCCTCTTCAAACAGCAACTGGTGGCGCGTGCGCGCCATCAGTTCGGGAAGATTGCCGATGGCAAAGTCCAGCTTGCTGGAACGCAGCGCATCTTCCATTTCCTCCACGGGCATCGGTTGCACAATGAGCCGGGTACGCGGTGCCTGTTCGTGCAATGCCTTGCAGATCACGGGCAGATAGGCCATTTCGCCCGCATCGGATAGCGATAGCCGAAACGTGCGCGTGCTCACCGCCGGATCGAATGACTCGGCGTAGCGCAGCGCCTCGCGCACGGTGTCAAGCGCACGGCCCACGATCGTCGCGAGTTCCAGTGCGATAGGCGTGGGCTGCATGCCCGAGCGGGTGCGAATAAAAAGTTGATCGTCGAATAGTGTACGCAGGCGGCCAAGCGCATAGCTCACAGCGGGCTGCGAAAGCGCAAGGCGTTCCCCCGCCTTGGTCAGACTGCGCTCTTCCACGATGGCTTGAAAAACCCGCAGGAGGTTGAGATCGATATGGTCAAGCGAAGTCATGGGGCTACCTATTATTTGCGTCACTTATTCGGCAACTCATTTTAGATCGATTTGACCGATATTGGCTACACGCCGAAACTAGTGAAAACGCTAGCGCAAAGCGCATTGCGCGTGCCCTGGCCTCGATACAACTTCAAAGAAACTCTACCGTGACAACCCAGAGACACCGATGAGCGACACTCTCTATCAAACCATCAACACCGACGCCCTGCATCGTCGCGCACTGCCCGACCGCATTGCACCGTCCCTGTACTACGATCCAGCGCTCTTCGAAGCGGAACTCGAGCGCATTTTCTACAAGACGTGGATCTGGGTCGCGCACGAAAGCGAGCTGCCGAATTCCGGAGATTTCCGCACCACGACGATTGGGCGTCAACCCGTCATCGTGGTACGCGACAAGAGCGGTGCGGTGAACGTTTTGCAAAACCGCTGCCGCCATCGTGGCGCCACCGTCTGCGAGGAACACAAGGGCAACGCAAAAGGCTTTACGTGCCCCTATCACAGCTGGTCGTATGCGCTCGACGGTACGTTGCGCGCTCTGCCCTATGGCGACGGCTACGAAGGTGTCTGCGAGAAAAACGACCTGCCGCTGAAATCGCTGCGTGTGGGGATCTATCAAGGACTGATCTTCGCGAGCTTCAACGAGGAGATCGAGCCGCTGGAAGACTTTCTCGGCGGCGCCAAGCCGTGGATCGATCTGTTCATGAAGCAGGGCGCCGGCTATCCGATCAAGGCGAACGGTGAGCATAAGTTCAGGTTCAAGGGCAACTGGAAAATCCAGCTGGAAAACACCACTGACCTCTATCACTTCCCGGTCGTCCACAAGTCGTGGATGAAATCGATCGACGATGAAACAGCCGCCGTGATCACCAGTTTCATGACAAGCGACGACGCCTTCTGCCGCTCGCTCGGCAATGGCCATAGCCTTGCGGTGCTCGTACCGGAGCTGGTCGATCTCGACCACGACGACGGTGCGCCGCTGCCCGAGCGTTTCAACGACCTCGTCACGAAGCTGGCCGAGCGTCACTCGCCCGATGAAGTCCGGCGCATCGTGCGCTCGCTGATGGGGGTCGGCTTCAATCTGAATCTGTTTCCGAATCTGGCGTTATCGATGGCATTCTTCCGCGTACTGCGGCCGCTGTCTGCCGAGGAAACGGAAATCCGCCACGTCGCGCTCGCGATGGACGGCGGACCCGATGAAGCGAACCGCGTGCGCCTGCGCATTCACGAACACTTTCAGGGTCCCTTCGGGTTCGGCAGCCCCGACGATGCGGAAGCGTGGGAGCGCGTGCAGCGCGGCTCGCACGCCGGGCCCGATGTGCCGATCCTGGTGAACCGCGGGCTCAACCGCGAGACCACCGCGGCAAACGGCGAAAAGACCGCACATGCCACCGACGAGACGGGCATGCGCGAAGCGTACAGGCAGTGGCGTGCAATGATGGAGCAGGCATGATGGATGAGCGCAACACCCTTTTCTCGCAGCAAACCTTCGCGCGGGCAGTTGAGTTCATCTGGCGCGAAGCTGAGATGCTCGACCGCCGCGACTATCGCGCGTGGCTCGATCTATGGGATACCTCAGGTTTCTATGTAGTGCCGATCGATCCCAGCGCGACCGACTACGCGGCCTCGTTGAACTACGCCTATGACGATCAGGACATGCGCGAAAAACGCGTGCAACGGATGACGTCGGGCTATTCCGCGTCGGCCTCCGATGCCGCACGAACCGTGCGCACCGTGTCTCGCTTCACGCTTGAAAGCGCTGCCTCGGAAGTGGTCGAAGTGAAATCAGCGCAGGTGATCATTGCCTACAAACGTGGCGTCACGACGATCTTTGCAGCTGACCTCTCGCACACGGTCAGTTTTGCGAGTGGCGAGCCACGCCTTGTTGAAAAAGTCATTCGCCTGATCGATTCGACCGAAGCGCTCAGTGCGATCGGCTTCCTGCTTTGATTGCTCGATGAAAATGCATCGGCCGTAAGCGAACGGACGATGCACATAACCGGTATTTCTCTCTCATGCCTACACTCGAAGTCTATTTGGCCGCGGGTCACAGCGAAGCCAGCAAAGCGACATTGATTCATGGGATGACGCAAGCGACTGTCCGCGCGATCGGTGCGCCCGCCGATTCGGTGCGTGTGCTGCTCAGCGAGTTGCCTGCGACGCACTTTGGTATTGCCGGCAAGAGTGCAGCCAATGGCGCGGCGCCGTCGCTACCGGTCATCGTCGCGATCCTGATTGCCGGTCGCACCGATGCGCAAAAGCAGGCGCTGATCTCTGCGCTCTCGGCGACCGGCGCTACGGTACTGGATGTCCCCATCGAAGCGACGCGCGTCATCATCAAGGACATCCCCAACACTGACTTCGGCATTGGTGGTCAGACGGCACGGGCGCTGGGGCGCTGAAAGCCGACGGGGTGTACACCTGCCAACCTGTGGCGCTACGCCAGGATAAAAGCATGTGTTGGTCAGGCGTTAGTCATACCGTCTGCAATGAATGCGCAGGAGTGAAGCGACATGACACAAACTGAAAACCCTCAAAAGCAGAGCACGCTCGAGGGACTCCAGGCGCGCATCGAGGCACTCGAAGCCGAACGCGCGGTGCGCAAGACAATCTCGCGGTATATGGCGCTGTGCGATGTACCTTCAGCCGCCTGCAACGGTGAGTCTCTGGCGGCGCTATTCGCCGATGACGCAATCTGGGAAGGCATCGGTTCGCAATACGCGCGGAAATTCGGCCGCCTGGAAGGACGCGCAGAAATCGTCGCAATGCTGCAGCGCTATCTTCCGCCGACGCCGCACTTCACTACCAATGTGCACTTCCTGACGGCGGAAACAATCGAGGTCGCGGGCTCGTCGGCCAAGGGGCGCTGGGTGATGCTTCAGGCGTCCGGCTACGTCGATGCTCAAGCGCAATTGATCTCGGCGCGCCTCGAAGTCGACTTCTCGCCCGCACCTGACGGCAACCAGTGGCTCATCCAGCATTTTCGCACCGAGCGTCTGTTCGACGCGCCCTGGCACGTCAACCCTCGAAACGACATGACATCATGACCACCTTTATCAGCCAGTTTTCCTTACGTTCCAACGAATCCGCGAGCGCGCCGACGATAGCGATCAAGGACACAATCGACATTGCTGGCCACCCGACCACCGCGGGAAGCCGGGCGCTCGCCGACTCCCCACCTGCGGCACGCCACGCCGATGTGGTGCAAAACGTGCTCGATGCGGGTTGGCATATTGTCGGCAAGGCGAACATGCATGAACTGGCGTTCGGCATGACAGGTATCAACGATTTCACTGGCACACCGCGCAATCCGCAAGACCCAGCGCGTATTCCAGGTGGCTCGTCGAGTGGCTCGGCGTCGGCGGTTGGCCTCAAACTCGTAGACGCGGCACTCGGCACCGACACCGGCGGCTCTATCCGCGGACCCGCGGCGTGTTGTGGGGTGATTGGCTTCAAGCCGACGTTCGGGCGCGTGTCGCGTGTCGGCGTCGCACCTGCCGAATCATCGCTCGACTGCGTTGGCCCCTTCGCCCGCGACATGCGAACGCTCATCGCTGCGATGGCGGGGATCGGCCCAGCATTCGATATCGGCGCCGCGAGCGATCGGTGTAAAGGAATCAACATCGCATGCGTGTCAGTCGAGGCCGAGGCCGACATACTCGAGGCGGTGCAGAACGCGGTCGATCGGGTGGGGGGCAATACGCGGTCTATCGAGCTTCACCTTCTTCAAGAAGCGTTCGACGCAGGACTCGCGGTGATCAATGCGGAAACCTCGCGCGCTTTCGGGCATCTGGCGGGAGCCGGTCGACTCGGCGCTGATCTCGAAGCGCGTTTGCGCCTCGCAGCCACGACGACGGCCGCGCAGTTGGAGGCAGCGGAGCAGGTGCGGCGCCGGTTCACGGCGGCAGTCGACCACGCTCTCGCCGACGTGGACGTGCTTGTTATGCCCACCTTGCCCACTCTGCCCATTACAGTTGACGCTGCACGCAACGGTACGTCGGTTATCGCCATGTCGTCGCTGATTCGCCCATTCAATCTGAGTGGTCATCCGGCGCTTAGCATGCCGATATCTGTTGCCGGCTCATCGCTGAAAGCAGGCTTGCAGATCATCGGGCGCAAGGGTGCCGACGAACGGGTATGTGCTGTTGCGGCGTGCTTTGAGGCTGCGCTGGGAAGTGATTGAATGCAGATGGCGTTCGAGGTCGCGCTCGTCCAACTCTTTGCGACATGGCAGTCACCCGAGACCGTCCGCGTACAGCCCCTTACGCCAGGAGATGGTGATGCTGTTGGATGAACTGTTCTGGCGTCGTCAGCGGCTGACCAACGATTTCAGCCGCGCTGCTGTCGACCCTGACCTCTCCTTCTTCACAGGGACCCAACCTACCGACGTTTGCGGCGAAGTTCGCGCCCCGCGTATACGGCAAAAAAAAGGCCAACGAGCGTGGCCGCTACGGCCAAGGATTCATCTTGCCGTCCGCTGTCGATCGACCGCGTCGCATAAAACCAGAGGCCCATTCCGATCGCCGTCATGAGCAGGCCAAAGATAAGCCCCCACACCGGTCCCGCCGTATCAGAGCTATCTAATCTGTGAGACATTTTCATCGCTATACTTCCCCGCCCCGAGCTTTCCTGATTGCCGCATCCTGCGAGTTCCGCATTCGCACGGTCTGAAGGTAGCGTACGCGGTCAAAAAAACGCCATCAACAATCTAAATAATCATCCGGACGAATGCCATCACCTGGTATCCGCGCAACCGCTCGTCAAGCACGGCGCGGCCGCCGGCGATCAGCCCGAATCGATCTTGTATCTGGACACAGCGCCTTGTAACGCGCGGAATTCTGCACGTCGATGGCGGTCAGAATACTGGGCACTGAACTATCATCGGAGTATTCGAGTTGAAGATCTCGTTGCCGGGCATGTCGCGCGAAGCGGCTCAGGATCTTATCAACTGGGCCCATATTGGGTGCCCCTACTCGAATGCAACTCGCAACAACATCGACCTGACACTGACGCTCGTCTAAGCCGTCAAGCGGTTCGATCCATTGCAGGTCACTGTGATCGGTGACTTGCAGACCGTCTACTCGGTTTGGAGCGTTGAAAATCGCGTCTCCGGTGCCTGAATACAGGAGCCGAATAAAATTTCGACTCTTCCGGGCGAAAGCCGCGCTGTGTCAACGGCGCTTCATCTTGAGCACGCGAGAAATCTGACCCAGCGTAAAGCCACTGTTCTTGACGTACTTTTCGTAGTCAAGCGGCGCGGTAAGCGATTCCTCAGTGACGTAGTCGCCCATATAACGAAAGCGGTCGGACGCGGTTCGCACAAAGACAGGTACGGGGTCGGTCTGTCGCGCAAGCGTTCGACCGGCCGCGCGTGAGGCCGCACTGCTGTCGCAAACAATGACGTCCGGGGCGTAGGGATTCAGATCCTGGCGCAATCGTGCGGCGACTACCTTGCCGCCCTTGACAGGCAAAAAAGCCTGCTTGCACCCACCCGTCACCCTGTGAATGTCTTCCCGGGAATATTCTTTTCCGATTTCAAACATGCTCTCACTCCTGACAATAACGCCTGACTGAGGTCCAGTAGCGTCAAGCGGAGCGATGATATCGGTCTCTACCTAAATCCCTTGTAAAGAGTGTGAGTGCCTTGGTAAAGGACGTATACAGTCCCGGACGAAAAGCTCGGCATACGTGCCGGCCGCGCGCGAATGGTACGACATGGTTATGGTGGACGCCGGCACCAGCAGTTGCTCACTTGCCGCCAGTGACATCGAGGAACGTGCCGGTGATGAAGGAAGCCTCGGCGCTTGCTAGCCATAGGATCGCCCGCGCAACCTCTTCAGGCTGACCGCCTCTTCCCATGGGGATCGAGTCTTTGACGCGATCTACCCGTCCCGGCTCTCCACCGCTAGCATGCATGCCAGTGTAGATGTGCCCAGGGCGAATGCAGTTGACGCGTATCCCATCCCGCGCGACTTCTTTTGCGAAACCGGTAGTGAATGTCTCAACGGCGCCCTTCGATGCAGCGTAGTCGACATATTCGTTGGGACTGCCAAGCCGGGCCGATGCCGATGAGATGTTGATCACAGCGCCGCCTCGCCCGTTGTGACGCCAGGACATCCGCTTCACCGCTTGCTGTGCACAGAGGATAGGGCCGATCGCGTTGACCGCAAAGATACGTTGCATCCGCTCGAATTCAAGGTCCTCTAGCCGCGACTGCCGAGCAATTATCGCGGCGTTATTCACCAGCACATCGATCCGGCCGAACTCCCGGTCGATAGCCGCGAATAGCTGAGCGACCTGTTCTGGATCCGCACTATCCGCGCGCACAGGTAAGGCCCGGCGCCCCATCGCTTCTACGTCGCCCGCCACCGCAAGGGCGGCTGATTCGTCGGAGACAAAGCTGATCGCCACATCGTAGCCCTGTGCGGCAGCAAGACGCGCAGTCGCCGCGCCGACCCCACGACCTCCACCCGTTATCAGAATTAGCGGCGCCTGCGGGACGGTATCCATTTAGCGAACCTTCATGTGGTGGTGGGGTAACAAGTCAGGGCTGGGACCGACTGAATGCTGGCTGCTCATTGGCTGACTTGGCCGATCTACCTCAACGCAGACAGGCACCAGAATAGCCAACGTGCGATGCGAAGGCAAAGCAGATTAAATGCCGGTCCGAGTTAGAAAAACTCTTTCGATGAGGAGCACGCTGCCATCCGCGCGAGGATTGACGATCTATGGCCTCACATTATGATCTGCCATGACGCAAGCCCTCGCAGTTGCGCCTACGATAACTGCTACACGCATCGACAGCGAGCGGCCTATGATGGGTTGCCAACTCGTCGCAATTCTTCGATTCCTCGCCCTTTCGGTCAGCGGCCGGTTGTTCTCCATCGCTACTGCTGCAAACACTGCGAACGGTTCCTATGAAGCGAATCCCTCTGAATGTGCTGTTGCACGAAATCCGCGCCTGCACGATCTGCGCGCCCGTGCTGCCGCACGCCCCCCGCCCGATAGTCGCGGCATCCGAAAGCGCGCGGGTTCTGATCATCGGCCAGGCGCCGGGCGCGCGAGTGCATGCGTCAGGCGTTCCGTGGAGCGATGCAAGCGGTGCCCGCCTGCGCACGTGGCTCGACCTCGACGATGCGACCTTTTACGACGACACGAAAGTTGCGCTTGTGCCGATGGGCTTCTGCTTCCCAGGGCGCGGCGCAAGTGGCGACTTGCCACCACGGCCCGAGTGCGCCGCACACTGGCACCAGGATCTGTTGGCACAGATGCGCTCGGTCCAACTCACCTTGCTGATCGGCCAATATGCACAGCGCTTTGGACTCGGCGAAGCATGCGGAGCAACATTGACCGATACGCTCCTGCGATGGAGAGACTTCAGCCCAAAAATCATTCCGTTGCCTCATCCGTCACCGCGCAACATTGCGTGGTTCAAGCGCAATCCGTGGTTCGAAGCCGACGTGTTGCCGACACTGCGTGAGCGTGTCGCGCAGGCGTTGTCTGCTTCTGCGTAGCGGTACGCGGTGGGTCACTGCCGCCACGAGTCGAGGCGCGAGACACTGCCGTAATTTCCAGCTAAGTTTCGACGATCAATCTGTGCACGGTACTAGATATCGCAACATTTCAAGCCTAACGCACGGGACGATCATGAAGCTTAGATGGACAGCCATTTTTCTCGCGCTAATCGCGAGCGCACTGATTTCCGGATGCGCCACGCCGGTCGAACGAGCCAACGAGAAAGACGACCTGCTTGCAGCAGCGGGCTTTCATATCGTTCCAGTGACAACCGACCAGCAGCGTTTGCAGCTGAATACGCTGCCACCGAATCGCGTGGTGCAGAAGGTAAAGGACGGAAAAGCCGTCTTTCTCTACGCAGACCCTTATGCATGTGGCTGCCTGTATATCGGCGATGAAAACGCCTGGGATAACTACAAGCGGGAACAGCTACAGCAACATTTCCTCGACCAGGAACGCATGAGCGCCGAGATGAATGAAAATGCGGCGTGGAACTGGAGCAGGTGGGGTCCGGGCTGGTGGGCCTACTAATCGAGCCGCTGCCCTGAACGTTCTGAATCGCGAAAACTGATCGAGAGCAGAACGAACTGAATCAGCCCACTACTCGATCCACCTGATTGCTGACGACGCGGGTCCGGTGCGTACGGGCGGTTATTCCCTGTCCACGTTTCAAATCGCCAGCGCTCAAGTTACACACACCGATGTGTCTCACCTTTCCCTTCGTGACAAGATCGTCCAGCGCTCGCAGCGTTTCTTCGAGCGGAAAGCACCCGGTGACACGGCATCCTGTTCGCGTCGCCGGGCGCACCCGCTTTAACCCGCCTGCGAGACGAGGCTTCGCACGACGGTTTCCAGTTCCACTTCGCCCTTGACGATGTCGACTTCCTCGCCTTCGAAGGCGATCCAGCCTTCATTGAATCCGTCGAGCATGCGTATACGCGGCAACGGTTCCTTCATGCCTTGGGACCGGAACAGTGCGTCCCATGTTTCGCGCAGCACCACTTCCGCACGAACCGGACGACCAAGCACCTTCGCAAATGCCTCGGCCAGATCGTTCGGACTCGCACGTTGCGGCCCCTCCAGTTCAACGACACGCACGCCGTGCCAGGTTTGTTGAAGCAGTTGTGCGGCAACGCGACCGACGTCTGCGGTTGCGACCATCGGCACAGCCTTGTCGAGCGGTTGCAGAAAGCTGGCGATCATCCCTTCGTCACGGGCCGGCGCAACGTCCCATGCGGCGTTTTCCATGAACCAGCCTGGGCGCAGGAATGTCACGGGCATCGGTAAGTCGCGAAGCGCCTGCTCCATCAGCGTACGTTGCGTGAGCAGATTGGTCTCTGTGGCCTGCGCGCCGATCGTCGACAGGCAGACCACCTTGCCGGGTGCCGCGGACTCAAGCGCACCGCGCACGGCGTCAATGACAGCACGTGCCTCAGGAAAGCCCGGCAACGGATCGAACTCGGACGGCGGCAGAATGAAGACCCCTTGCGCGCCCTCGAACGCGGCGGTAAGGGAAGCCTCGTCGTCCATGCTGGCTGTCACCACTTCACACCCTTGCTCAGCCCACGACCGTGCCCGGGCGGCATCGCGTACAACCGCGCGTACCGGTTGGCCCGCTGCGAGTAACGTGCGCGCCACCGCACCGCCGACCTTTCCTGTTATCCCTGTGATTGCATACATTGCAGTTTCTCCTTGCATAGATAGTCGCGGCAGGGAAGTTGAACGGTCATCTCGTGCTCCCTGGAAATTGGAATGAAGTGAGGTTGAAACGTACTGTTGGGGTGCATTGTGGGCAAATTCGATAAGAAACTGAATGACATGAATGGCACTTGTGAAATGACGGATAGTCACTAATGAGTCATAGTGCAGTTTTTGACGCACTGTGCAGGGTCAGCCCAATGACATCGCCCAGCGAAAATCTCTCCAGCGGTATCAGCGTATTTGCTGCCGTCGTCGACGCGAAGACGTTCGCAGCTGCGTCCGAATTGATGGGCATGTCACCGCCCGGGGTTAGCCGGGCAATCGCCCGGCTCGAAAAGCGGTTGAAAATACGGCTCTTCAATCGGACGACCCGCGCCGTTTCCCTCACCGAAGAGGGCCGACGGTTCTATGAGCAGGTCATGCCGCACCTAAAAGGAATGGAAGAAGCGGCCACAGCCGCGGCAGGAGGCGTCGCGACAGTACGCGGAAAGCTGCGAATCAACCTTGATCCGGCCTTTTTGCGAATCGCTCTGAGCCCGAAGCTCGACGAATTCATGGATGCGCATCCTGAACTTGAACTCGAGTTCATTGCGAGAGATCAGCTCGGCGACCTCATCATGGACGGCTTCGATCTGGCCTTGCGATTTGGCGAACCGCGCTCATCCAGTCTGATTGCGCGAAAGCTTCTGGACACCGCAGTTGTCACCGTCGCAGCACCCTCCTACCTCACTCGCCGGGGGCGGCCAGCGGAGC
>NZ_JAMFSB010000293.1 GCF_026225065.1 Paraburkholderia sp. | reverse complement strand
AGCGCATCCACCGCACCAATCTGGTGGGCATGGGCATCCTGCCGCTCGAGTTCAAGCCGGGCGTGAACCGCCTGACGCTCGGTATCGACGGCACCGAAACCTTCGACGTAACCGGCGAGCGCAAACCGCGCGCCGATCTCATGCTCGTGATCAATCGCAAGAGCGGCGAGCGTGTAGAAGTGCCGGTGACCTGCCGTCTGGACACCGCGGAAGAGGTGTCGATCTACGAAGCCGGTGGCGTCCTGCAGCGCTTTGCCCAGGACTTCCTGGAATCGTCGCAAGCAGCGGCTTGAAGGAGGAGACAAAAACATGGCCCACGTACCCCAGATCAAGATTCCTGCCACCTACATGCGTGGTGGCACGAGTAAAGGTGTGTTCTTCCGCTTGCAGGACTTGCCCGAAGCCGCGCGGACGCCAGGCGCGGCGCGCGACGCGCTGCTACTGCGCGTGATCGGCAGCCCGGACCCTTACGGTAAACAAACCGACGGCATGGGCGGCGCGACGTCGAGCACCAGCAAGACCGTGATCATCGCCAAGAGCAGCAGGCCCGATCACGACGTCGACTATCTGTTCGGCCAGGTGTCCATCGACAAGGCGTTCGTGGACTGGAGCGGCAACTGCGGTAATCTCTCCGCCGCAGTGGGACCATTCTCGATCAGCGCCGGGCTGGTCGACCCGAGCCGCGTTCCGCGCGACGGCGTGGCCACGGTGCGGATCTGGCAGACCAATATCGGCAAGACCATCATCGGACACGTGCCCATTACCGACGGCGCCGTGCAGGAAACCGGCGACTTCGAACTGGACGGCGTGACCTTCCCTGCGGCCGAGGTGCGACTCGAGTTCATGGACCCGGCCGCCGAAGAGGAAGGCGCAGGCGGCGCGATGTTCCCTACCGGCAATCTGGTGGACGACCTCGAGGTGCCGGGCGTGGGCACGTTGAAGGCCACCATGATCAACGCGGGCATTCCGACGATTTTCGTCGACGCCGAGGCGATCGGTTACAAGGGCACCGAACTGCAAGACGCGATCAATAGCGACGACAAGGCGCTGGCAAAGTTCGAGACGATTCGCGCACATGGCGCGGTGCGCATGGGCCTGATCAAGCACATCGATGAGATCGCAACGCGGCAGCATACGCCGAAGGTGGCGTTTGTCGCGAGGCCGGCGGCCTATGTGGCGTCCAGCGGCAAGCAGGTTGCGGCGGGCGATGTCGATGTGCTGGTGCGCGCGATGTCGATGGGCAAGCTGCATCACGCGATGATGGGCACCGCCGCGGTGGCCATCGGCACGGCAGCCGCGATTCCGGGCACGCTGGTGAACCTCGCCGCGGGTGGCGGCGAGCGCGAAGCGGTGCGCTTCGGTCACCCTTCCGGCACGTTGCGTGTAGGTGCGCAGGCCAGTCACGTGGACGGTGAGTGGGTGGTGAAGAAGGCGATCATGAGCCGCAGCGCGCGCGTACTGATGGAAGGCTGGGTGCGGGTTCCGGGCGATTCGTTCTGATTCGGCATAAGGTGAGGCCGCGCCTACGCAGCCTCACCGGGCCCGCAAACTCAACTTTGTTTCGCCGGCAGATACGGCATCGGATCAACCGGCTTGCCGTCGCGGCGCACCTCGAAAAGCACTGAGACACGCGTGTTTTTCTCGTCGCCCATCTCCGCAATTTCCTGGCCTTGCCGCACGATGTCGCCGGTTTTCACGAGCAGTCGACGGTTGTGCGAATACGCGGTCAGAAAGTCCTTGTTGTGCTGGATGATGATCAGGCTGCCATATTCGTTGAGCCCTGTCCCTGCGTACATGACCTTGCCGTCCGCGGCCGCGCGCACCGGATCGCCAGGCTGGCCGCCAATCTCGATACCGCGCGTCGCGCCCGCCTGGAACCCCTCGACTATCGTGCCTTGTGCCGGCCACACGAGCGTGACGTGGTTGGCATGACGCGAGACCTCTGCGTCGACCTGGCGTGCTTGCGCGGGATTCGGTGCGGGAGCGCCACTCGGGGCGATGGAGGCGGCGTTGCTGGATGAAGCGGCTGATGCCGCGGTCGATGCATTCGCTCCGCTAGCTGCTGCCGCCGTATTCACCGCCGGATTGGTAAAGGCAGCTGCCGCCGCCAGCTTCGCCGAGACCGCAGCCTTTGCTGCCGCCTGATCAGCTGCAGCCTGCGCCGCGGTGGCTGCCGCGGCTGCGTCGCTTGCTTCCTTTGCCGCCTCGGGTGACGCTACATGCAGCACCTGCCCCTTTTTCAGTCGGGTGGACGGCTTCAGACCATTCCACGCCAGCAGATCAGCAACCTTGCAGTGATTGCGCTGAGCAATCTGGTTCAGCGTGTCGCTACGCCTGACGCGATAGACGAGTGGCTGCGCCGCCTTCAGTTTGGCCGTGCTGGCCGCAGCGGTTGCCGCCGCCTGTAACGATGCTGCTGCGGCGGCATCCGATGCCGAGGTCGCCGTAGCGGCCGAAGCCACTGGCGCGCCAGTGGCCGCCGGGGACGCCTGCTCTCCCTGCTGTGCCACATTCACGCAACCACTCATTGCCAATGCAATCCAGACGCCGGCGACGCCAGCCTTCATGGTTTTGTCGAAACGATTTTTCAACAAGTTCGACTCCTGCCTCGTACATAGGCGAGCCCGAGTGTTCCCGCGTCGCACTCCGATGCGCGCATTCTTCAGAAGCGCTGCACGCTCGACACGGGAAACCGCCTCGTTGCGGCTACCACCCTGGCCCACCCTTCTGTCTGGCACTCTTGCGGCAAATGCCTTGATATCGAGGCGTTCTGACGCAAAAAGGGCCAGACAGACGGTTAAAATTCAAGCGGAATTGTAAAATGCCGCGGACAAAAAGCGGGCCGTCCGCACAGACTGATACAAATCCTTACGATCCGTATTGCGGGATTTGGCCCCTGATATCGTTTTCTTTAACGGCAAATCGTCGGAAAACCTTGAATTTTGGCGCAGACGCCTAGAGCGACGTGGCTGGATGAACAGCAAATTCGGGTAAGTGGTGCTGCAGGAAAAGACCGCACGAAAAAACGGCCAGCCCTCTTCGAGGTGCTGGCCGTTTGCCTTCCAATCATCGGGCGCCCGATGGCGCTTTCGCTTACCGCAGCGCTTTCACGGCCTCCGCGGTGACGTCGCCAGGCTGACCGCCCCACGTCGCGCGCAGATAACTCGCCAGTTGTGCGAGTTCCGCATCACTTAGCTGCCCTGCGAACCCGGGCATCTCCTGCATGCGTTCAAGACCGGGGAAGTCCTGCGCATCGATGCCGTCGAGCATCGCCACGATCAGGTTGTGCGGATCGCTTTGCCGCACCGTCGAATTGCCGTGCATCGGGACTGCGACGTGCGGTTTGCCCTCGCCATCGCGGCCATGGCAACCGGCACACACCGCGAGGTACACATTGCGCCCAGCGGCCAGTTGCGCCGTGTCCGCAGATGCCGATGATCGCGACTGCAACGGCTGCGCAGCCGGCGGCGGGTCGCCGAGCAGATAGGTCGACATCGCGCGCAGATCGTCGTGACTCAGATACTGGCTGCTCAGATGCACGACCGGATACATCTCGCTGAAAGCGGAGCCTTGCGGGGCGATCCCCGTGGCGAAGAAGGTCTGCAGATCAGTTGCGGTCCAGCCGCGCGCAGCGAGTCCTTGCGGGGTGATGTCCGGTGCGGCCACGCGGCCCAGCGCCCCGCCGGCGAGCGGCAACGCGTTGTCGAGTTGACCGAACTTGCCGCGCGGCGTGTGGCATTCGGCGCAGTGGCCGAGCGCGCTCACCAGGTAACGTCCACGGTTCCAGTCCACCAACGCCCTGGAGGAAGTCCCTTCGGGGGACGGCCCTTTCGATGCATCCGGCAATCCATCCTTCAGGAACAGCATGTTCCAGAAGCGCACGGCGAAACGCATGTTGAACGGAAACGACAGCTCCGGTTGATGGTTCGGTACCGCTGCAGGTTTTTGCGCCATCAGCCACGCATACATCGCATCGCTGTCGGCGTGCGAGATCTGCCGGTACGACGTGTACGGCATCGCCGGGTACAACGGGCCATCCGGCGTCATGCCGTCGTGCAACGCCTTGTAGAAATCGCCAGCGCTCCAGTTGCCGATGCCGTGGTCTCTGTCTGGCGTGATGTTCGTGCCGTAGAACGTGCCGAACGGCGAGGAGAGTTTCGGGCCGCCGGCAAACGGCGCGCCGTCCGCACTCGTGTGACAGGCCGCGCAATCGGCCGCCTTCACGAGATAGCGGCCACGCGCAAGCTGCTCCGCTGCGGCGCTTTCCAGGTCCGCCGGCATGCTAGTCGCCGAAGCGGTCGTCTGAGCGGCTGGCGTGTCATCGTGGTGTTGGCCGCACGCCGCCAGCGCCCCTACGCTCAACACCAGCACGAGACTCCGCAGCTTCGGCAGATTCAGCCGAATCCGCGAGGTCTGCGCGCTCTGCGAGGTCAAGGAAAGGATCGTCATGCGGCATCCTTCACGAGTCCCGGCATCGTCAGCACGACTTCCTTCACGGCCTCGTAGTACCGCACATAGCCGGTACAGCGGCAGATGTGATCGTTCAGCGCCTCGGTGATGGTTTGCTCAACCTGGTCGCTAGCCACCGGCTGGCGCTTGAGACGTTCGATCAGCACCGTCGCCGCGTTCACGAAGCCCGGCGTACAGTAGCCGCACTGGAAACTGAAGTGCTCGAGAAACTTCTGCTGGATCGGCGACAAGGCAACTACCTCACCCTGCTCGTTGCGTTGTGCGTGGCCTTCGATCGTGCGGATCGACTTGCCGTCGAAGAAGTTCGCGCCTGTGATGCAGGTGCGGATTTCCTCACTCGTGCCATCCGGCTTGTCGAGAATCACCACGCTTGATTGTAAGAGGGTTTTGTAGGTTAAGAGTGT
>NZ_JAMFSB010000292.1 GCF_026225065.1 Paraburkholderia sp. | reverse complement strand
TTCTGGAGACGCGCGATGCGCGGGCGGTGAAGTCGTCGCCGGAATTTATCGAATGGCGTGAACGGCTGGTGCGGCACCTCCACCAGCGTGCGCCGGAAGAGGTGTTGTCGTGACTGTCTCGCATGATGCGCTCAACCAGGTACCGTTGGCTCCGTCCGGCGCTATCGTGAAGGATTCACCGCTTGCTTCGTCGTCTGCGCCGGTCCCTGAGAAACGGGCAAGGCCGGTGCGCGCATGGCGCATGCCGGGCGAAGGTCCGACTGCCGCGTTGAGCATCGCTTCGGTGAGTGCGCTCGCGGCATTATGGTGGATCGCGACGCATCTTCACTGGCTGCCGCCGCTCTTCCTGCCGACGCCGGAAGCCGTCTGGAGCGCCTTCATCGACGCTTGCCATGGACGCATCCAGGGCGGCTTACCCTTGTCGCAACATCTTGCCTGGAGTGCGCTACGCGTGTTCGGTGCTTTTGCGCTGGCTACGGTGACGGCGGTTCCCGTGGGCATCCTGATGGGCGTGAGCCGGGTGGCGCGCGGGCTGCTGGATCCGCCTCTGGAGTTTTACCGTCCGCTGCCGCCGCTCGCTTATCTGCCGCTGGTGGTGATCTGGTTCGGCATCGACGAGACGGCGAAGATCGTCGTCATTTACCTCGCCTGTTTCGCGCCGATCGCCATGGCGGCGCGAGCCGGCGCGCGCAGCGCAACCGTTGAGCAGATTCATGCGGCCTATTCATTGGGCGGGTCGTTCGCGCAGATTGTGCGACATGTCGTGCTGCCCGCAGCGTTGCCGGAGATTCTGACCGGACTGCGGATTGCGATCGGTTTTGGCTGGACCACGCTCGTCGCCGCCGAAATGGTGGCCGCGACCGCGGGCCTAGGTCAGATGGTGCTGAATGCGTCGAGTTTTCTTCGCACCGACGTCGTGGTGATGGGCATCGTGCTGATCGGTCTGATCGCGTGGGTCTTCGATCTGGGCATGCGCGCGGTGGAGCGGCGGCTGGTGCCCTGGAAGGGGCGGGTTTAGCGCTCGCCCTCAGGCAAACAAATCAATGATCGGCCAATTCCGTTCCTGCGCAATCGCTCGCAGCCGCTCGTCCGGATTGGTTGCCACCGGATCGGTGACGCGCTCGAGCAGCGGCACGTCGTTGATTGAATCGCTGTAGAAGTAGCTTTTCGGAAAGTCCTGCAGTGCGTACCCAAGCGACGCCAGCCAGCTTTCCGTACGCACGATCTTGCCCTCACGGAATGTCGGCACGCCGACGGCACTGCCGGTATAGCGACCGTGCGGATCGCCACCCTCGGTACCGAGTTCGATACCCAGCAGATACTCGAACCCGAGTGCCTTGCCGATCGGCGCCGTCACGAACACATTCGTCGCGGTGACGATGCAGCAAAGATCGCCGGCATCGAGATGCCGCTGGATCAGTTCGCGGGCGGCCGGCCGGATCGCCGGCACAATCACCTCGCTCATGAACACCGCATGCCACGCATCGAGTTGTGCGCGTGAATGACGTGCCAGCGGAGCGAGCGTGTAGCTCAGGAAATCGCTCATGTCGAGCGTGCCCGCCACGTATTGGCGATAGTACGCGTCGATCTCCTGCGCGTGACGCTCGGCGCCTTCCACACCCAGCTTCGCCATGAAGTGGGCCCACGCCTGATCGCTGTCGAGCGGCAGCAGCGTGTGGTCCAGATCGAACAGCGCGAGGTTACGACTCATCCCAAGGTTCCTTGCATCCAACGCTTTCGACACCAACCCCCTGCCGGGTCGGCACGCTTTTTCGCACTTTCGCAGATCGTATATTTAAGTACACAAAATTACAATAAGCCAAATTTGTGCAACACTACTGTCATATTTCTCCGGATGTCGCCAGGCGGCCGCATGCGGGTCGGGTTACCGTTAGAGCATTGAGAAGCGTCGTGCCTTATGTTGATTCTCCTGAACCTTCTCTCCGGTGTGGCGCTGCTCGTATGGGGATCGCACATCGTCCGTACGGGCATCCTGCGCGTGCTCGGCGCGGATCTGCGCAGCGCCCTCGGGCGTAGTACCGGCAGCCGTCTGCGCGCGTTCGGGTCCGGTATCGCGGTGACCAGCCTCGTGCAAAGCAGCAATGCCACGGCGGTGATCGTGACGTCGTTCGCAGCCCAAGGGTTGCTACCGCTCACTAGTGGTCTTGCCATCATGCTGGGCGCGGATGTCGGCACGGCCTTGATGGCGCGGGTGCTCACGCTCGATCTGTCGTGGCTGTCGCCAATCCTGGTGCTGGTTGGCGTACCGCTGTTCCTGACGCGCAAGCAGACGCGTGTCGGCCAGGCGGGCCGCACGGCGATCGGCCTTGGGTTGATCCTGCTGGCGCTGCATCTGATCGTCGAAGCCGCCCAGCCGATGATGCAAGGCGCCGGTGTGCGCGTCATGTTCGGCGCGTTGACCGGCGACACGATGCTCGACGCTCTGGTCGGCGCCGCCTTCGCGGTGATTTCCTACTCGAGTCTCGCGGCCGTGCTGCTGACGGCGACGCTCGCATCGTCCGGGGTGATTTCGCTGAAAGTGGCGTTGTGCCTCGTGATCGGCGCCAATCTGGGCAGCGGCCTGCTGGCTTTGAGCGGCACGTTGGCGCAAAACGCCGCGGCACGGCGCCTCGCGCTTGGCAGTCTGGTGTTCAAGGTGGCCGGTGCGTTGCTGATTTTGCCGTTCGCGTCCCTATTGGCGCGTGGCCTGCCCACGCTGATCAGCAATCCGCGAGAGGCGGTGGTCGGGTTCCACCTGATCTACAACACGCTGCGTTGCTGCGCGTGCCTCGCCCTGATCGACCCGGTTGCACGCGTCTGCAGCCGGCTGCTGCCGGACCGGCCGCTGCAGGACGGCGCACTGCGGGCGCTGCATCTCGACGTGGCCGCGCTTTCCACGCCGTCGCTGGCGCTGGCCAATGCCGCGCGCGAAGTGCTGCGCATCGGCGACATCGTCCGGACCATGCTCGACAACGTCGCAGACCTGATTCATCACAATGATCTCGCCAAGGCACGCGAGACGACTCGCATGGACGACGACGTCGACCAGCTTTATGCCGCAGTGAAAAGCTACCTCGCGCGAATTTCCCGCGAGCAGCTCGACGAGGCGGACAGCAGGCGCTGGACCGACATCATTGCGCTTACTATCAATCTCGAGCACGCGGGCGACATCATCGAGCGTATCGTCAATAACATCGAAGAGAAGAAGATCGCCCACCGGCTCGCGTTTTCGGAGCAGGGGCTCGGCGAGCTGGAGGATCTGCACGCGCGCCTCGTCAGCAATCTGCAACTTGGGCTATCGGTGTTTCTCAACAACGACCTGCGTTGTGCGGAGAGTTTGCTGGCTGAGAAGGAGCGCTTCCGTGATCTCGAGCGCGTCTACTCTTATGCCCACCTCGACCGGCTGGCCGGGCAAACCTTGCGCAGCGTCGAGACGAGCGCACTGCATCTCGACATGATCAGCGACATGAAGCGGCTGAACTCGCTGTTCTGCTCGACGGCCTATCCGGTGCTTGATGCGGCTGGCGCGCTACACGACACGCGCTTGCGCAAACGCGTGCTGGATACCCTGCACGCGCCGGAATAGCCGCTACCTGCAGGCGCTACCGCATCTACGCCAGAATGATCCGCGCCACCCTCTTCTTCAGCGGGGCGAATTCCGTGGACTCGGCGGCCTTCTTGTTGGTGATCAGCACGTCGACCTTCTCCGCCGGGCAGTATGAGATGCGGCTGCGCTGCCCGATCTTGCTGTAATCGGCGAGGATCACCACACGCTGCGCGTTGGCGACCATCGCCCGCGCGACCTCGGTCTCCTCGTGATCGTAATTGGTGGCGCCATGCCGGTGGTCGATGCCGACCGGCGACAGCAATGCAACATCGGCCCGGTAGCGATTAATGTCGAGGATCGTCGTGCTGCCGCCCGTCGCCAGGGCGCGGTCGCTGATCGATCCGCCGAGCAGAATGACCTCATTGCGGGCTTCCGCCTGCTGCTCGGCCGCGCCGCGCATTTTCAGCGCAACGTCGATCGAATTGGTCACTACGGTCAGATTGGCAAGCTTCGCCAGCTCTTCCGCGAGCGCCGAGGTCGTCGTGCCGGCGTCGATAAACAAGGTTTGACCGCTGGAGATGACCCCCATCGCCGCCTTGGCGATCGCCGTCTTCGATTTGACCCGGGTGTGGGCGCGTTCCGCGATGGGCGCTTCGTCAGCGGGCTTGATCGCGCCGCCATGCACGCGTCGCAGTTCGCCGAGTGCTTCCAGATCGAGCAGGTCGCGCCGCACGGTTTCGCGCGAAACACCGAGATCCGCCATGATCCGTTCGGTCGACACCCGTTGCAGCGTCGAGAGCAGCGCGCGAATTCTCTGATGACGGTCTTCCTGCCACATGCATTTCCCTCTGCGATTAAGTCGTCTGGACGGTTTTTCTACGTAACATCACTGACATGATTGTGTGTCGACCCGATGTCATTGGTCCTACTTTAACTGTCTTGCGTTGTATTTTTTTGGTCTCTTGCAAATTTGTGTATTTAAATTTAGCCTTCGCAGATTGGACGACTGTCACCGAATCCGAACACGGAATGTTCGAAAAGGAATTGAAGTGTCCCATTTTCGAACATTGGTTGTCGCTTTGGGCAGGCAACCGACTGTATGCTGCCTCCATCCTAAGCTAGGCGGCCCATTTTGCCGTCCGTTTCGATGCCGTGCTGCAGCATGACAGTTTGCTGACGAAATAATGCCGTTCGGTTCGTCATCCTGACGACCAGACGATGTGCCTGGCGAAGCGTGCGGTATATAAGAGACCATTTCGAAGGTGCACAGACGTGGGAACTGGAATTGATCGTACTGTTGCCGACTGGCCGTATCCGCGGCTCGTCGCGCACCGCTGCGGCGGAACGCTCGCACCGGAAAATACGCTGGTGGGGTTCGACGCCTGCAAGCGCTATGGGTATCGCATGGTCGAATTCGACGCCAAGCTATCGGCGGACGACCAGCTCTTTTTGCTGCATGACGACACGCTCGAGCGCACGACCAACGGCCACGGCCCTGCCGCTGAGCAGACGTGGGAACAGTTGGCTAAGCTCGACGCCGGCTCATGGCGCGACGCCGCGTTCGCCGGTGAACACTTACCGACACTCGCCGAGGTTGCTGCGCGCTGCAAGCAGGACGGCATCGCCGCCAACATCGAAATCAAACCGTGCCCCGGCCGGGATGTCATCACCGGCCGGCTCGTCGCCGCCGCTGCGCTGGAACTCTGGCAAGGCCAGACGCAACCGCTGCTGTCTTCGTTTTCATATGAGGCCCTCGCGGCCGCGCGCGATGCAGCACCGTCGCTGCAGCGCGGGATGCTGTTCGAAGCGGTGCCGGACGACTGGCTGCGCATTGTTCGCGAACTCGATTGCGTGTCGCTGCACGCAAGCCATAAATATCTCACCGCTGAACAGGTTGCCGAGATTCGCACTGCGGGTTTGCGCGTGCTCGTCTACACGGTCAACGACCCGGAGCGCGCAGAGCTGCTGGCGCAATGGGGTGTCGACATGTTTTGTACCGATCGACTCGATCTGCTCGCCCACGACATGCTGTCCACGCCGAATAGCTCAGCTTAACCCCGGCCCAAGGCGTAACAGACAGGCATGGCAGACATCGCAGGCATCCGGAATCGGGTGCCGAAGACAACTACCAGATGCAGTTTTCCTAACGTACTAATTTTCGGCAAAGGATGGGGAATACTATGAACCGCACGTGGCTAAGCCGTGTTCTCTCGATGTCAGCGGTTGCGGGCGTCGCCGCAGCGGGTGCAGGCAGCGCGTCCGCCGCGCCGCCCGATGCGCTGGTTGCCGCCGCCAAACAGGAAGGTCAGTTGACTGTGATCGCCTTGCCGCACGACTGGTGCGGCTACGGTCCGATGATCGCCGCCTTCGAAAAGAAATACGGTATCAAGGTCAACGAGCTGAATCCGGATGCGGGCTCGGGCGACGAAGTCGAAGCCATCAAGGCCAACAAGGGCAACAAGGGTCCGCAAGCGCCAGACACGATCGACGTGGGTCTGTCCTTTGGCCCCACCGCGAAGACCGAAGGACTGCTGCAGCCGTACAAGGTATCGACGTGGAAGGAGATTCCCGATTCGGCCAAGGATGCTGACGGCTACTGGTACGGCGACTACTACGGCGTGCTGTCGTTCGAAGTGAACTCGGACATGATCGACAAGGCACCCACTGACTGGAGCGATCTGCTCAAGTCCGACTACAAGAACGCCGTGTCGCTCGCAGGCGATCCGCGCTCGGCCAACCAGGCCATCCAGGCGGTCTACGCTGCCGGTTTGTCGTCGGGCAAGGGCGATACCGCCAAGGCCGCGGATGCTGGCCTGAAGTACTTCGCGGACCTGAACAAGAGCGGCAATTTCGTGCCCGTGATCGGCAAGGCCGCTTCGCTTGCGCAGGGTACGACGCCGATCGTGGTGCGTTGGGACTACAACGCGCTGGCCGACCGCGACACGCTCAAGGGCAATCCGAAGGTACAGGTCATCGTGCCGAAGACGGGCGTCGTAGCAGGCGTCTACGTGCAGGCGATCAGCGCGTACGCGCCGCACCCGAACGCAGCCAAGCTGTGGATTGAATACCTGTACTCGGACGAAGGCCAGATTGGCTGGCTGGCGGGCTACTGCCACCCGATGCGCTACACCCAGCTGGTGGCTGCCAAGAAAGTGCCGCAGGCGCTGCTCGACAAGTTGCCGCCGGCATCGGCCTACAAGAACGCCGTGTTCCCGACGCTGTCGCAGCAGGATGCGTACAAGGACACGATCACCAAGCATTGGGATGAAGTGGTCGGCGCGAACGTGAAGTAAGCTGCGTAACGCTTTCGGGGGCCGCATTTGCGCGCCCCCGGCTTTAGCCTGATTGCTCCAGGGGTGACCTATGACCGCTTCATCGGATATCGGGTCGGCGCAGCCGGAACACCTGGTTCCCCCGGCGCCCGCGCCCCACGTGAAGGGGCCGGGGCAATCGTCCCAGTTCCTGAACTGGCTCGGCGTCGCGCCCTTCTTCATCTTTGCCCTGCTGTTTTTGATCCTGCCAACCGGTTTTTTGATGGTGGGCGCGTTTCAGGATCCGCAGGGGCACTTCACGCTCGCGAATTTCCTCGATCTGTTCCAGCCGGGCGTGATGGAAGCCTATTGGATCAGCTTCAAGGTGAGCGCCGCGTCGGCGATCGGCGGTGCCGTGATCGGCTCGCTGCTGGCATGGGCGGCGGTGCAAGGGCGCTTGCCGGGCTGGATTCGTCCGACGCTGATGACCTTCTCTGGCGTCGCCTCGAATTTTGCTGGAGTACCGCTCGCCTTCGCATTCATCTGCACATTAGGCCGGGTTGGCCTCGTCACGGTCCTGTTGAAGAAGTACGTCGGCATCAACCTGTACTCGACGGGCTTCAGCATTCTGAGTTTCACCGGCCTGACGGTGACCTATCTGTACTTCCAGATTCCGTTAATGGTGCTGATTGTCACGCCGGCGCTCGACGGCCTCAAGCGCGAATGGCGCGAGGCTTGCGACTGCCTCGGTGGCACCTCGTTCCACTACTGGCGCTATGTCGCGCTGCCGGTGCTGTGGCCGAGTGTGCTCGGCGCGACCCTGCTGCTGTTTGCGAATTCGTTCGGCGCGGTGGCGACGGCTTATGCGCTGACGGGTAGCTCGCTGAACATCGTGACCATCCTGTTGTACGCACAGATTCGCGGCGACGTGCTGCACAACCAGAACCTCGGCTACGCACTCGCGCTGGGCATGATCCTCGTGACGGGCGTGTAGAATGGCGGCTACATCTGGCTGCGTTCGCGTGCCGAAAGGGGGCGTCGATGAAAAGCCAGTCGCGTGTGGGTGCATGGACCGCGATGATCGTGGGCTCGCTGTATTTCCTGATTCCTTTGATTGCCACCGTCGAATTTAGCCTGCGCATGCGGCGCGGCGTCTATAGCTTCGACGCGTACCGCGTGGTGCTGTCGGACCCGCGCTTTCAGGCGTCGTTTGGTTATTCGATGCTGATGGCAGTCCTGACGATCGTGATTGGTGTGCTGCTGGTGGTGCCCACGGCTTATTGGGTGCGCCTGCGTTTACCGAAGCTGCGGCCCGTGGTGGAGTTCATCACGCTGCTGCCGCTGGTGATTCCCGCCATCGTGATTGTGTTCGGCTATCTGCGTATCTACAACAGCAGCTCGATCCTGCCGCTGACCGGCAACGAGCGCGCCACCGACCTGCTGCTGGTGTTCGGCTATGTGACGCTGGCGCTGCCGTACATGTACCGCTCCGTCGACGCGGGTCTTGCCGCGGTCGATGTGCGTTCCTTGACCGAAGCGGCCGAGTGTCTCGGTGCCAGCTGGCCGACCATTCTGTTCAAGGTGATCTTTCCGAATATCCGCTCCGGGATTCTGTCCGGCGCGTTCCTCACCTTTGCGGTGGTGATCGGCGAGTTCACGCTGGCTAGCTTGCTCGACCGGCCGGCGTTCGGTCCGTATCTGCAACTGATCGGCGCGAACCGCGCGTACGAACCGTCGGCACTCGCGATCATCGCGTTCGTCATCACCTGGGCGTCGATGGGGTTGATCCAGGTATTTGGCTCAGCGCGCGGCTCGGCCCGCACGCTGGCCGGGCAAAAACCCTGAAGAATTGAGGCATCGAATCATGGCATTCCTTGAGATCGAAAATCTCCACAAGTCATTCGGGGCGAACACGGCGCTGCATCACTTCGACATGAAGATCGAGCGCGGCGAGTTCATCACCTTTCTTGGACCGTCCGGCTGCGGCAAGACGACGGTGCTGCGCATGATCGCGGGCTTCGAAAGCCCGACTCGCGGCGTGATTCGTCTCGATGGCCGGGACGTGACGCATTTGCGTACGCGTCAGCGCAAGGTTGGGATGGTGTTCCAGTCGTACGCGCTGTTTCCGAACATGACGGTCGCCGACAATATCGGCTTCGGCCTGCGTGTGACACGTCGTCCGCAGGACGAGATTCGCAAGCGCGTTGGTGAGATGCTGGAGCTGATCAAATTGCCAAATATCGCGGAGCGCTACCCGTGGCAGCTTTCGGGCGGTCAGCAGCAACGTGTGGCGCTGGCTCGCGCATTGGCCGGCAAGCCGCAGGTTCTGCTGCTCGACGAACCGCTCTCGGCGCTCGACGCGAAAATCCGCATCTCCCTGCGGCAGGACATTCGCGCGTTGCAGCGCGAGCTCGGCATCACGTCGATCTTCGTGACGCATGATCAGGAGGAAGCGCTCTCCATCTCCGATCGCATCGTGGTGATGAACGAGGGACGCGTCGAGCAGGTTGGCACTTCCTCGGAGATCTATAACTATCCGCGTACGCGCTTTGTGGCGTCGTTCGTCGGCACGCTCAATATCCTGTCTGGGCATGTGGTGGATCCGGCGAGCGGCAAGATGGCCGTCGACGGGCAGGAACTGGTGACCACGCAACGACTCGCACCGGACGACGCCGGCAAGAAGCGCCTGCTGGCGCTGCGCCCGGAGGCGATCGTGCTGGAAGCGCCGGCAGCTGGCCGCAACACCTTGGCGGCGACCGTCGAGGAAGTGAGTTTCCTCGGCGCGGTGGTGCGGATCAGGGCACGCGTGAAGGATGCGGTGATTTCGCTCGACGTGTTCAACGATCCCAATCGCCGCTTGCCCGAACGTGGCCAGCCGGTTGCTCTGGGTTTTTCGCACGAGAACCTGTTGGTGCTGGAAGAGGGGGCGGCTTAGGGTTCTGACTGTGTGTTTCGAGCAGAAGGCCGCGTCCCTCCGGCGTGGCTACACTTCGGTTTTTCCGAACCAATACTCCCGTATTAACAGGTTTATCCGATTCGCCGCCTGACGCAGACTAGGGCTCATCACCACTGCGGACATCGTCCGCGAAAGGAGCCCAGTCATGCGAAGCTATCCCCGCAACAGTCCTCAGGCAGCCGCGCGCATTGTCGCGCTGGTGCTAACCTCCGACGGGCACGTTTGCAGCTCCGAGGAACGCGCACTCGACAGGCTCGACATCGCCGGCCAACTCGGCCTCGCGCCAACGGAATTCGCGCAGATCGTGCAGACGCTGTACGAGGATCACTCGATCGCCCACGCGCCCCTCATGCCGGCGGTCGGCCAGATCGACACGAACCTGCTTGGCTCGCTGATCGGTGAGATCGACGATCCGGCGCTGCGAAGCAAGGTGATACGCCTGTGCGTTGCCGTCGCGACCGCCGACGACCATCTTGCCGACGGCGAAATCGCCGTGCTGGCGGCCATTCTTGGTGCGTGGGGAACCGCTCCGGCGGCGGTAACGGTTCGCCGCGATGCCACGCCAGCCGTCTTGCGTGCTCACGGACGCGCGGCGTCGACCACCCGAGAAGCGAGCGCATGATGCTGGCCGCGCCGCGAGCGGATGGCGTGGATTTCTTCGATCACGCCGTCCGCACGACCGAGCCGGCGCAGTCCGCGCAGCAAGGACAGATCGCCGGCACCTAGCTCCGCGTGAGGAAACACGCCAAGCCCGCGCGCGGCGAACACCGCCATCAGCGCGCTGTCTTCGAATTCTCCGGCGATCCGCGGCCGGATTCCTGCCGCTTCGAACCAGCGGTCCAGTCGTGCGCGTAGCGCGCCGTGGCCGGTGGGCAAGAGCACGGGCAGATCGGCGAGGCATTGCGGAAAGCCTGCGCGAGAAGCCTTCTGGACGAGCGTCGTAGGCCCGTACCAGTCGACGGGCGAGCCGACGAGACGCTGACTTACCAGGCGTAGGTCGGTGTTGTGAAGCGCCGGCTGGCATGCCAGCACCAGATCGAGCCGATGCAACGCGAGTTCGGACAGCAGTTGCGCATGCTCACCCTCGTGGCACAGGAGCCTGAGCGACGGCGTGTCGAGCACGGGGGCAAGCAGCGCGTGTGCGGCGAGCTTCGAAATGCCGTCGGACAGACCCACGGCGAGCCGCGCAACACGCTCGCCGCCCGCCTCGCGCAACTCATCGAGCAGCGTCTCGCCGGTCTGAAAGATCTGCTCCGCGCGATTGAAGGCTGTCTCGCCGGCTTCCGTCATGACGACACTGCGCCCCGCGGGCTTCAGCAACTGGCGCCCGACCGATTTTTCCAGTTCGCGCACCTGGGCGCTGATGGTCTGCACGGCCATGTCGAGGCGCTCGGCCGCACGCGCGAAGCCACCTTCCTTTACGACGATCCAGAAATAGTAAAGATGGCGGTAGTTCAGCATGGGAGGCGTCACTTCGAAAAAAACGATATGTCGTTGAGCTTATCACTGACGTATTCGAAGTTAAGGAGCGACGGCGAGACGGCAGGAGCGTCCGGGGTGTCTCGTCCGGAATCCCCGACGCCTGCCGTCCGGATTTCCGGAAAGCTGGACGTCTCCCTCGGTAGTAAACAAAAAAACCCTTATAAATCAAACAGAAAGACTTGCTACCCAGCTGGCATCGACCTTGCAAAGTAGAAGTGCGGCCGCAAAGGCCCGACAACTAAAGCATGGAGACAACGATGTCCGATTTCCCCTCCCGGTATTTCTGAATTCGTCGTCTTGTCGCGGCCCGATGCCGTGCACAGGCGACACGTCTATTCGTTCGCATGATGCGCAGCGTGGCAGGCCATTGGCTCATCCACATCGCAGGAAACGTCATGAAGAAACCCTTCCATAAAGTGCTCTATGTCCAGGTGATCGCCGCGATCATCGTCGGCATTGCCCTCGGCCATTTTTCACCGGCCCTCGCTATCGATATGAAGCCGTTCGGCGACGCCTTCATCAAGCTGATCAAGATGGTGATCGGGCCGATCATCTTCTGTACGGTGGTGACCGGCATCGCCGGCATGGAGGATATGAAGAAGGTTGGGCGGGTCGGCGGCAAGGCACTGCTGTACTTCGAAATCGTTTCGTCGTTCGCGCTGGTGCTCGGCCTGCTCGCGACCCATCTGCTGAAACCGGGCGCCGGCTTTAACGTCGACCCGGCGACGCTCGACGGCAAGGAAGTCGCTTCGTACGCCGCCAAGGCGCACGGCCAAACCACCGTCGACTTCTTCATGCACATCATTCCGAGCACGATCACGGATGCCTTCGCTCAAGGCGAAATCCTGCAGATCCTGCTGATCGCAATGCTGTTCGGCAGCGTGCTCGCGACGCTTGGTCAGCGCGGCAAGGTGGTCACGGACTTGATCGAAAGCCTGTCGAGCGTCCTGTTCGGCGTGGTGCGCATCATCACGAAGCTCGCGCCGATCGGTGCGTTCGGCGCGATGGCCTTCACCATCGGCAAGTACGGCATTGGCTCGCTGCTGCCGATGCTCAAGCTGATCGGCACGTTCTATCTGACCTCGATCGTGTTCGTGGTGGTCGTACTCGGCGCGATTGCCCGGATGGTCGGATTCAGCATCCTGCGCTTCGTGGCGTACATCAAGGAAGAAATGCTGATCGTGCTGGGCACGAGTTCGTCGGAAGCGGCGCTGCCGCAACTGATGCTGAAGCTTGAAAAGCTCGGCTGCTCGCGCTCGGTAGTGGGCCTCGTGGTGCCGACCGGTTATTCGTTCAACCTCGACGGCACCAACATCTATATGACGATGGCGGTTCTGTTCATCGCCCAGGCGACCAACACCGATCTGACGCTGATGCAGCAGCTCACGTTGCTGGCCGTGACGATGCTGACGTCAAAGGGCGCAAGCGGCGTGACCGGCGCGGGCTTCATCACGCTGGCGGCGACGCTGGCCGTGGTGCCGACCATTCCGCTGTCGGGCATGGTGCTGATTCTCGGCATTGATCGCTTCATGAGCGAATGCCGCGCGCTGACGAACATCGTCGGTAACGGTGTGGCTACGGTGGTGGTGTCGGCGTGGGAGAAGGAGCTGGATCGCGACAAGCTGCGTGCGGTGCTGCGTGGTGAAGTGGCTGCGATCAAGGAAACGGAAACGGCGGGTGCCTGAACCCGCGCGGCGCGGCGCGGTGGGCGGAGCGCTGAGGTGATGGCGCAATCGCCCGTCCGCCGTGGTAGAACGTCATCAGGCGAATCTGCGGCGGCCCGTTGGCCAACGGCCTTGGCGTCGAACTCGATGCCACCGGCTATGCCATCGGGTTATACCATGGGTTATGCCACAATAACCGTACCCTACCGACCGGAATCCACTAACGTGACGCGCCGCCTGCTGATCCTCTTCGCGCTCGTCGCCGGGCTCGTGGCCGCTTGTGGGCTCACGTGGAGCATCACGTGGCGGGGTGGCATCGACACTTTGCGGCGCAATGCCGCCGTGCGCGTCGACCGTACGACCAACGCACTCAAGAGCACACTCGAGCGCTACGAATCACTCCCATATCTGCTGGCCGAACATCCGTTCGTGCAGGACGTACTCGTGAGCTCAACCGCGCCCAACGTCGAGCGCGCCAATCGCTATCTCGAAGATCTCAACGGCCACGCTCGGGCCACGGCAACGTACATTATCCAGACCGACGGGTTATGTGTTGCGGCTAGCAACTGGCATGAGCCCGATAGCTTTGTCGGCGCCGGGTATCAGTTCCGGCCGTATTTTATGGATGCGGTGAAGGGTGGCGTCGGCCGCTTCTTCGGCATCGGCACGATTTCGCACGATCCTGGCTACTACATCTCGCAGCCGGTGCGGCGGGACGGCAAGATCGTCGGCGTCGCCGTCGTCAAACTCAATCTGGAGTGGTTTCAGGGTGTGGATGCAGCGGAGCCGCTGATCGTCACTGACGATCACGGTGTGATTTTCCTGTCGTCCGTGCCGGCCTGGAAATATCACACGGTGCGGCCGTTGTCGGGCGCAGTGACCGACTCGATCTATCAGACGCGCCAGTATGCACAGCAGGAGATTCCGCCGTTGCCCGTGACGATCGAACGCACGCTCGAAGGCGATGCGCAGATCGTGCGCGTCGGTGGCGGCCGGTATGCGCCACGCTATCTTGCCTCGCGGCGGGCGATAGGCGAGCCCGATTGGCAGTTGATCACCATGGCGAGCGTCGCGCCAGTCGACGCCGACGCGCGCAATGCCGCCATCGTCACGGGCTTCGGTTACATCACGCTGTGCCTGCTCGCGTTCTACTGGAGAATGCGGCGCGCCCGCGTGCGCGAGATGATGCGTAGCCGCGAGTTGTTGCAACGCGCTTATGCGGAGTTGAACCAGCGGGTGGCGGAGCGGACAGCGGACCTGTCGCAGGCGAACGACCAGTTGAAGAAGGAAGTGAGCGAGCGCACGCGTGCCGAGCAGGAGTTGCGCGCAGCGCATGATGAGCTGATCCAGGCGAGCAAGCTGGCCGCGCTCGGTCAGATGGCGGCGGGCATCACGCATGAGTTGAATCAGCCGCTTGCTGCGTTACGTGGATTCTCCGACAACACGCGGGTTTTGCTCGATCGTGGCGATCAGGCGTCGGCGCGCGAGAATCTCGAAGCGATTGCAGCGCTCACCGAGCGCATGGGCAAGATCACCAACCAGTTGAAACTGTTCGTTGGGCGGGCACGGCCGCGCAGTGCGCGGGCGCCGCTCGCGCGGGCGTTGCGCAATGTGCTGGCGCTGCTGCAAAAGCGCCTGCAGGGCGTGGACGTGACTTTGACGGTGGTCGAGAACGAGGCGGGGGCGGAGACGCAGACGCGGACCCGCTTCGATCCGTCTGACGAGCATCCGGAACTCGTCGCAAACTGCGATGACTTGCGGCTTGAGCAGGTGTTGATCAATCTGCTTGGGAATGCGTTGGATGCAACGGGGGATGGGGCGGGCGGTAATCTGGGTGCCGGCCATCCGTCCGCCGCCGCGGCGCGTCCTCGCATCGAGATCGAAATCGAAGCCGCCGCGGCGACGCTATCGATCTCGGTCCACGATAACGGCCCCGGCATCCCGGACGATGTCTTGCCGCGCCTCTTCGAGCCGTTCTTTACGACGAAGGAAATGGGCCAAGGTTTAGGACTCGGCCTCGCGATTTCTTCGTCGATCGCGCGCGACTCAGGCGGTTCGCTTGTGGCCCGCAATGCGCCGGACGGCGGCGCGCTGTTCGTGCTGACGCTGCGCCGGGCGCGCGTGCAGGCAACCGATCCGCTCACTGCGGGGTCCTGAATTCAGGCGGCTTCAGATGCGCCTGGGCGCTTTTAGGCGGTGAGGACAATGGTCAATAATAGTTTGCCGGTGCTGTATATCGAGGACGACGAACTGGTGCGTCGCGCGAGCGTGCAAAGCCTGCAGCTCGCCGGCTTCGACGTCACTGGACATGCGTCGGTCGAATCCGCGGCGCGTTCGATCAACGCGGATTTTCCGGGCGTGATTGTGAGCGATATCCGCTTGCCCGGGGCGAGCGGCCTCGATCTGCTCGCGCAATGCCATGAGCGTGCGCCCGAAGTGCCGGTGATTCTCGTCACCGGTCACGGCGATATCTCGATGGCCGTCCAGGCGATGCGCGACGGCGCCTACGATTTCATCGAGAAGCCTTTTGCCTCCGAGCGACTGATCGAAACGGTGCGGCGTGCGTTGGAGCGCCGCACGCTAGTGCTGGAGAATCACGCGCTGCGCCGTGAGCTCGCAGGGCAGAACGCGGTGGCGCCGCGCATCATCGGCCGCAGTCCGGTGATCGAACAGGTGCGGCGGCTGATCGCGAATGTGGCGCCCACCGATGCGTCGGTGCTGATCAACGGCGATACGGGCGCGGGCAAGGAACTGATCGCGCGCAGCCTGCACGAAATGTCGCCGCGGCGCGACAAGCCTTTTCTCGCTGTTAATTGCGGTGCTCTGCCGGAACCGATGTTCGAATCTGAGATGTTCGGCTATGAGCCCGGGGCTTTTACCGGCGCAGCGAAGCGACGCATCGGCAAGCTGGAGCACGCATCGGGCGGCACGCTGTTTCTCGACGAGATCGAGAGCATGCCTTTGGGGTTGCAAGTCAAATTGCTGCGTGTGCTGCAGGACGGTGTGCTCGAGCGCCTCGGCTCGAACCAGCCAATTCAGGTGAATTGCCGCATCGTGGCGGCGGCCAAAGGCGATATGACCGAGCATGTCGCCGCCGGCACTTTTCGGCGCGACCTGCTGTACCGACTGAATGTCGTGACGATCGCGCTGCCGCCGCTTGCCGAGCGTCGTGAGGACATCGTGCCGCTGTTCGAGCATTTCCTGCTCGACGCTGCGGTGCGTTATCAGCGTCCCGCGCCGATCCTGACGGATCGCCAGCGCGCCGGCCTGATGCAGCGCGACTGGCCAGGCAACGTGCGGGAACTGCGCAATGCGGCTGACCGGCTTGTGCTCGGGGTGACCGAAGATCCGATGGCGACGTCGGTCGATGCGGTTGAGGATTCGCAGTCGCTCAAGGAGCGCGTCGAGCAGTTCGAGCGGGCGGTGATCGCGCAGGCGCTGGAGCAGACCGGCGGCGCGGTGGCGGTAGCGGCGGATCGCTTGCAGTTGGGTAAGGCGACGCTTTACGAGAAGATCAAGCGGTATGGGCTGGCGGTGAAAGGCGACGGCGAGCGGTGAAGGCCGGGATCGCATAAGGCTTCACGAGCCTGCCCAAAAAGCAACGCGCCGGTAGCGGATAACCGCTACCGGCGCGTTTTATATCTGATGCTTTCGTTGCTTTGCTGCTTCAGGCTGCGTTCAGCGCCTTTTCAAGCAGTTGGTCCAGCTCAGCGAACTGTGGCTCGCCCACGTAGCGCTTGAGAATCGTGCCGTCTTTGGCGACCAGGAAGGTTGTCGGCGTCAACTGGATGTTGCCGAACTGCTTGGCCGCGGAGCCATCGTCCATCGCGACCTTGAACGGCAGCCGGCGGGTCTGGCTGTAGTTGACCACGTACATCGGAGCGTCGTAGTTCATCGCGACGGCGACGAATTCGAGGCCCTTGCCCTTGAAGCGGTTATACGTGTCGACCATCTTCGGCATTTCCTGGACGCAGGTGTCGCAGTTGGTTGCCCAGAAGTTGATCAGATAGACCTTGCCCTTCAGGTCGGCTGTCGAGACTTTCTGGCCCGACAGCAGCGTGAACGTCGCATCCGGCACGTGCTGCTGGCCGTTGAAGGCGAAATAGCCGGCAACCGCGATCGCACCGGCGACAGCCGCCATCGCGATGTAGCGGATCGGGCTGGTGCGCTTCGATACGGAAGAAGAGGGGGTAGGGCTCATGAACGGGACCTCGAGATTCGCGCAGCGCGCGCGGAACGTAGCCACGGTATTGTAGCCCCAATCCCGCGAGGTGGCAGGGCGCTGTCGGCTCCCTGCCGGGGACGCTTCTATCGGCGGATAATGGGGCTTTAAGCTTCGAGCCATCCTGACAGCTTCGTCATGTTCCCATCCGCTTTTTGCCAGTCATTCCTCCGTCTGTTTTCTGCCCTTCTCTTGCGCTTCGCCGTCCGGCTTCGTCGCTTCTCTTCCGGCTTGCCGACGGCGGCGACAGCGTGCGCCGGTCTGCGCATGAGCATCTGCGCGGTCGCCGCAAGCGGCTTGCTGGCCGGCTGTTCGCCGACCTACGACTGGCGCACGATCATGAACAACGACAACGGTTATACCGTCGACCTGCCGGCCAAGCCAGATAGCGATGCGCGGCAGATCGACGTGGCCGGCACCTCGATGAAAATGGCCATGCAGACCGCCGAAGCCGGGCCGGCCGTCTTTGCGGTCGGCACCTTAATACTGCCTTCGGACGACCCGCAGGTGCAGCGTACGGCGCTCGACTTCCTACGCGACGGACTGGCCCGCAACGTCGGCACCGCGCCGGTCGCGCGCACGGTGCAGATTCCTCTCGCCGCCGGCGGCCAGGTACCGGGCCTTGAGATGACGCTGAGCGGCAAGGCCGGCGAACAAAAGAAGACTCGCACGATCTACGCGCGCTTCGTGGCCCATGGCCGGCATGTCTATCAGGCGGCGATTATCGCCAGTCAGCCATTGCCGCAGGAGCAGGTCGACCAGTTTTTTCGATCATTCCAGCTTTATTGAGGGCGCCATTTAGCTGCTCCCCGCAGCGGGCGAGGGTGACGTAGATCGACGCGTGTAGTGAAAGTTCCTTCGCAGGTTATGACGCTAATAGCCGGATTTTATGAGGATTTTTCCATCGGTCGCCCTGCCTGTGGATAACTTTGTGGAGAACTTGGCGTGAGCAGGCCGGGATGCCCGTCCCACGGGCGTCCGGTCACTTTTCCCTGCTTCGGGGACAACCAAAAACCCCAATAAAATCAACGGCCTCTACAAAACGCATCAAGCCTACCTTTCAATTGCCTGCGAATTTGCCAGAAATACTTTCGTGTGCATAAGTCAAGTCTTGACAGCGATTTTTTTGCTCTATCCAGCGGCGAATGCGCGGCGATATTGGACGGCTTCTGCAATTTGAGCGCCGCTCGGCGCCTCGGCGCCGGCCAGATCTGCAATCGTGCGCGCTACCTTCAGCACGCGGTAATAGGCCCGCGCCGACCAGCCGAAGCGGTCGCCCGCTTCGCGCAGCAGCGCTTCGCCGGCCGCGTCCGGTCGACAGACTTCGTCGACTTCGCGGCCGCTCAGTTCGCGGTTGGTTTTGCCCTGACGGGCCAATTGCCGGGTGCGCGCTTCGCTCACGCGTGCGGCAATGGAAGCGCTCGGCTCGTTGGTGTTGCTCGAGCGTGCGGAGAGTTCGGCCGGCGTGAGCGCGGGCAACTCGATCTGGATGTCGATGCGGTCCAGCAGCGGTCCGGAAAGTTTGCGCAAATAGCGTGCGGCGATTTCAGGCGTGCAGCGGCGGCGGCCGTTCGGATCGCCGCGCCAGCCGCACGGACAGGGGTTCATCGCAGCGATCAACTGGCAGGCTGCCGGGAAATCGGCCTGCAATGCCGCCCGTGAGATGGTGATTCGCCCGGCCTCGAGCGGTTCGCGCAGCGTCTCCAGTACGTGGCGGTCGAATTCCGGGATTTCGTCGAGAAACAGCACACCGAGATGCGCTAACGTGATTTCGCCCGGCTGCGGCGGATTGCGGCCGCCCACCAACGCCGCTGCGCTCGACGAGTGATGCGGCGCCCGGAACGGCCGCTGCCGCCATTGCGCCGGTGAAAAACCCGACATGCTCGCGGACAGCAGAGCCGCAGAGGTGAGCGCTTCGTCGTCGGTCATCGGCGGCAGCAGGCTCGGCAGGCGCGCCGCCAGCATCGACTTGCCGGCACCTGGCGGCCCGACCATCAGTACATGATGACCGCCCGCCGCCGCGACTTCGAGCGCGCGACGAGCGGCGCGCTGGCCTATCACGTCGGCCATATCGGTGGCCGGGACGACGGGTGTGGTATCGAGCGCTGGTGCGGCGACCGGCGTGAGCCGGCTGTCCGGGAGACCAGCCAGATGCGCGCATAGCGAGGGCAGATCGGCGGCGCCGTAGACGTTCACGCTTGGCACCAGGGCGGCTTCCGCGGCGCTCGCCGCCGGCAGATAGAGTTCGGCCGCCACCTGCACCACGTTGCTTCGCGCGGTCCCACAGGCCATCGCAAAGGCTCCGCGCATCGGGCGCAGTGCGCCCGTCAGCGACAGCTCGCCGGCGAATTCCCGATGCATCAGCGACTCCGCCGGGATCTGCCCGCTCGCGGCGAGGATGCCCAGCGCAATAGGCAGATCGAAACGGCCAGATTCCTTGGGCAGGTCGGCCGGGGCGAGATTGACGTTTGATGCGGCGCACGGGGAAGTCGAAGCCGCAGTTCTGCAGCGCGGCGCGGACACGCTCGCGGCTTTCGCGTACTTCAAGATCCGGGAGACCGACGATCGAAAAAGAGGGTAATCCGTTGGCGAGGTGAACCTCGACCGTTACTTCGGGCGCGCGGCCAGCGGCCGGCGCGCGACTGCGCACCACGGCAAGCGACATGTTTTCTCCCGTCAGACGGCGAGCCGGCGGCGCGCACGACTCTCTAAAACGCTGATGACGTCACGGCTCGCTTGCCAGTGATGTGCAATTCAGACTTCGAGCAACCTCAGGACGTGTGCGTCACCGGCAGCTTCTGTTCGATCTCGGCGACCCGCCGCTCCAGTTCCTCGAGGCGCGCACGCGTGCGCACCAGCACCTGAGTCTGCGTATCGAATTCTTCACGCGTCACCAGATCGAGCTTTGAGAAGCCCTGCGACAGCATGGCCTTGACGTTGCGTTCGACATCCTTCGCGGGCGAGTTCTTGAGCAGATCGCTGATGCGAGCCTGGAAATCGTTGAAGACGTCGTTCGGTTGTTTCATGGTGTTCCCCTTAAATGCACAAAAAATGTGCATGTGTCATTACGTCTGTGCCCCGGATTCGCAGATGAGCGTTTTTGGTGCATGACCGACCGGTCGGTACGGTTCCATGTGCGCCTTTGGTGCGCGCATTCGTGTCCGTTGCCTGCAAACACTCTAGCAACGATCCAGGCGGCGCGCCACCGTACCCAGCCAACGTTGGCCATCCGGCCAAGGCGCGCACAGGGCCTCTGCCGGTACCGGTTCCAGCAAGTGTGACACTCACATGGCATGCGAGTTGCTGTTACTGCCCGGCGCGCACTGCCGGGTAGTTTTACCGGCACTGCATCGATCCGGTTTGAACACCATCCGCGTATCGACGCAACAGTTCAGGGGAAACCAGGTTTCGCAAACGGGTTACGCAACTACAGCGAGGATTTCATGAAACTGATTACCGCAATCATCAAGCCGTTCAAGCTCGATGAGGCGCGCGAGGCCTTGTCGGCAATCGGCGTCTCCGGAATCACGGTGACAGAAGTGAAGGGCTTTGGGCGTCAGAAAGGCCACACCGAGCTGTACCGGGGCGCAGAGTACGTCGTCGATTTCCTCCCGAAGGTGAAGATCGAGGCTGCGGTCTCGGACGACATCGTCGATCAGGCGATCGAAGCGCTCGAGCGTGCCGCACGCACCGGCAAGATCGGCGACGGCAAAATTTTTGTCACGCCGATCGAGCAAGTGATTCGGATTCGCACCGGGGAGACCGGGGCGGACGCCCTGTAATTATAACGATAGCGACTCGCTACAAGAGGAAAACGAAGATGCGCAAACTATTGATGTCCATGCTGATGGCCGGTTCGCTGCTCGCGGGCGGTATCGGCGCCGCCCTCGCGGACGACGCTTCAGCACCTGCAGCCGCCTCGGCGCCTGCCGCCGATACGACGGCCAGCGCACCGGCTGCCGCAGCTTCGGCACCGGCCGCGGACGCCTCCGCACCGGCAACTGCCGCAGCCGCACCTGATGCATCGGCCGCCGCCGCAGCAGCCGCTCCGGCTGCACCGACCGCACCGTTCTCGGTCGACTCGTCGAAGATCAACTCCGGCGACACCGCCTGGATGCTGACCTCCACCGCGCTCGTGCTGTTCATGACGATCCCGGGCCTCGCACTGTTCTACGGCGGCATGGTCCGCAAGAAGAACGTGCTGGCGACACTGATGCAAAGCTTCGCGATCACCTGCGTCGTGACGATCGTCTGGGTGGTGGTGGGTTACAGCATTGCCTTCACGCCTGGCGGCATGTTCATCGGCGGCTTCTCGCGCGTCTTCATGTCCGGGATGAACTAT
>NZ_JAMFSB010000291.1 GCF_026225065.1 Paraburkholderia sp. | reverse complement strand
GGACCATTCCCGCTGCCACAATGCGACGTCTGCCAGTTGCACAGGCAATGGCGGCAGGTCATCCGCGCCGTGATAAAACGCCAGCAGATCGCGGAACAGCACATCCATCGACCACGCATCGGCGACGATGTGATGCACGACGAACTGCAGAACGCAGCCCTGCCCACCCGTCTCGAGCAGTGCGACCCGCAGCACCGGACCATTGGCGAGATCGAACGGTTCGCAGGCGAAATCGCGTAGCGCCTCGGCGAGTGTCGCGCCGTCGTCCGCCAGGCTCCGCTGCACGAAACCATAGCTGGCATCGGGTGCCGGATATTGCGTCGGCACTCCTTCTTCTGCATCGAAACGCAGCGTGAGCGCTTCGTGCCGGCGCACCAGTTGGCGCAATGCGCGATGTAACGCGTCAACATCGAGAGCATCTGTCAGCCGCAGCGTGTGCGTGATGTGATAACCCGCGTGATGCGGATCGAGACACCACAGAAACCACAACCGCTCCTGTGCAAACAACAGCGGAAAGCGAGCCGGTCTCGGCGAAAGCGGAACAACCGGCAGCGTGTCTACGTCGAGCCCCTGAGCCCGTGCGCGGGCGCGAAACAGTGCGCGCCTGTCTTCCGGAAGCGCCGCGTACTGCTGCGCGAGGCGCAATGCGTCGGGCCGGCGAACCGCGGCCGGCGATGCATTGGGCGCTGCGGGTGCGTCTTTTACACCGGGCGCAGAGAAAGAGTGATCCGTCACGTTCATCGTTTCCTGTTTTTCTGCGAATTCGGCAAGTTCTGCGAATCCCACGTTTCCCAAACTTCCCACGCTTTCCGCCAAGCGAGTTGCGTGACGATGCCGACTATTGCGCTCGTGAGCAGTCTGTTCATAAGGAATCCATCAGATCTTGCAACGCATCGAGCGTGGCCGCCCCATCGCCATCCGCGGCGGCACTTCGATCCAGTTGTGCGGCTACCTCGACGAGCGATGGATGCGCAAACAGCAGTCCCAGTTCGATCTTCCGGCCGAGCGCCTCGCCGACACGCGACGCCACCCGCACAGCGAGCAGCGAATGTCCGCCTAGCGCAAAGAAATCGTCATCGAGCCCAACCTGCGCCACGTCCAGCACCTCGCTCCAGATCCGGCATAACAGGACCTCGGTAGGCGTGACAGGCGGGCGATACGCGTCCGTCGTCCCGGATATCAGCAACGGGAGTGCCTTGCGGTTCAGCTTACCGTTCGACGTCAGTGGCAGCACTTCGAGCCGCGCTATCTGCGCAGGCACCTGCTGCGCGGGCAGCCGGTTCGCCAGCAGCGGGCGCAACTCCGCCGGATCGGCCTCGCCGGTTATGAATGCAACGAGGCGCCGCGACGTACCCTCGCCCTGTATCTGGCACGCCGCGTCGGCGACGCCATCAAGCGTGCGCAATGCCGCTTCGGTTTCGCCCAGTTCGATCCGGAAGCCACGCAGCTTCACCTGCTGATCGGCCCGGCCCAGGTACTCCAGTTGTCCGTCGCCGCGTATCCGGCATAAGTCGCCGGTTCGGTACAGACGTGCGCCTGGTGCGCCATGCGGGTCTGGCAGGAAGTGCTCGGCGGTCAGTCCGGCGCGCCGCGTATAACCGCGTGCGAGATTGGCGCCGCCAATGCACAACTCGCCGATGCCGTTGTCCGGCACCGGATTACCGTCGGCGTCGAGCACCATCAGCGTCGTATATTCGAGTGGTGCGCCGAGCGTAATCGGTGCGCCGGCGGCATCGAGCCGCGCGGCGCTCGACCAGATCGTCGTTTCGGTCGGGCCATACATATTCCATAGCTGCACGCCGCGCGTCTGCAACGCGTCGGCGAGATCCGCCGGCAGCGCCTCGCCGCCGCACAAGGCGCGCATCGGCGTGCCCGTGCCCGGTCGACCCTGCCAGCCGCCATCGAGCAGAACACGCCAACCCATCGGCGTCGCCTGCATGACGCTCGCGTGAGACGCGTCGACGAGCGCGGCGAGGCGACGGCCATCGGCGACGGTTTCCCGCGTCGCGAGTTCGATCGTGGCACCTGCAAGCAACGGGAGATACAGCTCGAGCGCAGCGATGTCGAAAGACAGCGTGGTGACGGCGAGCCAGACGTCGTCAACATTCAGCGCAAGGCGAGCTTGCATGCTGGAGAGGAAACGCGCGAGCGCGCCGTGTGTGACGGCAACGCCCTTCGGTTTGCCTGTCGATCCCGAGGTATAGATCACATAGGCGAGCTGCTCGGCTCGAACCGGTGCAGACGACAGGGGGCAAACATGCTGCCCGGCTGCGTTCGCGTCTGCGAACGCAGCATCGTGTTCCACTTCGGTTTGATCCTGACCGTCTGCGCCGCCGTCGGCCCCGACGAGGATATGATCTCCCCCGATGTCCGCCAGACGCTCGCGTCCCGCGGCATCGACGAGTGTGCATGTCAGCAGCGCGTCGTCGATCATGCCGGCCAGATGCGCCGCCGGATAGGCCGGATCGAGCGGCACATAGGCGGCACCGGTCTTTAGCACGGCAAGTATCGCCACGACCATCTGCGGCGAACGGGATACGCACACACCTACGCGCGCTTCCGCCGTAACGCCGCAGCGAAGAAGCCGCCGCGCGAGTCGCGTTGCCCGCTGATCGAGTTGCTGATAACTGAGCGTCGCACCGGCACATCGCAGCGCGATCGCATCGGGAGAGCCCGATGCCTGTTCAGCAATGCGAGCGTGCACCGGCACAAATGGCACCGTCAAAACAGGGGGTTCGCTCGCACCGCGTTGCGCGACAGACCGTGCTTCGAGCGCAAAGTCTCGCAACCGTGGCGCGCTTGCCGTTTCCTCGCCCACCAGTTGCGTCAACATGCACACGTAATCGCGCATCAAACGTTCGACCGTGGCGCGCTCGAACAGATCCGTCGTATAGCTGAAGGACAAGCTCAACCGCTCGGTAGTCGATACGTTGAGCGTCAGGTCGAACTGCGCAGCCGTGCGTTGATCACCCAGCGGCCGCAACTGCAGCGCCGTTCCGGCGTGCTGGTCGAGCGGACCCGCCGGCACGTCGAGATTGAACATTGCCTGGAAGAGCGGCGTGTGATTTGCCGCGCGCGCCGGCTGCAGCGCATCGACGATCTGTGCAAACGGGACATCCTGATTGGCCTGCGCCTCCAACACCCTCTGCTTCACTTGCTCGAGCAATGCGTCGAACGGCAGCGAGCCCGTGAGGTCCGAACGGATCACCGCCGTGTTGACGAAGAAGCCAATCAACGGCTCGATCTCCAGTTGCTCCCGGCCCGACAGTGGAATGCCAACTCGGATGTCGCGCTGGCCGCCATAGCGGTGCAGCAACGCATGGAATGCCGCTAGCAGCGTCATAAACAACGTCGCGTCGTGCCGAAGAGCGAAGCCTTGCAGCGCGTCGGCGAGCGGCTTGTCAAGCACGCCTTCGACCTGTCCGCCGTCCGAGCTGCGCAGCGCAGGACGTGGACGATCCGTCGGCAATTCGAGCACCGGCTGTTCGTCACCGAGACGCATGCGCCAATAGTCGAGCTGCTGTTCGAGTGCGGTGGCGTCGAGCGTCTCGCGCTGCCAGGCGGCGAAGTCCGCGTACTGGACCGGCAGCGGCGCAAACGCCGGTGCGCGACCGGCGCGATGCGCCGCATAGGCACTCAGCAATTCGTCGATCAACAGATTCATCGACCAGCCGTCGGCGGCAATGTGATGCACCACCAGCCCGAACACGTGTGAGCCACCGCCAAGGCGCGCCAGTTGCGCGCGCAGCACAGGGCCGCGTGCGAGATCGAATGATCTGGAGGCACCATCGCGCAGCCACGCAGCAACGGTCGGATCGGCTGCGTCGTCTACGTCCGGGAAGACCGTCTCGGACCATTCGCAGCCCAGATGTTTATCGACGATCAGCCACGGCGCGCCGTCGCGTTCCTCGAAGCGGCTATGCAGCATCTCGTGGCGCTGCGCCACGCTATCGAGCGCCTTACGCAGTGCCGTCACGTCGAGCTCGCCGTCAATCTGCACAGCCAATGAAAGATGGTAGGCCGGGTTGTCGGGCGCCAGACGCCAGAGGAACCATAAGCGCTCTTGTCCATGCGTCGGCGGCGTCTCGCGCCGACCCAGGCGCAGCAAGGGCTGCAGCCTGCGTGCATGACGGGTTTCGCGTGCTCCCTCATCGAGTGCGGACGCAAGCGATCGCAGCGCCGGATGTTCGAACAACATCCGCAGCGCGACCTCCCGGTCGAGCGCGCGTTGCAAACGCGCCGCCACCTGCAGCGCCAGCAGGGAGTGCCCACCGAGCGCGAAGAAATCATCGAGTGCGCTGACCCGCTCAATGCCCAGCACTGCCTGCCAGATATCGGCAAGCATCCTTTCAAGCGGTGTTTCAGGTGCTATGTAATCCGTATTATCTCTATCTGCATCGGGCAATGCCTTGCGGTCGAGCTTACCGTTCGGCAGAGTCGGCAGCACGTCGAGCGTCACGATTGACGCCGGCACCATATAGGCCGGCAGCGTGCGCGTCAGCGCCTCGCGCAGCGCGCTACCATTGATCGCGGCCGCGTTGTCCGCGAGAACGACATAACCCAGCAGGCGTTTCGCTTCGTGATCGCCTCGTGCGATTACCACCGCCTCCTTCACGCCAGCGTGCGCGCACAGGGCACGTTCTATCTCGCCCAGTTCGATCCGGTAGCCGCGTACCTTCACCTGATCGTCGAGCCGGCCCAGATACGCCACGCTGCCGTCGGCGAGCCAACGGCACAGATCGCCGGTTCGATAAACACGCGAGCCGTGAGCCCCCAACGGGTCAGGTACGAAACGCTCAGCGGTCTGCGCGGCTCGGCCGAGGTAGCCGCGCGCCAGCGTCGCACCACCGATGCACAGTTCGCCGAGGCCGCCTTCGGGCACCGGCTCGCCATCCGCATCGAGGATCCGGTAGATACGCGAAGCCCACGGCGGCCCTACTGGCACCGCGATATTTTCGGCATGCCCGGCTGTGACAAGTTGACCCGACGCGGTAACGGTTGCTTCAGTCGGACCATAGGTATTCACGAGGACGATATCCGCAAGCGGTCCGTCGAACCATTGCGCAACCGCGTTACCCGGTAACGCTTCGCCCCCAACCGTGACACGACGCAACGCGAGCCCGGCGGTATCGTCAGATAGTTGCTGCGCCCACTGCTTCCAATATCCGGTCGGCAAGTCCGCGACCGTGACGCGGCGTTCCTGCAGCACACGCGTGAATTCAGCGCCGCTCCACAGCACCGGTCCGCGCAATTCGAGCGACGCGCCCACCGCGAGTGAGGCAAAAATGTGCTCCACCGCCGAGTCTAAATTGACGGTTGAAAATTGCAGTACGCGATCTTCCGCGCACAAACCGTTCTCAGCGATGAAGTCGTCCAGATGCAGGCTCAGCGCGCCATGCGTGATGGCGACGCCCTTGGGCTTGCCAGTCGAACCGGACGTATAGATCACATAGGCGAGTTGCTCAGCGTGCAGCGCATACTCGCGATCGTGGTCCAGTTCCGCCGTGGTCTCGTCTACCCGGACCTCCGGGCACACAGTCGAAGCGAACAGTTCGGCGTGCATTGCGCGAGTGCCCGCGTCGGTCAACAGCGTCGTCAATTGCGCATCGTCGATCATGTCGCGCAACCGTTCGCGCGGATAGGCAGGATCGAGCGGCACGTACGCGCCACCCGCCTTCATCACACCCAGCAACGCGGCGATCAGGGCGGGCGAACGCTCGACGCAAACGCCGACGCGGGCCTCCCGCGTTACGCCCGCCGCGCTCAGGCGGTGAGCAATCCGGTTCGCCCACTGGTTCAGTTCAAAGTAGCTAAGCGTCGCGCCGTCGCAATGCACCGCCAGCGCATCCGGTTGCTGCCGCATCGCGGCCTCAAAACGCGTGACGAACGGACGATAGACGTGCGGCGCAGCGCCAGTCGCCGCGCCGCTCAACGCGCCCGGCCCAGCCACACGCAACGCACCCAGCGCGGCATCCTGAGTGTGAACTCGCGCCAACTGCGCGAGCAGATCCACATAGGCGCTCTGCAATGTGGAGTGTGTTGTCTCCGGGATGCGTTGCACGTCCCAGCTCCACTCCAACGCAATACGCTCACCGGGCACGATGCCCAGCGTCAACGGATAGTGCGTGCGCTCGAACGACTCGGAAGACGCGACACTCAAGCCCAGCGATCCGTCGTTCAACGCAGGATCGACCGGGAAGTTCTCGAACACCAGCAGAGAGTCGAACAGCGTGCCGAAGCTCGGTCCCGCCCATTGCTGGATCGACGAAAGCGGCGCATGACCGGCCTGACGCAACTCGACGTTGTACGTCTGTAGTTCGCGCAGCCACTCGGCGACAGGCTGCTGCGCCGGCACATCGACCCACAGCGGCAGGCTATTGATAAACAGTCCCTGGATCGACGCCGCCCCTGGAAGATCCGCCGGACGCCCCGCCACGGTCACCCCGAAACTGACCTGACGACGGTTGCCGAAACGTGCCAGCACCAGCGCCCAGGCGCCCTGAATCAACGTATTGAGCGTCACGCCGTAACTTTGCGCGGCCTGCGCGAGCGCGGCGCTCAGTGCAACGTCGAGCGTCTGCGCGCGTTGGCCAAATGCAGCGCGCGCGTACGTGCCGCGCGACGTACGCGACGTACGAGTCGCCGGCAGCGACGGCACGCTATCGAGCAGCAGCGCCGGACGGTCGACGCGTGCCAGCCTGGTACGCCACCATGTACCTGCATCAGGTTGCTCGCGCAGCCATTCGAGGTACGAACGATACGGTACGACGGGATCGAGTAGTGGCGTTTCACCGCGGCTGGCCGCGTGGTAGGCGCGACTCAGTTCGCCAAGCAACTGTGCGCTGCTCCAGCCATCGGAGAGTACGTGGTGATTGATCCATGCCAGATCGTGTGCGCCATCGGGCCGTTTGATCAGCGCGACGTGCATCAAGGGAGCCGCGTCGAGATCGATCAGATGCGGCGCTTCGAACTCGAACCAGTGCGCAAACGCTTCATCGTAATCGCTGCGGTCGCTCCAGTCGTGCACGACAAATGGCTCCGGCACCTCGGCATACACGGCCTGCAGCATCGCGCCGCCATGCGCACGCACGAAGCGCGTACGCAAAACCGCGTGACGTGCGACAACCGTGCGCCACGCCGCGCGCATTGCGTCGACGTCGAGCGCGCCGCGCAGCGTCAAGCGCTTACGATTCAGGTACGCACCTGGCTCCATCAGGGTGTGGAAAATCAGGCCCTGCTGCAGCGGCGTGGCGGGATAGAGATCTTCGATCGTCGCGAGCGGCAAGCCAAGCGCGTCGAGTTCACTCTGCGTGAGCGCGGCGAGAGGGACATCCGAAGCGCTCACGCGCGGCGTCGCGACGGTGCAATGCGCAACGAGGTTCGCGACTTCGCGGTCGAACGTCGCCAGCAACGCCTCGACGTCCGCTTGCGCGAGTACCGCCGGGTCGTAGCGCCAACTGAGCGACAGGCAGTCGTCGACAATCATGCCGTTCAGATCGAGCGCGTAGCCGAGCGGTTCGTCGTCCGGCTGCGGGTCGCCCGCCGGTTCGTTCGCAAAACCAAACGGGCCATCGGCGCCGAGACTTTGATCGAACTGGCCCAGGTAGTTGAAACTGACGCGCGGCATAGGCAAACCAGCGAGGGCATCACGTACGGCTGCGGTTCCATAGGCCTGCAGCCAGCCCCATGAAACGCCGTCGTCCGGCAGCGAGCGTAGCCGTTCCTTGGTGGAAATGAGCGCGGCCGCGTCGTCCGCTTCGGGTTGCGCGGACAGCCAGACCGGATAGCGCGTCGTGAACCAGCCGACCGTGCGGCTCAGGTCCATACCTGGGACACCGCGTTCGCTCGTGCCCAATACAGTCTGCGATTCGCGACCATGCCCCTCCAGCGCGAGCAGCACGCCGTTGCTACCCAACGCGTTAGCCAGCGTGCGAGTGAGCGCGGTTAGCAACAGCTCGTCGATGCCGAGCCGGTACGCACGTGGTGCGGCATGGCGCAACGCAGCGGTCGCAGTGGCGTCGAGGCGCCAATCGATCTGGCGACTCGACGCGGATGTGCCGCATGGTGCGGACAGTCCCGGCGCGGCGCCGGTCAGCGCGTTTTGCCACGCGTGCAACGCCGCGGTCACCCGGCTATCGCCAATGGCTTTGCGCTGGGCATCCGCCCAGACGCTCCACGGCGTACTCGGACCGAGCAACGGCAGCTTGCGCGTGAGTGTCGCCGCGTAGGCTTCCTGAAGATCGGCCAACAGGACGCGCCACGACACTCCGTCGACGGCAAGGTGATGAATCACCAGTAGCAGACGGCCCGACGCCGTGGCTTGCGCCGCGCCGTGCGCCGCCGAGGGCACCTTGAGGTACACCGCCTTCACAAGACGCCCGGCCTGTGGATCGAGGCTCTGTTGCGCAATCTGCCCTTGCGTGGCCAATGCCTCCTGCCAACCGCCCGGCGCGTACGATGCGTCACGCAGATCACTGACGCTCAGCAGTCCCAGTGGCGCATCGGCCAGCACCCGCTGGCTCCAGCCATCCGGATACCGCTCGAAACGCAGACGCAGCGCATCGTGACGCGCCACCACGGCGCTCAGCGCACGCTCCAGCGCGTCGGCCTCCAGTTCGCCGCGCACCTCCAGCAAAACTGACTGATTCCAATGCGGCTCGCCGTCCGGATAGCGGTTGAAAAACCACGCCTGAACCGGTGTCATCGGCAACGCATCGCGTACCTCGGTCAGCACTTCGCCGCCGCCATCTTCGAGCGGACGCATCACCATCGCAAGACGCGCGATCGTGGGATGTTCGAATACCTGACGCGGCGTCAGCAGCCAACCCTGCGCGCGGGCCCGGGCAATCAGTTGCAGGCTCAGAATGGAGTCACCGCCAGCGGCGAAGAAATCGTCCTCGACACCCAGGCCGTCGCGCCCTAGTACGGCCTCCCATAGCGTCAGCAATAGCCGCTCGGCATCGTTGCGCGGCGCGACACTTTGTTCGTTTTCCTCTGCACCGACTACCGGCAGCGCCGCGCGGTCGACCTTGCCGTTGCGCATCAACGGCAACGCGTCGAGCTGTGCAATCGCCGAGGGCACCATGTGCGCCGGCAACTGCTGCGCGAGTGCATGCTGCAACGCGGTGCTCTGTAAAGACTCGCCCTGTTTCGCGACCACATAGGCGACGAGGCGCGGCGCACCCAGGTCCTTCGCGAGGACGACCACTGCATCGGCGACGCCTGGTTGACGGCGCAGTGCTGCCTCGATTTCCCCAGGTTCGATGCGCACGCCGCGCAGCTTGACCTGTTGATCAAGACGGCCGAGGAAGTCGATCGCGCCGTCGGCACGGCGACGACACAAATCGCCAGTGCGATACAGGCGCGCACCAGGATGCGACGGGTCGGGGACGAAACGATCGGCTGTCAGCGACGGCCGGTCCAGATAGCCGCGCGCGAGCGTGTGACCGCCAATGCACAGTTCGCCCAGCGCGCCAACCGGTGCTTCGTTGCCATCGCTATCGAGCACGCGAGCGGTGCGCGACGCGTAGGGTTTGCCGATAGAGACGATCGGTTGCGAGGCGTCGTCAGCGGTGGTCGCGCGATACATGCAGGCCACAGTTGTTTCCGTCGGGCCATACAGGTTCGCGAGGCCAATATGGCCGAGCGGTCCATTGCGCCATTGCGCAAGCGCGTCGCCCGGCAAGCCTTCGCCGCCGACCGTGATCTGCCGCAGCGCCGTGAGGGCGTCCGCCGACGGCGGCGTGCGCAGCCACTGCTGCCAATAGGCCGTAGGCAAGCGCGAAAACGTCACGCGTGCATCGATCAGGTGCTGACTCGTCGTCTCGATGTCCCACGGCTCCGGGCCACGCATCTCGACCTTGCCGCCGCGCAGCAGCGCCGGCAGCAGTTCGTGCAACGCGACGTCGAAGTTGATCGTTGAGGACTGCAGGACGGTATCGTTTGCATCGATCCGGTGAGCCGCGATGAAATCGTCGAGGTGGGCAGCAAACGCTCCGTGCGTGATCGCAACGCCCTTCGGGCGGCCGGTCGACCCTGAGGTGTAGATCACATAGGCAAGCTGCTCGGGATGCGGTGCGTACACAGGCGCTGCGGTTGAGGCTGCGTTAGCGCTTACGGCTTCGCTAGAGGCTGCATCTGCCGCCTCATACGAATCATCATCCAGCGCATGAACATCAATCACCGTACGACCATCGAACAATGCGCCGCATTGCTCCTGCGTCGCTCGATCGATCAACAGCACGCGCACACCCGCATCGTCCATCATCAGCGCGAGACGCTCGGCCGGATACGTCGGATCGAGCGGCACGAACGCGCCCGGCGATCTGAGTGTGCCGAGCAGCGACGCCACCATACCGATGGAACGCGTCATGCAGATGCCAACCCGCTCGTCAGCGCGCACACCAGCCGTGACGAGACGCATTGCAATCCGTCCGGCCCACGCATCGAGCGAACCGTAAGTCACGTGCTCCCCTTCGCAATGCACGGCGAGCGCCTGCGGCTGCCGTGCAGCGCTCGCCACGAAGCGCGCCGGCACTGACTCGAAAGCCTTTTGCGTGGGCATGGCCGGAATTTCGCGCACCAGTTCGAAGCTGGCAAGCGGCGCAGTGGCGTTGCGTGCTATCTGTTCGAGCAGCACAACGTAGTGATCCAGCATCTGTTCGATCACCGAAGCATCGAACAGATCTTCGGCGTAGGTCAGGGCCACTTCGAGGCCGTGCGTACGCTCTCGCGCAGCGAGCACCAGATCGAAACGCGCGGTCTGCGCACCGACTTCATGATTGGACACCTCGAGGCCAGGCAAATGCGGCATATCGCGATCCGCGCCGAGGTAGTTGAACATCGCCTGAAAAAGCGGTGTGTGGCCCAGACTGCGTTGGGGCTGCAGGGCATCGACCACTTTCGTGAACGGCAGGTCGGCGCAGTCGTGTGCTTCGAG
>NZ_JAMFSB010000290.1 GCF_026225065.1 Paraburkholderia sp. | reverse complement strand
CGGCCGCCGCGAAGGAAACCGTCGACCAGACGCTGGCGAAGTTCGGGCGTATCGATGCGGTGGTCAATATCGCCGGGGCCGTTCCCCAGATCGACGTCCTCGACATGACGGACGAGCAGTGGGACGACGGTTTTGCCCTGAAATTACATGGTGCGCGGCGACTTGCAGTTCACGCGTGGGAGTCGCTCAAGAAGTCGGAAGGCTCGGTGATTTTCACATCGGGAAATTCGGCGCAGGCGCCGAAGTCGGGTTACGGCGCGGTCGGGACGGTCAACGCAGCGATCGTCGCGATGGCCAAGGCTTTCGCGGATCGAGGCATTGCAGATGGCGTGCAGGTCAATAGCGTGCTGCCTGGCCCGGTGATGACCAATCGTCGCCGCACGTATATGGAGAAGTACGCGCCGGCGCATGGCATGACGCTCGAAGAAGCGCTCGAGAAGTTTCCGGCGCAAGTGGGTATTACGCGCTACGGCGACCCTGAGGACATCGCGGAATTGATGGCGTTCGTGCTGTCGCCAGCGGGCCGCTGGATGGTGGGCTCGGCGCTGCGGATGGATGGCGGCGAAATCAAAGGCGTTTGACCTTCAGACGGTTAAAGGACTTTGGGCAACGGAGGCAGTCATGGAATTGCGAGCAAAACATTATTTTGACGAACGCGCGACTCAGGAGATGAAGGAGAATCTGAAGCCGGCGGACCGGACGCTTCAGGAGAGGCTGGCGTATGCCTGTCGCATCCTCGCGATGACGGGCCAGGAAGCGGGGCTGGCCGGGCAGATCACGGCCCGTTCAGACAAGCCGAGATGCTATTGGACGCTGCGTTTCGGTTTGGGCTTCGATGAAGCGACGCCCGATGATTTCATCGAGGTCGATGCCGACCTGAACACGATTAGCGGCAAGGGGATGGCGAATCCCGCGACGCGTTTTCATCTGTGGGTCTACGAAGCGCGGCTGCAGACGAATGCGATCATCCACACGCATTCGCCGTATGTGTCCGCGTTGGTCGCAGCGCGTCAGCCGCTGGTGATCGCGCAGATGGACATGACGCCTTTGCATAACGACTGCGCGTTTCTGGCGGATTGGCCCGGTGTACCGATCGCCGATCAGGAAGGGGTGATCATTTCAGAGGCGCTGGGCGACAAGCGTTGCATCTTGCTGGCGCATCATGGCCAGCTCACGACGGGTGCTTACGTCGAAGAGGCAACTTATCTTGCTGTGTACTTGGAGCGGGCGGCTCGCATGCAGGTGCGGGCGCGGGTGTTTGGTCCAATTACGCCGGTGCCCGACGACCTCGCAGCAGAGGCACACGATTATCTGCTGAAGCAATCGATCGTGAAGGGTACGTTCGATTACTGGTGCCGCCAGGCGGACCGGACGTAAGCGGGCAGTTTCATTAGGCGTGGCATAGTGCAGGTAGGAGAAGCGCGAATCGCTTAAGGTTGCGGCGCTGTTCAGCCGCACGCAATGCCAGGAAGACCGAATGAAAGCCAACGTCGATCATCAAGTGCGCCTGTTTGTTGAGATCGCGAACAGCAAGTCGCTGTCCGCTGCGGCCGAGGCGTTATCGCTGACGCAATCGGGTCTGAGCCGGCAGCTTTCGAGCCTCGAGAGCTACATCGGCCAACCGCTCTTTGTGCGGCACGGGCGGGGCGTGGAGCCCACCGAGGCCGGACAGAAACTACTGGAGGCCGCCTCGTCCGCGTATCAGCTGGTTGACAGCACGTTGGTACAGTTGCGCGACCAGCACGGTGTGACCGCCGGCAGCCTGAACGTTGCCACCATTCATACGCTGAGCTACTACTTCATGGCCGAGGTAGTGGCGCGATTCATGGCGCAGCGGCCGAAAGCGAATGTCTCGTTGCTCGGGCGCAGTTCGCCCGGCGTGGTCGAACTGGTCGAGGCGGGCCGCGCGGAGATCGGCTTTGTCTACGATTCGGCGGTCGCCTCCGACGAACTGGAAATCACGCCGCTGTTTGAGGAGGAAATGTGTTTTGTCGTCCACGAGAATTCGCGGTTTGCGACGCTCGCTAGCGTCTCGTTGAATGAAGAGACACCTCCGCTGGTCGTCTTTCCCGCGGGTTATGCGCTGCGCCGTATGCTGCATAGCCGGGCTTTCAATGCCACTGTCGCGGCCGAAGTCGAGACAGTGGATGCGATGCTCAAACTCGTTTCACTGACCAACGGTCAATGCATCTTGCCCAGTCTGATTCCTGAAAAGCTGCTGCGCGAATACGAACTCAAACGTATCCCGATCGAGCAGCCGGTGATGCGCCGGCGCATCGTCGCCATCACCCGGCGCGGCCGGCCGCTTTCGGCGATGACCTCGCTGATTCTCGAGATTGCTCGCGCAAGCGCACCGGCAGCGTAGCGCCCTCCACGCTGTGACGTTGACGACTAGATTGCGCTATCTTATGGAGAGCGCTGCATACTGCATCAGGTGTGTTCCGTTTCAGTGATCAATCAAGACTCTTGTCGCCCGGAGGCGTCACCATGAATACCGTTTTGGATGAGCAGGCAACCCGGGACTTGATTGCTCGGCTTTACGAAGCGTTTTCGCGCAGGAGCGTCGAGCTGTTGCGTCAGGTGGTCGCCGCCGATTGGGAGTACATTCCCGAGCCTGCGGGAGCCCTGCCGGGACCGGATCAGATGGCCACAGTCTTCGCAAGGATCGACACGGCGTTGCCCGACATGTCCATCCAGCTGCTGGACGTCCTCATTCACGGTGATCGCGTTGCCGTCCGGGCTGAAGTGAGCGGCACGCAGTCAGGCAAGCTGCTCGGTATCGAGGCAACCGCAAAGCCAGTGAGATTTGCGATTCATTCCTTTCATGAGATCCGTGGTGGCGTGGTCGTGAAAACCTGGCATATCGAAGACTGGCTTTCGGTATTCAGGCAGCTCGGAGCGTTTCCTCAAGGGGCTCCGGGCGATTGATCTGTATCGCCACGTCGGGACGGGGCGAGCCCTTGAGAAAAGCAGCAAACACGGAAACTGGACCAGGAGCTAGCTGCTGATGCGCGCACCGTTGACACGTATAGACACGACTCCAACCTTGCCTGATAGCGCGGACGCGGTTGTGATCGGGGCCGGCATCGTTGGAGTGTTCACCGCGTATTTTCTCGCGAAGCGTGGACTGAAAGTCGCATTGCTTGAGAAGGGGCTGGTGGGCGCGGAGCAATCCAGTCGCAATTGGGGATGGTGCCGTCAACAGAACCGCGACGCGCGCGAGTTGCCCATGGCAACCAAAAGCCTCGGCTTGTGGGAGCAATTCTCGGCTGAGAGCGGAGAGTCCGCAGGGTTTCGCCGGTGCGGTCTGCTCTATCTCAGCAACAGCGATGAAGAACTTTCCAAATGGTCGAGCTGGTGCGATTTTGCCGGGACGGTAGGTGTCGTTACGCGCATGCTCGATAGCAAGGAAGCCAGCCAACGCGGGCAGGCCACCGGACGAAGCTGGAAGGGCGGGGTGCTCGCCCCGACCGACGGCGTCGCGGACCCGGCCAATGCGGCTCCGGCCGTCGCGCGGGCCGTGTTGAAACTCGGAGGTACCGTTCACCAGAATTGCGCGGCACGCGGCATCGAAACGGCGGGTGGACGTGTGTGCGGTGTCGTCACGGAGCACGGCACGATTCGCACCAGAATCGCGGTGCTCTCGGGTGGAGCGTGGGCCTCGTCTTTCTGTCGACAACTCGGCATCCGTTTTCCTCAGACGAGCATCCGCTCGTCGATCCTTTCGGTATCGTCGGGCCAGGGCGAGTTGCCGGATGCGCTGCATACAGCCGCCGTCTCTCTCACCAGGCGTGGCGATGGTGGACATACATTGGCGATCAGCGGCTTGGGCCGCGTCGACCCGACGCTGCAGCAACTGCTCTATGCGTCCCGATTCGTGCCGATGTTCGCGCGCCGCTGGCGCAGTCTCGCGCCCGGTGGGCTGGAAGGTTTTCGCTCTGGCCACGAAGGCATATCGCATTGGCGCCTCGATCAGCCCACTCCAATGGAGAAGATGCGGATTCTGGACCCGATTGTCGATGAGTCCACGATCCGGTTGACTCACAAACGCGCGACGGATCTCTTTCCGGCGCTTAAGGACCGCGTCATTACGGCGTCATGGGCGGGATATATCGACACCACCCCCGATGGTGTGCCGGCGATCGGCGAAACCGATGCGGTGCCCGGTCTATGTCTGGCAGCGGGCTTTAGCGGACATGGCTTTGGCATCGGACCTGGCGCAGGTCACCTTGTCGCTGATCTTGTCACCGGCAGCGATCCGATCGTCGATCCTCGTCCGTACAATCCGGCACGATTCCGCGATTCCTCCTGGGGCAAAGTGGCGGATTTTTGAAAGAAACCGACTCCGGCGCCACTGCATCGACGAGGTGCAAAGATATTGGCACCGGCGTTTTTGCTGCACCTGCACCTTGAAACCGTCACCTGGTTCGGCTATCAGTCCGTTTAGAAGAATTAATGCTCGCAGGTGATGCCTGGACGCTAAACTGGGTTGAGTACTTGAACCTTAGCCGAGCAGTTGAGTGAAAACGATCTCAAGGAGAAAGCGCATGTCGACTGAAACGAAGTGCCCGTTTAACCACACCGCTGGTGGCGGCACGTCGAACCGAGACTGGTGGCCCAATCAGCTAAGCCTGAAAATCCTGCACCAGCATTCGTCTCTGTCCGACCCCATGGACAAGGACTTCAACTACGCTGAAGCGTTCAAGAGTCTCGATCTGGCGGCCGTAAAGAAGGATCTCCTCGCGGTAATGACCGATTCAAAGGACTGGTGGCCGGCGGACTTCGGCCATTACGGACCCTTGTTTATTCGTATGGCATGGCACAGCGCGGGTACCTACCGCATTGCCGACGGTCGTGGTGGCGCCGGCGGCGGTCAGCAGCGCTTTGCGCCGCTCAATAGCTGGCCCGACAACGTGAGCCTCGACAAGGCGCGCAGGCTGATCTGGCCGGTCAAGCAAAAATATGGCAAAAAAATCTCCTGGGCCGACCTCATCGTCCTGACCGGCAACGTCGCGCTGGAGTCGATGGGATTCAAGACGTTCGGCTTCGCCGGCGGCCGCGAGGACTCGTGGGAACCGGATGGCGACGTGTATTGGGGCACTGAGACCAAGTGGCTCGACGACAAGCGCTATACCGGCGATCGTGACCTCGAAAACCCGCTTGGCGCAGTCCAGATGGGCCTGATTTACGTCAATCCGGAAGGTCCGAACGGCAATCCCGATCCGCTCAAGGCCGCCCGCGATATTCGCGAGACGTTTGCCCGCATGGCGATGAACGACGAAGAGACGGTTGCGCTTATCGCCGGCGGCCATACGTTTGGTAAAACCCACGGCGCCGGCGACGCGACGCTTGTGGGCCCTGAGCCGGAAGCGGCCCCGCTCGAGCAGCAGGGGTTTGGCTGGAAGAGCGGCTATGCCAGCGGCAAAGGGCGTGACGCCATCACCAGCGGTCTGGAAGTCACCTGGACCACCACGCCGACGAAGTGGAGCAACGACTTCTTTACGCACCTGTTCGGCTACGAATGGGAACTGACGAAGAGCCCGGCTGGTGCGCATCAATGGAAGCCGAAGGGCGACGCGGGTGCGGGTACTGTGCCCGATCCGCAGGACCCGTCAAAGCCGCGCGCGCCGTCCATGCTGACCACGGACCTCGCGCTACGCTTCGATCCGGCTTACGAGAAAATTTCACGACGCTTCTTCGAAAATCCGGATCAGTTGGCCGACGCGTTTGCCCGGGCGTGGTTCAAGCTGACGCACCGCGACATGGGGCCGCTCGCACGTTATCTCGGTCCGGAAGTGCCGAAAGAGGAGCTACTCTGGCAAGACCCTGTGCCTGCGGTCAATCACCCATTAATCGATGAGCAGGACATCGCCGCACTCAAGAGCAAGATCCTCGCTTCAGGGTTGCCGGTCTCGCAGCTGGTTTCGACGGCTTGGGCGTCGGCGTCGACGTTCCGCGGTTCCGACAAGCGTGGCGGTGCAAACGGTGCCCGCATCCGTCTCGCCCCGCAGAAAGACTGGGAAGTCAATCAGCCGGCTCAACTGGCGACAGTGCTCGAGACGCTCGAGGGTATCCAGCGTGAGTTCAACGGCGCGCACACGGTCGGCAAGCAGGTTTCGCTTGCCGATCTGATCGTGCTGGCCGGTTGTGCTGGCGTCGAAAAGGCGGCGAAGAATGCGGGCCACGACGTGAAGGTTCCGTTTGCGCCGGGCCGCACGGATGCCTCACAGGCGCAAACCGATGTGGATGCCTTCGCGGTGCTCGAACCGCTTGCAGATGGCTTCCGCAACTACCTGAAGGGCAAATACACGGTCACGGCCGAAGCGCTGCTGGTGGATAAGGCGCAATTGCTGACGCTGACCGCGCCGGAGCTGACGGTGCTTCTGGGCGGCTTGCGTGTTCTGAACACCAACTTCGGCCAGACCCAACATGGTGTCTTCACGAAGCGTCCGGAAGCGTTGACCAATGACTTCTTCGTAAATCTGCTCGATATGGACACGGAGTGGAAGCCGGTATCGGACTCTAACGATGTGTTCGAAGGTCGTGATCGTGCAACGGGTGCACTCAAGTGGACCGGCACGCGTGTCGATCTGATCTTCGGCTCACACTCGCAGCTTCGGGCTTTCTCCGAAGTTTATGGGAGCGCGGATGCCCAGGAGAAGTTTGTTCATGACTTTGTGGCGGTCTGGAACAAGGTGATGAACAGCGATCGTTTTGACCTTGCTTGAGCCTGGAGGTCAGGTCTTAAAGATCTTGTGCTGAAGTGTGAAGCGGCCGGTCGCCATGACCGGCCGCTTTTTTTTTGCGCGGCCACGCGGCCCGATCAGAGCACGTCCTTCGTTTGCACCAATTCAACGCGCGTCGATACACCGCTAAGCGCGATCAGGTGGATCATCTCGGTTACGGTCGTGCAGCAATCGGCCAGAATCTTCACGGAATACTTCTCCGCTGCCTTCGAGATCGACGTGTGCGTCACGCAGTTCTGCGTCATCATTCCGCAGATCAGAAGTTCTTCGGCATTCAATCGCGTCAACGTTTCCTCCAGTGTCGTGCGGTGGAACGCGTCAGCAAAGGACTTGACGACGACAGGTGCGTCCGGCGCAGCCGCGAGTATGCGTGGGTGAATCTCCACGCCTGGCGTCGCTTCGTTGAAGAACGGTGCAACACCCTTCGCCTTGTCAGCAATATGCTGGATCAGAACAACGGGAATGTCCTTCGCCTGGGCCTGCGCGATCGCAGTTTCGGTTTTGGCCAAAGTGGCGTCGGCGTTCCATAGCGGGAATTTGCCTTCAGGGAAGTAATCGTTCTGCAGGTCTATGACGATCAGGGTTTGTTTGGACACGATGGACTCCAGGTGAGGTCGGGATAGATGCATTCTTCGCCATCCGGCCTTTCAACGGAAGTGGCCGTCATGACAATATCCGGTAAGATCGGGCCATCGTCGGTTCGTCGTCAGGTGCATTCATGTCCCAACCCACCATCGCCGTCGTAGCATTCGACCGGATCAGTCCGTTTCACCTCTCCGTGCCTTGTGTTGTCTTCGGTGAGCCCCACCCGGGCATGCCGCCCGTCAAGTTCAAGGTTTGTGCGGCCGAGCCTGGCGTCATCAATACGACGGCTGGTTTCTCGCTCGGCGTCAATCACGGTTTGTCTGCTTTGAGGACGGCGGATACGATTATCGTTCCGACCTGGCGTGACATAGAGGAACGTCCGCCGGAACCGCTTCTGAAGGCGTTGGTGGCCGCACAGCGACGAGGCGCGCAGATCGTCGGCCTCTGTCTTGGTGCTTATGTGCTGGCTGAAGCGGGACTGCTCGACGGGCGTCGTGCCACGACGCATTGGGCGTATGCGCGCGATTTCGCGCAACGCTATCCCACGGTCACGGTGAACGCTGATGTGCTGTATGTGGAGGACGGCAACGTGCTGACCTCCGCGGGTACTGCGGCGGGCATCGACTGCTGTTTGCACATGGTGCGCCAGCGTTACGGGACCGAGTCCGCCAACAGCCTGGCGCGACGCCTCGTCGTGCCGCCGCATCGTCAGGGCGGTCAGGCGCAATTCGTCGAACAGCCTATGCCGGCGACCGCGAGAGAATCGCGACTGTCAGGGTTGATCGATCAGGTACGCGGCACGCTGGATGAGGCTCACACACTCGACAGTCTTGCCGGCGAGGCATTGATGACTCGCCGCACCTTCACCCGGCAATTCCGGCAATTGACCGGCATGACAGTCGGCGAGTGGCTGCTGAACGAGCGACTGGCCTTGACGCAGCGATTGCTGGAGACCAGTGACCACTCAGTGGATGCGATTGCGGTGCTTGCCGGTTTTGGATCACCGGAGTCGCTGCGGCTTCACTTCAGGCGAGCGTTTAGTGTCTCGCCGACGGCGTGGCGGCAGAGTTTCAAAGGTCAGGACGAGTGATTCGTTTGCCTCCTGTTTCGCAGGCGTCTAGGCCAAGGTCGTAGCTAGTGCGTCGAATTCCCCTGTCCATTGCTTGCGCCATGCCTCCCGCGTCGTCGCGTCGACCCATGCGCCGTCGATCCCATTCAACATAAAGCCGCGCAGATCGTCGATGCCAAAGCCGAAGTGGCTGAACATCAATTCCCACGCCTCGCTCGGATTGATCTTGTGCAAGGTTGGATCGTCGGTATTCGGGTGGATCTTCAGGCCGAGTTCCGGCATTTGACGAATCGGATGACGCTGCGCCCATTGCTCAGGTGGCAGCGTACGCAGATAGTAGGAGTTGGTCGGAACGACAGTGAAGACGATTCCGGATTCCGCGTAGCGCGCGGCCAGTTCGGGGTTGTCGACGATCGTATAGCCATGATCGACACGATCCACCTTGAGCAGGTCCACCGCGGTTTCGACATTGCGCCAGGGCATGCCGAACTCGCCGGCGTGCGCGGTGGTCTTGAAGCCCGCCTCGCGCGCGTTGCGATAGGCTTTCCAGAACAACTCGGGTGGCCGGTCGTTTTCGCGGTAATCGATACCTACGCCGGCGACTTCATCGGCGCGATGCTGCTTCATCCATTCCACCAGAGCCACCGCTTCATCAGGATCGGCTTCGCGATCGATGCTCGGTATCAGTCGTGCGGAAAGTCCGAAATCGGTCGCTGCGTCGCGGATCGCTGTAACGATGGCCGCTTGCGCATCGCCGTATGCGATCTTCGATACTCTCACCGTCCCAGTCGGATTCCAGAAGAATTCGCTATGACGAACGTTGTGTGCCGCGGCGTCTGCGAGATATTCGTAAGTTATACGATGCAAATCGTCCGGGCCGGTCAAAAGATATTCGTCGAGCGCACGCAATACACGCAATACGCCCACCGGCTTTTCACCGCGCGTGTAGAACGAATCGATCTCGCCGCGCTGGATGGGAGCCTTGCTCTTTTCCGCCAGCGCGATGAACGTCTCCTGCCGCACGGCGCCCAGCAGGTGGCAATGCAATTCGACTTTTGGAATCGCGTTAAAGAAGTCCCTGTGTGCAGGCGTAATCGTGACGCCGGTACGGGAAGCGGGCACGTTGCCAAATCTCTCGTTCATGTTCCAGGTGTTCGTGTAGGGCGGAATTAGTGATGCTTGACCACGGTCCAGAAATAATAACCGAGGGGAACGGCTAGTATGATGAGCCCCCAAGGCACTTCGCGAAAGCGTCCGGCAAGCAGCTTGACGAGCACGAAGCAAAGCAGGCCGCCCGCGATGCCGGTGCCAAAGCTGTTCGACATCAGCGTGAGCAGCACCATCGAGAGGACCGGAAACGCATCCGTGAAGTCGTCGAAATGCGCGTTGCGGATGGTGCTGAACATCGACAGGCCAATCAGGATCAGCGCAGGCGCGGTAGCTTCCTTGGGAATCGCGAGCGCGACCGGCACAAACAGCAGCATCAGCGCGAACATTGCAGCCGCAGCCAATGAAGATAGACCGCTGCGGCCACCGGCTTCAACACCCGCCGCCGACTCTACCAATGCCGTTAGCGCTGGAACAACCAACACGGGACCCAGCGTGGCCGCGATGGAGTCGACCAGAAACGGCCGGTTGATATTCGGCAGGTTGGCGTTCTCGTCCAGCAGATTCGCTTTGGCGCCGACGGCTAGGGTTGTTCCTAGCGTCGAGAAGAACTCGGCGGCGAAGAAAACGAACAGATACGGTATGGCTGCCACCGTCAACGCGCCGGGAATATCGAGCTTGAACGACACCGGCATGATGTCGTGAGGCAGCGCGATCAACGACGGCGGCAGGTGCGTGACGCCAAGCGGCACGCCGACGCCCGCCGCAATCAGTATCGCCCAGAGAATCGCGCCAGGCACTCGGCGTCCTTGCAACACGACGGCAGCCGCGAGACCGATCAATGCGACCACCGTGCCAGGCCGCGAAAAATCTCCGAGCGCTAATGCATTGGTTTTCGCATTGGCGAAGACCATTCCTGCGTTGCGAAAGCCGAGCACGGCGATGAACAGGCCTATCGACGCGCCAAGCCCCAGCTTGATCTGCGCCGGAATCAACCGCACTACCAGACTGCGCGCGCCGACTAGCGTCAGAATGAGGAACAGCAGTCCGGAAATGAAGGCAATCCCGAGGCCCGTTTGCCATGCAACGTGCTCGTTGGCCAACGTGACACCAAGAATCACCGCCCCGCCTATGCCCGGCCCGACCATAAACGGCATGTTCGTATAAAGCCCCATGAAAATAGTGCTCAAAACGAACACGATGATCGTCGACGTGGTCGTCGCGCCGCGATCCATGCCGCCCATCGCCAGCAGCGACGGGATGACGACGAGCAGGTACGCCGCCGCCAGAAACGACGTGATGCCCGCAAGGGCCTCGGTGCGTACCGTGGTGTTTCGTGCGTGCAGCGCAAAGCGCCGTTCGAGCCAACCGGGTGGCGGCGCAGAGGCGGCGGCGTTACCCGGCAGATTCGCAGACAGCGATGCATCCGCTTTACTGCTTACGCGCCTCGACATCGAAGATTCCTCACTCATCAATTTTCCTCTTGTTACGGTTCGACTTTATACTGCTGCGCATCGTATCTATCAGGGCGCTCGCCATGGCTACCCGTTCGTCTTTGCTGCCCGCGCTCACCCTGAAGCAGATCCAGTACTTCGTGGTGCTCGCGCATGCGGGTAGTTTCACGCAGGCTGCCCGGTCGCTTTCGCTCACACAACCCGCACTGACTGCCGCGATTCGTCAGATCGAGAATCTGCTTGGCGGCCCTTTGTTCGCACGCTCCGCTCATCGGCTTACCCTCACCGACGCCGGCGCGAGCGTGTTGCCGCTTGCCGAGCGCCTCCTGAACAGCGCCCGCGGCACCTTCGACGACATGGCGAGCACCTTTGCCGAACAGACCCAGTCGGTGCGCATCAGTCTGATCCCGTCGGTGGCGGGACGTCTGTTGCACGTCCTCGCTCCGTTGCGCGAGCGGGAACCGTCGTTGCGTTTCATCTTCGAGGACATGCCGAACAGCGCGTTGCTCGAAGCGATCCGCGAAGGGCGGGCCGATTTCGGCATTGGCGTGCACGAACCGGACGGCGCGGAGAGCGACGACTCGCTGCGCTATCAGAACCTGCTCGAAGACGAGATCGTCGTCGTGATTCGCCGCGACGATCCGCTTGCCAGACGCAAATCGGTGGACTGGAGCAAGCTGGTGGACCGGGAGCTTGCGGTGTTCGTGCGCGGCAGCGTGAGCGACGCGTTGCGACGTACCGGCATGGCGGAAAACCTGCGCCTGACGGTCGCGTATCGCATGGAATACACCGAGTCGCTCTATGCGCTCGTGCGCAACGGTCTCGCCGTTGCGGTGCTGCCGAGTTTCTACACGATGCATCTGCACGATCCTGAACTCATAGCGCTCCGGCTGGACAAGCCGCGCGTCACGCGGGCCATCGCGCTGATCTCGCTCGCGGACGACGACCGCGGACCCCACGTAAGCGCGTGCCGCGAATGGATTGCTGCGAACTTCTGAAGTCCTTCGCGCCGATCGACAGCGACTGAGCACTACTATACGGATCCAGTGAATAAAAAATAATTTTGTTTTTTTATTGATGTATAGATCGGGCTTATGGGCCGGCGACAGCCGCCGCTAGCGGTCAAGCCGAGCCCGCCACCCATAAATTGAATTTATGGGTGGATAACAATAATAAGTTTTTATTTTTCGAGCGGGCTAAATACACTGCGGTCAGTAGGCAGGTGACGTGACCGTTTGGCAGGAGTCGTCGCCACCAGAGCGATTGCTTATCGATCCTCCTGTAGATCCAATTAAATAGTATTCCTTTGTAATTTATGGACGCTTCGTTTAGCAGCGTCCTTCACTTCTATTGCCTGAAAAAGCGATGCTTTCCGAAACGGGGACCTGTTCTATGAAAAAGTGGCTTCTCTTCGCGTCTTTGCTGGGATCGTCTGCCGCGGTCTACGCGCAAAGCAGCGTCACCCTGTATGGCCGCATCGATACGGGCATCCAGTATCAGACGGGAATGCCGCAGGGCAATCTCTTCAGTATGGAAACCGGCAACTGGGACACGCCTCGTTTTGGCCTGAAGGGTTCAGAGGATATTGGCGGAGGCACCAAGGTTATCTTCACACTGGAGGCGGGTTTCAACTCTCTGGATGGGAGTATTGGTAGCACGCTGTTCAGCCGGCAGGCGACGATCGGCGCCGCGAACCCAACGTGGGGTACCTTCAAGGTCGGCAATATGGGTGCGTACGAACTTCAGCAGGACAGTTTCGATCTCGACCCGCAGTTGATGATGCTTTACGGTATCCAGACGCTTGTGCGCGGCCGTAACTGGTCGGACGCCTCGAATGGATTCGAATATACGTCGCCGACCCTGGGCGGCTTGCGAGTCAAAGGACAGTACGAGCTGACCAATGGCCCGAACTGGAACTCGGGCGATCCAGGCAGTGGCCCGGGTCAGCTTGGCGGAGCACAAGGGCGTTCAGACGGCATCGAGTTGAGCTATGACGCAGGCATCGCGCATTTGCTTGCGATCTACGATGAGATCCGCGACAGCAACGGCGAGTTCGATAACGTCTATGTCAATTCACGCTCGGTGATGGCGGGTGGCACGCTGGCGGTGGGGCCGGTGACTTTGTATAGCGGCTATCAGCACCTGAGTGCACCGCAAGCGTCGGACGAGGGCTACTTCGGCGACGAAGCTGCCACCTCGCTCCCGTCTGGTGTGTCCTTGCCGACAGCGGTTGATCAGGAATGGATAGGCGCGCGCTGGAATGCGACGGCTACCACCGGATTCGGCGCGGCCGTTTATCATACGAACGCGAACCATGGGAACGGTAACGCGACATTGTGGACCTTGACGGCGACCTACGCACTGTCCAAGCGCACCGTGCTCTATTCGGAGGTCGCGACGGTGCACAACAGCTCGACGTCCAATATTGGCCTGGGCGACGGCTATAGCGATCCGTACGGTGCAAATGTCGTGGACGATCCCGCTAGCGGTGCAGCCAATAGCCGGACCGATCCGAACTTTGGTGGTTCGCAAACGGGCGTGTTTGCCGGCATTCTCACGCACTTCTGAGCGCGTCGTTCCACGCCTCAGGTTTCAGGCGTCATGCCTAAAACTTGAGGCATGTCGCAGTACGATCAGGCTACCGCTTGACCCTGCTCGCAGAATTCGTCGATCAACAGCGTGGACCTATGCTCGAGCGTGCTGATTGCCATCAACGGATCGATCTTGACCCGAGGGATGGTCAATTCGGGGCCGACTGGCGCGCCTTTTTTACTATCGCCATCGATACGTTCGATCACCGCCCGACACACCCATTGCACGCCGAGTTCATCCGGCACCACGTCAACATTCACTCGAAAGCCACGATGTTCCAACGCCACGACAACCTCCAGACACACAACGAAACTTAGATCGCTCGAACGACAGCGCGACGACAGTGGGAAATGCTAGCACGGGTCCCACGATCACTTCAGCGAAGCCGGCAATAAAACGTGATCAGTTCCGTTACAGATGAAATGGTGTGGCCTGATTTACGCCATTTCTCAGTCCTTCGGCACAGGAACGGTCCTTTGCGCAGGTTGCGTCGGCGTGCGGTAGAGGCACAGCGCGATAGCGATCGCAACCAGCAACAGTGCGCTAGCCATTGCAACGACGCCGTGCCATCCATGCAGATTCCAGAACACCCCGCCGAGCGATCCGACCACGCTCGACCCCAGGTAGTACGCAAACAGATACAGCGACGACGCCTGCGCCTTGCTGACCTGAGCTCTCGCGCCGACCCATGCACTGGCGATCGAGTGTGTGCCAAAGAAGCCGATCGTCAAGACGGTGACACCGAGGATAATGAGCCAGAGCTGGTTCGACAGCGTCATGGCCGTTCCAGCGAGCATCACTATCAGCGTGGCGAGCAATACGGTCCGCCGTCCGAGCTTGCCGGAGAGACTGCCTGCCCAGGCCGAGCTGACGATACCGAACAGATACACCACGAAAATCATGCCGATCTTCGTTTGGCTCAACGAGAACGGAGCAGCAATCAGGCGGTAGCCAACGTAGTTGTACACGGTGACGAAGCTGCCCATCAGCAGGAAGCCTTCGACGAACAGCAACGGCAGAACGCCGTCGCGCAGGTGCGTGCCGAAGGCTCTCGCGAGCGGCGCAAGGCGCAGTTCCCGCTTCTCGAAGTGGCGCGACGGCGGCAGGAAGCGCCACAGGATCGCAGCACTCAGTATGCCAAGCACGCCGATCACCAGCACCGCGGAACGCCATCCCCAGACATCGGTTATGACGCCGGTCAACAGACGGCCCGCCATGCCGCCCAGGCCGGTTCCGCCAACGTACAGACCCATCGCATGACCGAGCGAACGCGGATGCATCTCCTCGCCGACATAAGCCATTGCGACCGCCGGCAGGCCACTGAGCGCGACCCCCATCAGTGCGCGCATGACAAGGAAGGTTGGCCAGTGCGGCACCGCGGCGCAGACGACTGTAAGCACCGCCGAGAGCATGAGCGACGCAACCATGATCGGCTTGCGGCCCCACGCCTCAGACAGCGCGCCTGCCACGAGCATCGTGACCGCGAGCAGCCCGGTTGTCAGCGAAAGGGAGAGGCTCGCGCCTGCGGCGCTGACATGAAAATCTGCGGAGAAGAGCGGCATCAGCGGCTGCACGCAGTACAGCAACGCGAAAGTCGCGAACCCCGCCGCGAACAGGGCGAAATTGGTTTGCCAGAACGCCGGCGTGCCGTGCTCGATTTTGCCTGCCGCTCCTTGGGCGCGAGGCGCCTCGCTGGCGGCCAATGTCGCGGCCATCGTATTGGGCGTCAGCAGGTTGACGTCGTGCTTTCCCATGATTCCAGTCACTCCGTGTGCCATTTCCTTTAAGACTGAATAATGACGCCGGCTCGTTCCATAGTCCAATATCGATTCGGCTGGAATTGATACATAATCGATATCATGGATCTCCGCCGCATTCGCTATTTCATCGTGCTGTCCGAAGAGTTGCATTTCGGGCGGGCTGCGCAACGCCTGAACATCGCGCAGCCGCCGCTGAGCCAGCAGATCCGGGTATTGGAGGACGAACTGGGTGCGCGCCTGTTTGAGCGCAGTAACCGGCGCGTGGAATTGACGGCCGCCGGCAAGGCGCTCTTGCCTGAGGCGCGCGCACTCGTGGCGCAGGCGGAGCGCACTGGTGAGGTCGCGCGGCGGGCCCAGCTGGGTGAACTCGGTGAGCTGCGTGTCGGCTTTACCGGCTCGGCTGCCTTCGGCTCGGTCATCCCAAAGTTGATTTTCGAATTCCGCTGCCGTCTGCCGGAGGTGCACCTCCGGCTCGAGGAACTGACCACTCAGCAGCAATTGACCGCGATGGTGGAGCGGCGGCTTGAGGTGGCGTTTGTGCGCGGCATGACGCCGCCGGATTTGCCGTCATGGCTGCAAGTCACACGTCTTTTCGAGGACGCGCTCGTTGTCGTATTGCCTGCGCAGCATCCGCTTGCCGCGCGAGAAAGTACACTTTCCATCGAAGCCCTGAAGGACGAGGGTTTCGTGATGTATCCGCGCGAGAGTGGCACGGGGGTGTACGACCAGATCATCGCGTTGTGTCAGCAGGCGGGGTTTGCGCCGCGGCTTGCCCAGGAGGCACGGGAGTCGCCCACCATCGTTGGGTTGGTGGCGGCCGGGCTCGGGGTGGCGATCGTGCCGGCGTCTCTACGCAACATCAATGTGGACGGCGTGGCATACCGGCCATTACGTGGGAAAGCAGCGCGCTCCGTCATGTGGATGGTGCTGCGCGCGGAGAAGTTGTCGCCGCAGGAGGCGTTGTTTATGACGCTGGCGCGGGAATTGGGAGTGCGGTAGGGTTTTTCAGTTTCCTTCAATCAACCGCACCGCCAGATCGGGACTAAACACTCCCGCCTTCAACGTCGGCCCAACCCCACAAGGCCCATCGGAATCACCGGGGTTTTTAATCCATGCAAGGAGGATCTGACCTGTTGCATCGCCTGTCGGCTCGCCCAGTTTCGCGCCGGCCGGATTGCACCATTGGCCGTTTGAACCGTTGCCGTTGCGACTGGTATCGATCACGACTGGCTTCGTGTAGCCGAACCGGCTCGCCAACACGCCATTCACCGCGTTCGCATACGCGATCGATTCCTGAGTCGGGTAGAAATTCGACACGTTCAACGCAAACCCCTTCGCCTCGCCGATACCTGCATCGTGCAGACGGTTTGCCATGACATCGGCGGCCGTCCAGTTAGCATTGCCTGCGTCGAGATAAATATCGGCCGCCGGTGCGTTGAGCCGCAAGCGCGATACTGCATCGCTCAGCAGATTCAGCCGGGCGTCCTGTGCGTCGGTCGTCTTCAGGCAGTCGAACTGCGCCAAGGAGTCCGGTTCGACGACAACGACCGCCTGGCTCTTGCCTATGCCTTGCGAGAACGCTTCGATCCATGCGCGATAGGCGTCGGCATCCGCGGCTCCGCCCGCAGACGCGCCGCCGCAGTCGCGGTTCGGAATGTCATAGGCGACGAGGATCGGCACCTGGTGTGCGGCATCGGCGGCATTCACGAATTGACTCACCGCCGCGCGAACGTCCTTGTTCCAGCTACCGAACCATTGGGCGGTGGGAACGCGTGTGATCGACTCGTTGATTTTTGCCGCACGCGGATCGTCTGCATGATTGCGTGCCCATACGGCCGGCTCGGAGTTAGGATCGACGTAGAACGAATCGGCGGCCCATGTCTGTCCCGTGACGAACAGGGCGGCCAACACGATACCAACGACTTGCGCGAAGCGTTTTTTCATTTTTAGTCACAGAGAGGCGGTGGTGGGTGGCGACCCTCACGCACTAACGTACACCCAGGCCTGCGCACCGGACTTAAGCGTTACTTCCACGCGCTTATAGTCGGACACCTCATACCGGTCCGCCGCTTCCAGCTCCGCCGGTGTGATTTCAAACACCATCCCCGCGATCTCCGCCTGCGGATCAGTGCCAGGTTTGATGATCGGATGGTGGGTCTTGCCGCTGGTGGCGAGCACCTGCGGGTCGACGATTTCGACCCACGTCTGCTCCCATCCGAGCATCGAATCCGGACGTCCGTTCAACTCGCGGCCGAAGTTAGCGAGTTGAACGGCTTTGTCCTGTAGCGTCCCGTACGAGAAGAGCAGCACGGGCGATTGAGCGGGCGTTGTCATGAAGTCCTCAAGAGGTGTCGCTTACCTGCGTAAGCACAGCGTCATCTTCCTGAGGATACAGCGTAACGTGCCCTTCTACGACGAGGCAACCTTCAGCAGCACCGGATCGTTGCGATAGAGATCCGGGAACATCTTCTTCAGATCGGTCACCTTGGGCAAATCGTTGATGGCGATATACGGGTAATCGGGGTGCAGCACGAGGAAATTCTGATGATAGTTTTCCGCGGGGTAAAAGCCCTTGAAGTTCTCCACGCGCGTGACCACCGGCTCCGAAAACACATGCGCCTTGTCGAGTTGCGCTATGTACGCCTGCGCGACGGTACGTTGCTCCGGATTGACCGGGAACACGGCGGAACGATACTGCGTGCCATGGTCAGGGCCTTGGTAATCCAGCTCGGTCGGGTTATGCGCGACCGAGAAGAAAATCTGCAGCAGCCGGCCGTAGGTAATCTGCGTTGGGTCGTAGGTGATCTGCACCGATTCAGCGTGGCCGGTATCGCCTCCGCTGACGGTCTCGTATTGCGCGGTGCCGGCCGCGCCACCGCTATAGCCGGCCGCGACCTGTTTCACCCCGCGCACATGTTCGAACACGCCTTGCACGCCCCAGAAGCAACCACCGGCGAACACAGCGGTTTCGCTATGGGTCGCAGTGACTTTCTCGTCCTGCGCGGGCGGCGGGACCTGGGTTGCCGCTTCCGCGGAGTTTGCCACGCGCTGCACGGCGACCGCGCCGAGGACGAGCGCTGCAACGCCTGCCAGCTTCGCGAAAGATGCACGCTTCACGAACGGAGATGACGAAGCCACTTTGCCTGAGATTTTGCTCACGATGATCACCTGTTAAGTCTTGAGTGTTGGGTACTGCAAACGTATCGACATCGCGCCCGGCATCAACCGAACGTAAATGAGTAAGCTTCGACACCTGGGTCCAGAAACTCGATCGAGAAGGTGTGATCCTTGACGTCGCCGCCCTGCCGCACCAGTTGATAGAGCCGCTGCTCCGTCACCGTGCCCGTGCCGTCAGGCGTTACATCGCTACCGTGTGCTGCGCCCGGCGCGGCGCCGTCGATGCTGATGCGGAACCGCACGGGCTTGCCGTCCTTGTCCGGACCGAGCACCAGATGCAGATCGCGCGCATGGAAGCGGTAGACGATGCCTCCAGACGCTGCGGCGAGCGTCGCGTGCTCTTTACCGACCCGCCACTTGCCGTCGAGACCCCACTCGTTGAGCGAGAGCTGTGTGGGTGCCGCATACGTGTGCGACTTGTCTTGTGCTTCGCCGCCGGGTGAAGCGAAGTTCTCGGCACGCGAGTAGCCGATATAGGTTTCCGGCGACTTCATATCGGAGTTGTCGGCCGCTGCTTCCACGCCCATGACGCTGGTGCTGGTCAAACCCGTCGGGACACTGGTCGCGTTCGCGTGGCCTGCTTCGGCCAGTAACTGCTGGATGACCTTCTCCGATTCCGCGTAGTCGCCTTCGCCGAAGTGGTGATAACGGATGCGTCCCTGTGCATCGACAAAGTAATGCGCCGGCCAGTATTCGTTGTTCAGCGAGCGCCAGATGGCGTAGTTGTTGTCGATTGCCACCGGATAGTCGATACCGAGGTCATGCGTGGCCTTCTTCACGTTGTCGATATTACGCTCGAAGGCAAATTCCGGAGCGTGCACGCCGATCACCACGAGCCCTTGATCCTTATACTTTTCAGCCCACGCCTTGACATACGGCAGCGAGCGCAAGCAGTTGATGCAAGAGTACGTCCAGAAGTCGACCAGCACGACCTTGCCGCGCAGGCTCTGAGCGGTCAAGGGTGGCGAGTTCAGCCACTGGACGGCGCCGTTCAGCGAAGGTAATTGGCCTTCGACGGGCAACGGCGGTGCATTTTCGCTAACGGGTTGCGCAGCGCGCATCATGCTGCCGGATGACGCCGCCTTCATGCTGCCCGAGTTCGCAACCATTGCGTTGCCCGAGGTCGCGACCATCGCGTTGCCCGAGGTCGCAACCATCGCGTTGCCCGTAGTGACCACGTCGTTGTCAGACGATGCAGCCATCGTGCCCGAAGTAGCGACGGGGTTAGCGGCGGCCGTCGTCGTGCGCGGCGCCAGCCGGTCAACCAGCTTCTGTTCAATCCCACCGGTCGCTACCGTGGACACGCGAGTCAGCAGGCCTGTGTCGAGACCCAGTGCAATCGCGACCACGCCGCACAACATCGCCGCGCCGATCCCACGACGAACCCATTCCCCTGCGCCAAGCGAGCGCTTCATCGCCGTGAACACGCGTCCGCCGATCAGCAACGCCACCGCAAGCGAGGTAGCCGCGCCTGCCGCATAGGCAACCAGCAGCAGGGTAGTGCCAACGCTCGCGCCGCGCAGCGCCGCACCGGTCAACACCAGACCGAGAATCGGACCTGCGCACGGTGCCCACAGCAAGCCGGTGGCAATCCCGAGCAGAAACGACGATCCTGCCCGCACCTGCTGGCCATCGGCCTGGGCGAAGTTCGACAGGCGGTTGCCGGCGCTCACCAGCGGGCGCATCAGATGGTCCGCAAAACGCGGAAACAGCAGGGTTAGGCCGAACACGGCGAGCAGCGCGATGGCGACCCAGCGGCCATACTGGTTGGCCTGGGTCACCCAGCCGCCGCCGACCGCGGCAAGCGTTGCCACGAGAGCGAACGTGAGCGCCATGCCGGCGAGCAGGGGCAGGCCGCTGCGCACGAATGGCTGATCGGCGCGCGCGAAGACGAACGGCAGCACCGGCAGGATGCACGGGCTGAGAATCGTCAGGGCGCCGCCAAGATAGGCAAGAACGATGAGTAACATGGCTAGTCCAGAGAGATTATTGGCTTATGTTTGGCCCGCTGGGGTTCAGGTGGCGGCCGGCGTAAATTCCATGGCGAGGCCGTTCATGCAATAGCGCAGGCCGGTGGGCTTCGGGCCGTCGTCGAAGACGTGACCGAGATGCCCGCCGCAGCGCCGGCAATGCACTTCCGTGCGCGACATGCCGAACGAACTGTCCTCACGCTTTTCCACGGCGTGGTCGAGCGGCGCCCAGAAGCTCGGCCATCCGGTATGACTATCGAATTTCGTGTGTGACGAGAACGCGTCGAGCTTGCATCCGGCGCAGGAAAACACCCCGGTGCGATGTTCTTCGTTTAACGGGCTGGAGTAGGGGCGCTCTGTGCCTTCCTCGCGCAGCACCTTGTACTGCGACGGGGTCAGCAACTTGCCCCATTCAACGTCCGTGTGAGTCACTTCGAAGGCCTTGGCCGGCGTGCCGGTGTCGGTCGGCGCCGCGGCCAGCTTCGGCAAACGGCTGACGGCGGCCAGCGCCGCCACGGCTACGCCGCCCGAGAACAGAAAACGTCTGCGACTTTGCATGAGATGCTCCTTGGTGCCAGTCTGAGGATAGTGGCGCCATACTAGGACGGAGGCGGTGTCGAAGTCCTCACAGAAAGTTAAATTAAATGTGATAACTCGCCGGCTGGAAATTTTGCACAATGGGGGCAACGCGGCGTTCTTGCGTCACTTTGCCCGAACCCCCTCCAACCACGGCCTGACAGGCGTTTGAAGCCCCCTATGGATCATCCGAAGCGCGTACTGATCGTCGAGGACGACGTCGACATTGCCAACGTTCTGAGCCTGCATCTGCGCGACGAACGCTACGAAGTCGTGCATAGCGCGGACGGCAACGAGGGCCTGCGGCTGCTCGAGCAGGGCGGCTGGGATGCCTTGATTCTGGACCTGATGCTGCCCGGCGTCGATGGCCTGGAAATCTGCCGGCGGGCCCGCGCGATGACGCGCTACACGCCGATCATCATCACCAGCGCGCGTTCGAGCGAAGTGCACCGGATTCTCGGCCTGGAACTGGGCGCCGACGATTACCTCGCCAAGCCGTTCTCCGTGCTCGAACTGGTGGCGCGGGTGAAGGCGCTGCTGCGGCGCGTCGATGCGATGGCGAAAGACTCGCGGATCGACGCCGGTACGCTGCAGATCGCCGGGTTGACGATCGACCCGCTGACGCGTGAAGCGGCCGTAGATGGCCGCCGTATCGAGCTGACGCCGCGCGAATTCGATCTGCTGTATTTCTTCGCCCAGCACCCGGGCAAGGTGTTTTCGCGGATGGACCTGCTGAACGCCGTCTGGGGTTATCAGCACGAGGGGTATGAGCACACGGTCAACACGCACATCAACCGGCTGCGCGCGAAGATCGAGGCCGATCCGGCGCAGCCTTCGCGCATCCTGACCGTCTGGGGCCACGGCTACAAGCTCGTGGCGCCGTCGGACGGGGCTTCTTCCCAAGACTCCAGGCCGAAGGACGTATCGTGAACCTGACGCTCACCCAGCGACTCCTGATCGTCTTCTCGGTGCTTTTGCTCGCCTGTTCGGGTGCGTCTGCGTGGCTGCAGATCCGCTCGAGCGATCTGCACGAGAAGGAAGTCGTGCAGGGCCTCTCGCGCGATCTCGCCTCACACATTGCCGGCAGCGCGACGCTGATGGATGCAAACGGCCTGCGACCCGACGCGGTGCGGCAATTGTTCGGTCAGTTGATGGCAGTCAATCCGAGCGTCGAGGTCTATCTGCTCGACAACCAGGGGCATATCCAAGGCGATGATGCGCCAGCTGGACGCGTCAAACGCCAGCAGATCGACCTCGCGCCAATCAGGCGCTTCATTGCCGGCGATGCGCTGCCGATCCTCGGTGACGACCCCCGCAGCCTCGATGGGGGGAAGGTGTTCAGCGCCGCGCCATTGCAAACGGCTGGGCAGCCGCCTTCGGGTTACATCTACGTCGTGCTGCAGGGCGAGGCGCACGACCAGCTCGCGGCGCGCGTGGCCGCCAGCTCGGTTTTGCGGACGACGCTGTGGTCGATGGCCCTGGTGGCGCTGCTGTGCCTCGTGGCAGGCTTGATGGCATTTGGTTTCATCACCCGGCCGCTGCGGCGTCTGACCGAGGCGATGCGTCAGTTCGATGCCAACGGTGAACCGGATACGCAGCCAAAGGTGCCGCGTTCATCCGCGGCGGGACGGCGCGATGAAATCGCCGTGCTGGAGGCGACTTTTACGCAGATGGCCGATCGCATCGGCGAACAGTGGCGCGCGTTGACGCGGCAGGACCAGCAGCGGCGCGAACTGCTCGCCAACATTT
>NZ_JAMFSB010000289.1 GCF_026225065.1 Paraburkholderia sp. | reverse complement strand
GCGGATCTGCCGTTGCTGCTTCTTTCGGTACTGCTGCGGCGTCGGTGTTGGCTTCAGGCCTTGTCAGATAAAGCAGTAAATACTGCTGCATCAATAGCGTTGGATTCTATTGGTGCGACTTCGCCGCCTTGCCACCCTCGTCCGTCGCGCGCAGTGCAGCGTTTGCCGCTACCAACAGTCTCGCATCATGGTCTCGTACCGCTGAGTCAACTGTGTCGAAGGCTTTCTTCAGATCCTTTTGTCCCAGCTTCGTCGAGTTGCCATTTTCCGAAATGGCTTCCGCTTCCTTTTTCAGGCGCTTGACGAGCTTCGCGGCGAACCGAGTGTCTAGTGTTCCATTGAGGACGAACTCGGATATGTTTGTCGTCAGTGCGGTCAGCGTGGCCTCGGTCGATTCGCTCGCGTCGTTCGAATCGTCGCCTGCAGATTTCTTGCTCATCAAGGTGTTCCCGTTACGGCCGATTCCCGGCCAGCATGATCGAAGCGATATGCACGGCGCGTGGAGTGATCGATAGTGACAGTTTCTAGCGCCAAGTGGTGGGAGTTTTTTGAAATGGAGAGGCACGGTCATATAGCAACACAGCGATATTGTTCGAATGGCGGTTTGTCCACGACCCGTTGCTACAAACCGTATCACCATGATGGGCGGCTTTTTGTGCTGCCATTTCGCCCCTGAAGCAGAGGGGCGCGGGATGTCGCCCGGCATGTCGATATCAGCCGAATCGGACCACGTTCACGTGTACCAATCGATCCTCTGCGCGCATGCATTCGCTGCCGCGCTTGCCGATCGATTCGAATGCCCGTTAATGCCGCGACGCTGCCGAACGAGTCCGCGATTAGAGTCTAGGCCTGAGCGCGCCGTAGGCGAATTCATGGAAACCTGCTAGAGCAGTTGCTCCGGGTTATCCGCTCATTGCGGCATTGATCCATGTTGACGCAAAATGCCTACATGGTGCCTACACGGAATCCAGAAAACAAAAAGCCCAGTCGCAATGACTGGGCTAAGTGCTTGAATATTTTTGGGGTGGCTGATGGGGCTCGAACCCACGACAACAGGAATCACAATCCTGGACTCTACCAACTGAGCTACAGCCACCACTGGAACATCTGCTTGGCTCACCAACAACTGGCTTGCCGATCAAGAAGCGAGATTATACAAACATGATCTGTATTTGCCTAGCCCTTTATTCAAAGATTTCGGCGGGCTCACGCAGATGCTGTCTTGCTTCGTCGAAAATCGCGAGATCGCGTGCGGCCAGTTTTTTGTTATCCGAAAGCACGCGACGCCAACCGCGTGCGCCGGCCATACCGCGGTACAGTCCAAGCGCATGACGGGTTATTGCACCGAGGAAGGTGCCACGCGCGAGTTCGGCCGCGCAATATTCGATCAGTTTCGCTTCGGCCTCTTCGCGTGTCACTGCGGCGTCGGTCGAGCCATAGAAGCGCGCGTCGACATCGGCCAGCACATACGGGTTGTGATAAGCCTCGCGGCCCAGCATCACACCGTCGACGTGCTGCAAATGCAGTTCGACTTCGTCAAGCGTCTTGATACCACCGTTGATGATGATCTCGAGCTGCGGGAAATCACGCTTTAACTGATACGCGAAGTCGTATTTGAGCGGCGGAATCTCGCGATTCTCTTTGGGACTGAGGCCTTTCAGAATCGCATTGCGCGCATGCACGATGAACACTTCGCAACCGGCATCGGCGATCGTGCCGACAAAATCGCGCACGAAGCCGTATTCCTCCACTGCGTCGACGCCGATTCGATGTTTGACCGTCACCGGCACCGAAACAGCGTCGCGCATCGCCTTGACGCAATCGGCCACCAGTTGCGGTTCGTTCATCAGGCATGCGCCGAATGCGCCGCGCTGCACCCGCTCCGACGGGCAGCCGCAATTCAGGTTGATTTCGTCGTAGCCCCACTGTTCACCGAGTTTCGCCGAGCGGGCGAGGTCGTCGGGCTCGCTGCCGCCCAGTTGCAGTGCAACCGGCGCTTCATGAGGCGTGAACGCCAGATGGCGCGGGACGTCGCCATGCAGCAGCGCGCCGGTCGTAACCATCTCCGTGTAAAGCCACGTATGGCGCGACAGCACGCGATGCAGCGAACGGCAGTGGCGATCAGTCCAATCCATCATCGGCGCTACGCTGACGCGACGTGGATTGGCGGGTAGGGCGAGAGACATGGGAAACGGCCGGCGGCGTGAATCGAACCGCAATTTTACCGCAAGCCGGCAAGAGTCCCGAGCAGCATGCGATCGACGTCGAAGACGCGGCCTGTACGGGCGGGTGACTGATAAAAAAGGGCCAGAATTAAATCGCCCCTGACATCTTTAGAGGTCGTCCTGACCCCCGTGTCATCCGCCCCAGGTAAGGCGCTGACGGATTGTTTCAACCACGAGAAAAGTTATTTCGGATTATCAGTATAAATTCTCAATAGTAAGGGAATACACTTATTCCATCGATGTTGCAGACAGCCCTAGCAGGACCTTGTCGCGACGTCTTCCTGAAACGAAATCCGAAATATTTATTGGAGTCATCATGAAGAACAAGCTTATCGCCGCCCTGTTGGTTGCCGCTTCTGCCACGCTCGCAGCACCTGCTTTCGCTAGCGGCTACGGCCCGGCACCGTTCTACCGTCCGGGCGTTGGCGCTCCGGCGTCGCAACAAGGCCAAAGCGTGCAAACCGTTGCTGCTGAGCGCGCTGCTGCAGACCAGAATGCGTACGGCGGTGTGAACGGAACGTCGTCGCAATCGGGCTCGCATCAAGTTTCGAACGGCCAGCAAGCTCAGTAATCATAGTAATCAGGTAACGCCATGCGTTCGCGAAGAACGCATGGTGAAGAAACGCCAGATCGTGCAGGCAATCGCCGGCACAGTCTGGCGTTTTTTATTTGCACCACTCAATTTTATCCTGGCACTCATCGATCCTCTCCTCACGCTGTGTTTGCCGCATCCTCACGCCGCTTCTCCTCTTGTAACAGTTTGTGAAATTTGGAAATCAAGTCCTGACACATTCCTGCTAAGTTCGCGCTCTAGCAGTACGGCGTAAGCCGCCCGCCGCTCAATGGTGCTTTTAGTAGCGATTTCTGGCCGTCCATGACCCAAGACAAACAGCTGGCAACAGCGGACGACTGGTTCGCCCGGGGTAACACGTGCGCCGAACGTGGCGAGTTCGGGGAAGCCCTCGCGTGTTACGAAAAGGTTCGCCTCGAGCGGCCAGCAGACGCGGGCATCTACAACAACCTCGGCTCGACTCTGGCCAGAATGGAGCGCCTCCCGGAAGCGCTGGGGCGTTACCGCCAGGCGCAGGCGCTCGACCCCAACAACGCAGACATCCATCACAACATCGGCTGGATTCTCGAGCAGATGCACCAGCTCGAAGAGGCGGTGGTCAGCTATCGGCGGGCGGCGCAACTGGGCACGCTGGTCGACGGTTCGTACAACAACATGGCGAACTGTCTGCAATCTCTGGGTCGTTTCGACGAGGCGCATGCGGCCTATCGCCGTGCGATCGAGATCGCGCCGCACAGCATGGTGTACTACCGCAATTTCGTTCAGTCGAAGCGCATGACGCTCGACGATCCGTGCTTCGTCATGATGCAAAAGCTGGTGCAGCACACCGCTGCGATGACCCCGGACAATCAGGCGCAACTGCATTTCGCCATGGGTCACGCGTTGAGCGATCTTGGTCAGCATGATGAGTCGTTCGAGCATCTGCTGAAAGCCAACACGATGTATCGCCGTAGCGTGAACTACAACGAGGCGATGACGCTGGACCTGTTTGGCCATCTGCCTCGCCTGCTGAACGCAGAGGTGTTGAAGGCCAAACGGGGTCTCGGCGATCCGTCCGGGTCGCCGGTCTTTATCGTCGGAATGCCGCGTTCCGGATCGACGCTGATCGAGCAGATCCTGGCGAGCCATTCGCAGGTCTTCGGTGCGGGAGAGCGTCCGGATTTTGGCAAGGCGCTGGTGAATGCGCTCGCGCGCAGCGACGCCGACAAACACAAGCTCAACTTCGACGACATGCGTTCGGCGAGCGCGGTGCAACTGGCTCCGCTCGGCGCGGACTACGTGCGCCGCATTGGCGTCGAGGTGCCTGACGCGTCAAGCTACGGGCGCATTACCGACAAGTATCCGTTCAATTTCATCAACGTTGGCCTGATCCATCTGGCGTTGCCGAATGCACGGTTCATCCATAGCCGCCGCTCACCGGTGGAGGTCTGCCTGTCGATTTACTCGCGCATCTTTCAGGACGTGCCGTTCGGCTACGACCTGGGCGAACTGGGCCGCTACTACCGCGCGTACGATGCGCTGATGGTGCATTGGCGCGAGGCGTTACCTCCGGGGGTGATGATCGAGGTGCAGTACGAGGACCTCGTGAACGATCTCGAGGGCAACGTGCGGCGCATGCTTGCTCACTGCGGACTCGATTGGGACGAGCGTTGTCTTGCGTTTCATCAGACCCAGCGTCAGGTGAACACGGCGAGCGCGTCGCAGGTGCGTAAGCCGCTGTTTCGCACCTCGCTCGAACGCTGGCGTCCGGCCGCGGAACTGCTCCAGCCGCTCTACGACGGCCTTGGCCCCGCACTATCGGAGGCAGACCGCAAGCGCAGTGCTGTTTGACGCAGACCGTGCCTCGGTTGCTGAAAAAATTTCCCTCTTTGCCCTGTTTCCGCTATACCTTTCGACAACTCAAACGAGGGTAGGGGTGACGGGGCAATGCCAACACTGTCGATCAGTAAAACACGGCTAAACGTCGAGACAGTCATCTGGGCCGCCGATCTGGCCGGCACGTTCGTATTTGCGGTCGAGGGGGCGGTCAGCGCGATGCGCGGCGGTCTCGATCTGCTGGGCGTGATGGTCATATCGTTTGTCGCCGCGCTCGGCGGCGGCGTGATTCGCGACCTGTTGCTCGGCGCGACACCGCCGAGCGCCATCCGCGACTGGCGTTATCCCGCGCTGACATTCGCAGCCGGTCTGCTCACCTTCGTGTTTCATTCGTTCGCGCCGTCGGTTCCGGGTTTGGTGGTAACCGTGCTGGATGCTGCGGGCCTTGCGTTGTTCGCCGTGGCCGGTGTCGAGAAAGCGCTGCTTTACAAGATCCGTCCGTTTGTTGCGATGCTGATGGGCACCATCACGGGGGTGGGCGGCGGCGTGATCCGCGATATCCTGCTGGCCCGTGTGCCGCTTGTACTGCGGGCGGATATCTACGCGAGCGCGGCTTTTTTCGGTGCGCTGGTGGTGGTGCTCGCGCGCCGCGCGGGCGTGTCACCGGGTTGGGCCGCATTCGCAGGCGGGGCGGCGTGCTTCACGTTGCGTATGGCGGCCGTCACATTCGGCTGGCATCTTCCGAAGGCGTCCGGTTACTAGGCGCAGCGAGGCAATAAGGAGACCTACAGACGATCTCCTCTCGCCCGAAGACAGAGGACTATCCGGTCTGACTGGCTCGCTCAGGCCTGGCGGCGTCGTCGGCGCGTGTACGCACCGCGCGGACATCGGGATGCTCACCCAGCGAAACGAACTGCGGTGGACTGGTCGAGCCGTCGAGAGCGTCAATTGCGCCTTTCTCGATGTCGTAAACCCAGCCGTGCAGGTTGAGGCGCCCCTGCGAGAGCGCCACTGCAACCGACGGGTGGGTCCTGATGTTGGCGAGTTGCGCCTCGACGTTATCGCGCACCAGTGCGTTCAGGCGTGCCTGGGGCGTCGCATGACTGTGGGCAGCGTTGACGGCTTTGGCCGCATCGGCGTGCCGCAGCCACGCATCCACGGCGGGCAGTTTATCGAGGTCCATGCAGCTCGAGATGGCGGTCATCGCCCCGCAGTCCGAATGCCCGCAAATGACGATGTCTCTGACGCCCAGTACCGCCACGGCATATTCGACGGTCGCCGAGACACCACCCGGTTCCGGCCCGTACGACGGTACGATATTGCCGGCATTGCGGATCACGAACATATCGCCGGGCTCGCGTTGCGTCAGCAGTTCGGGCACCACGCGGCTATCGGAGCAGGTGACGAACAGCACGCCTGGATGCTGGCTGCTGGCGAGCCGCTTGAAGAGCGCGGAGCGGGCGGGGAAGACTTCCCGCTGGAACTTCAGAAAGCCTTCGATGATGTCCTGCATGAGCGTTTCTCCGGGCGTGGATCCATGACGCAAGCATGGTCCCAATGGGCTATAGGGTCCAAGACCGGATTATGAAGGATCGAATAAGTCAATCCTATACCTGAGCCGTTATGTTGCGGTACTAGTGCGTCACGCTGATCGCCGGCGGCGGCAAATGCAACGCATGATGCAACATGGGGTACACGCACACGAGGAACGCGGCATACAACGCGGCCATTGTCACACCGGCGGCGGTGCCCCAGACGTCGCGTGACGCGGCGCCCTGGCGGAAGTGGACAGGCAGGCCCACGATGACATAGCCGAACGTGAAGAATGCAATGACGGCCCACACGGGCGACAGGTCGTGACCGACGTATTCCAGCAGATGAATGAGGCTGAGATTGTGCATAGAGGCGAACGGAATCTGAACTGAGAAGCGGGTCAGTGGTGCCGATTACAACGCGATGTATCCGATGGGTCAAGCCACAAAACGTTAGTATTTTTTACAGAAGAAATAGCACGTTCGATAGCTTTCATTCTGTATTGCTTTGGTGATGAAACTGTCGACTGATTTTGCAGAACTGAAAGCTTAACAATCAACGTTTCCGTAACGGCTCAATTAACGACTTGAGGCCGTTGTGATCGATCTCGTGCATAAGCGCCAACAGGCGGCCGATTTCGCCTGGAGGGAAGCCTTGACTCGCAAACCAGTTCAAATAGTGACCCGGCAAATCGGCAATCAATCTGCCTTTATATTTTCCGTAAGGCATGACGCGAGTGACCAGCAATTCGAGGTGTTCTGGATTCATCGCGAGGCTTGAGGTGAGTTTACCGGAGTGACGTTAGGCCTGCATTTTAGCTGCGCTGCAAGCATTCTGCCGGCGTGGTAACTTCGTGGCCTTTCATACAACCAATCAACCAACAGGAACAGTTCGATGGAATACCGCAGACTAGGCAACTCCGACATCGAGGTCAGCCTGATCGGTCTCGGCACCATGACCTGGGGCGAGCAGAACAGCGAGCGCGAAGCGCACGAGCAGATCGACTATGCGCTCGACCACGGCGTCACCCTGGTCGATGCCGCCGAAATGTACCCGGTGCCGCCGCGTCCGGAGACCCAGGGCGCGACCGAGCGCTGCATCGGCACCTGGCTCGCGCAGCATCGTAGCGCGCGCGAAAAAATCGTGCTCGCGACCAAGATCGCCGGCCCGGCGCGTCAGCCGCATAATCCGCGCCATATTCGAGGCGAGGGCAATCAGTTCGATCGCAAGAATCTGACCGAGGCGCTTAACGACAGCCTCAAGCGCCTGCAAACCGAATACGTCGATCTGTACCAGTTGCACTGGCCCGATCGCAGCACCATGACGTTCGGCCGTAGTGCATATCCGTGGGTCGAAGATGCCTATACGGTGCCGATCGAAGAAACCTTGTCGGTGCTCGCCGAGTTCGTCAAGGAAGGCAAGGTGCGGCATATCGGTGTGTCGAATGAAACGCCTTGGGGTGTCGCGCAGTTCCTGCACGCCTCCGAGAAGCTCGGCTTGCCGCGCATTGTCAGCATCCAGAATCCGTACAGCCTGCTGAACCGCACGTTCGAAACGGGGTTGTCCGAGTTCACGCATCGCGATGGCATTGGTCTGCTGGCGTATTCGCCGCTTGCGTTCGGCTGGCTCTCGGGCAAGTATGAAGGCGGCGCGCGTCCGGCGGGAGCCCGCATCACGCTGTTCGAACGCTTCCAGCGCTATAGCAAGCCGCAGGCCGTGCAGGCGACCAGTCGCTACGTCGAACTTGCGAAACAGCATGGCCTGTCGCCCGCGCAGTTTGCGCTGGCGTTCGTCAATAGCCGGCCGTTTGTGACGAGCAACCTGATCGGCGCGACCTCGCTTGAGCAACTGAAGGAGAACATCGCAAGCGTGGATGTGAAACTGTCGCCGGAAGTGCTGGCGGAAATCGACGCATTGCATGAGCGGCAGCCGAATCCTGCGCCGTAAGTTGCGGTAGGAAAAGAAGCGGGTCCGGTTGCATATGCAACCGGACCCGTTATCTTTTGCAGCGTGTGCGTGACGTTGCTGCGGCGCTGTCCTCGCGTTTTGATTCAGCAGTCGCTGGTCTCAGGCGCTCGCCGCCGTCATTTTGGGTGCGTTCTCGCCGAGATCCCAGAACAGCCCCGCCATGATCTGCAGTCCTTCACGCGCCACCGGTCCGAGCAGATGCTCGTTCGCCGCGTGCTGCGAGCAGGCCGGATACGAATGCGGCACCCAGATGGTCGGCAGGCCCAGCGTGTCGGCGAACACCTCGTTGGGCAACGTGCCGCCGAGGTTCGGCAGGACCGCCGTCTTTTTGCCGGTGGTGTGCTCGAGCGATGCGATTGCCCAGGTGACCCACGGGTCGTCAGGATCGAGCCGCGTGGCAGGCGAGCCGCGCTCGACCCTGATCTCAACCATCGGAAAGCCGTGCGCATCGAGATGGGTGCGCAGATGTCCGCCGAGGTTCTGCCAGTCGGTGCCCACTACGAAGCGCAGTTGGCAATACGCGAAGGCGGACGCGGGAATCGCGTTGACCGGGTTCTCGGGATTGCCGGACTTGAGCGCCAGCACTTCGAAGCTGTTCCAGCCGAACACGCGTTCCGGCGGAGTGAGGCCGGGCTCGCCCCAGTTGTCGTCGACGGCGGGGTCGCCCGGACCACCGCCTACGCTGATATCGGCGAGCGCGCGGCGCACCGCGTCCGGAATCGGCGGCGGACGCAGGCCCTCTACGGCGATCACGCCGTGCGCGTCCACAAGGCTTGCCAGCGCGTTGGCGAGGACCGTGGCGGGATTGCGCAGCAGGCCGCCCCAGTTGCCCGAGTGATGCGCGCCCTCGCGCAGGTTCAACTCCAGCCGGAAATTGATCAAGCCGCGCGAGCCGAGAAAGACCGTGGGGCGGCGCGCCGCGAGGCGAGGGCCATCCGAGGCGATCAGCACGTCTGCGGCGAGCGCTTCCTTGTGCGTGTGACAGAACGCGTCGAGTCCCGGCGAGCCGGTTTCCTCGCCCATCTCGATCAGCAGTTTGGCATTGAAGCCGAGCTTGCCGTCGCGTGCGTTGAGCACGCTGGCGAGCGCCGCCAGATTGATGGTGTGCTGGCCCTTGTTGTCGGCGGTGCCGCGGCCGTACCAGCGCTCGCCCTCGACCTTCACGGCCCACGGCGTCAGCGGCTCGCGCCACTGGTTGTCGTAGCCGCGCACGACGTCGCCGTGGCCGTAGATCAGCACGGTCGGCAGGTCGTCGCCCTCGTGCCGCGTGGCAATCAGAAACGGGCCCGCTCCGGCCACCGGGTTGTCGAAGATGCGCGTTTCGAAGCCGAGGCGCTCAGCCTCCGGGACGATCTCGCCGGTCAGATAGGCGAGCAGGGTGGCGGCACGCTCAGGCTCCTGGCTCTCGGTACGAAAGCCGACGCGGCGATTGAGGTCGGCGAGAAACGCGCCCGAATCGAAGTGGTGGGTTGCGTGCTGGATGGCCTGGTCGCGGGTCAAGGTCGTCTCCGGTGAGGGCGATAGAGGGTAGGGGGTGCGGTCGATTCTAGGAGGGTGCCTGTTTTGTCACAATCATTGTCTTTAGAAGCTTGCGTTGCCGAAATGGCAAAGCCCGGGGGCGTTTGATGAGATTGCCCGATTGCAGCGCTCAAGGCGCCTCGGCCGTTGCCCCTCCACCCCATGCGATAATTCTGGCTTGCCGATTGCCTTCATTCGGGCTATTTCCTCCGAATTCGGCCCCTCATCACGCGTCGTTCAATTGAAAAATCTGCTTGTTCCGCTCGATCAACTGGCGCGATTCGACGAGATCGTGGACGTTCGCACGCCGCTCGAGTTTGCTGAAGACCACATTCCGGGTGCGATCAACGCGCCGGTGCTGAGCAACGAGGAGCGGGTGATCGTCGGCACGATGTACAAGCAGGTCTCGCCGTTCGAGGCCACCCGGGTCGGTGCGGCAATGGTCGCGCGCAATATTGCGGCGCACCTCGAGACGACCTTTGCCGAGCGTGCGCGCAACTGGCGCCCGCTGATCTATTGCTGGCGCGGCGGCAAGCGTTCCGGCTCGATGACGACCTGGTTCAACCTGATCGGCTGGCAGGCGCGCCAGCTCGATGGCGGCTACAAGGCGTATCGCGGCTCGGTGGTCGCGGCGCTCGCGAGCTTGCCGGAGCAGTTCGAGTACGTCGTCCTGACTGGCCATACGGGTAGCGGCAAGACGCGGCTGTTGCAGGCGTTGCGCGCGGCCGGCGCGCAGGTGCTCGATCTGGAAGCACTCGCCTGTCATCGCGGCTCGTTGCTCGGCGCGTTGCCGGGTCAGCTGCAGCCCGCGCAAAAGGGCTTCGATACCGCGCTGATCGGCGTGCTGTCAGGCTTCGACGTGCGCCGGCCGGTGTTCGTCGAAGCGGAGAGCCGGCGCATCGGCACGATCACACTGCCACAAGCGTTGTTCGAGCGCCTCCATCGTGGCGCCTGCGTGGAAGTCGACACCACACACGATGACCGCATCACGTTTTTGCTGCAGGACTACTCGCATCTGTTCGACGACCCTGCATCGTTCAAGCATCAGCTCGAACGCCTGATTGGCCTGCACAGCCGAGAGCAGGTCAAGCAGTGGCAGCAGTTGATCGACGCGGGCAGCACAGCTGCTACGCACGATGCGAACGATGCGGATAATGCCGCGGCGCGTGCCGAGCTGTTCGGGGAACTGATCGAACGGCATTACGATCCAGCGTATCAGCGTAGCAGCCGGCAGCATTTCAAGCGACTCGGCGAGGCGCTGCACTTTAGTTTCCGGCCTAACGCGGCTGACAGCGTCGGGCAAGCAACTGCCTTGCTGGCGAAGCTGGCCGCGACGGAGGGAAAGGCGCTTGGCGACGCGCGGCAGAGCCCTGAGGTTGTTGTCGAAGCAGCCACCGGAGCCTCTGCCACGTCGGCATCCTCAGCAGCTGGTTCGACGAGCGGCGCCGTATCGCGCTCCGTGGCCGTCAAGCCCGAGTAGTCCCCGTTTCCAGTTCAAACCCAGGTAGCGCCAGCCACCGGTTCAAATCTAGGCACACGATAACAATGAACACCACACGCCCAACCCAACCCGCCTCAGGATGGCTGATTTTTCTGCTGGTCGCCGTCGCCGGACTCTTTTATGTGAAGTGGTTTCCTTACTACCACCGCGCCTTCACGGCCGCGGAGACGCATTCGATCGGCAAATCCATCCTGATGGGCACGGACGCCAGCCCTCCCGCGCCGTCGCTGGCAGCGGCACTCGGCTATGCGCTCGCCTACGGTAAGGCGATCTGGCAGGCGATGGTGCTCGGCCTCGTGCTCGGCTCTGCCGTGCAGGTGCTGTTGCCGGTGCAATGGATCGCCCGCGTGCTGGGCAAGACCAGCTTCGGCAGCGTGGCGGCGGGCGGCCTGCTGGCGATCCCCGGCATGATGTGCACCTGCTGCGCGGCGCCGGTGGTGGTCGGCTTGCGGCAGCGCCAGGCCTCGCCGGGCGGCGCCATCGCCTTCTGGCTCGGCAATTCGGTGCTCAATCCGGCCACGCTCGTCTTCATGGGTTTCGTGCTGGGCTGGAACTGGGCGGCACTGCGCCTCGTACTGGGCGTACTGATGGTGTTCGGCCTCGGCTATCTGGTGAACCGGCTCGTGACGCCACAAGAGGCTGCTGCGGCCGATGGCCAACTGGCTCAACTCGCCGCGTTGCAGGAGCAGCAGCGAGGCAATCCCTTCGTGCGCTGGCTCACCCTGTTTGCCCGCATGGCCGTGCGTCTGATCCCCGAATATATCGTCCTGATCCTGCTGCTCGGTGCGGCGCGCGCCTGGCTCTTTCCTCACGTCGGCCCGGACATCGGCAACCAGTTAGGCTGGATCCTGGCGCTGGCGGTCGCCGGCATGCTGTTCGTGATCCCCACCGCGGGCGAGGTGCCGATCATTCAGGCGATGCTCTCGCTGGGTATGGGCGTGGGCCCTGCAGGCGCGCTGCTGATGACCCTGCCGCCCATCAGCGTGCCTTCGCTGGCGATGCTCGCGCGCTCGTTCCGGCCGCGTTTGCTCTCGGTGGTGGCTGTTTCGGTGGTGTTGTTTGGCGTGCTGGCGGGCGGACTTGCTGTTGCCCTCGGATTCTGAGCGCGAGCGGGCGCTCGCCAGCATTGCGGCCGACAAATCCCGCTGCCAGTTGTCGAATCACGACCTAAACTGAGGAACTGGAGGCGCCGGGATTGAATGCCCGACGGGTTAGCTGTCGTGGCGGTGCCGACTAGTGGTACGATTTTCAGCCCTAAAAACAACAAGCGAAGCACAAGCGGCGTGCATTTTTGCCACCGGAGCGCAGACGAGCCGCCGCATACACTCGAGCAATTGCAATCAGGAAAACGAATGGCCCAACAAAAAACAAATCCGAAGCTTGAACAGGCGCTGACGCGCGGGGACCTCGCGATCCGCCAGGCGAACTCGGCGCGTGCTACTGCGCTGCTGCGCGCCCTGGGCAAAATGATCATCGACGCCTCAGCGACGATCGGTGTGGATGCCTTCACGCTGATTCCCGACGGCGATCGCATTTACGACCCTGCCGAAGGCCTGTGGCCCCAGGAACTGCTGGTGTCGTTCGACGGAGCGGTAGAAGAGTCCGATCCCGACGAGGTACGCACGGTTCGCCTGATTGCCGATGACCCGGGCACGCTGTTTCGCGTGGAGTGGCAGCGAGCGGACGGCAAGATCGGACGCCAGGAAGGCGGCCCGTTTGCGACGGTCGCGTTCATCTCCGATGTCGATATCCCCTGGACGGACGACGAAGACTGAGCGCGAGCGAGATGCGCCTTAGCGCATCATCCGTCGACGAAACAGCACGGCCGCGATACAGAACGGCACCACTACGTAGGCGGCCAGTACGGCGACGTGCAACGCCACGTGGTCGAGCGGCCGGCCGAGCATCGCGGGGCGGATCAGATCGACCGCATGCGCGAGCGGTAGCAACTGCGTGACGAATTGCGCGACCGGCGGCAGTTGGGCGATCGGAAAGAAGACGCCGGAGAGCAGCAGCATCGGCGTGAGCGCAAGCGTCTGATAGAACATGAAGAAATCGTACGACGGTGCGAGCGCGGTCACGATCATCGCGACGCTGGCGAAGGCGAGGCCGGTTAGTGCAATGACAGGCAATGCCAGCAGCATCGACGGGAAGCTCGCATAGCCGAGCGCCCCGGCTACCAGCATGATCGCGACGCCGGACAGCATCGACTTGCTGCCAGCCCACATCACCTCGCCCAGCACGATATCGCCTAGCGTGAGCGGTGTGTGCATGATCGCTTCCCATGTCCGCTGCACGTGCATGCGCGAAAAACCCGAGTACATCGATTCAAAGCTCGCCGACATCATCACGCTCGATGCGACCGTGCCGGCTGCGAGAAACGCGATATACGACACGCCGTCGACGTGGCCGACCATCAGGCCGAGTCCGAAGCCGAGACCGAACAGATAGATCATCGGATCGGCGAGGTTGCCGAACATCGACGCAATAGCGAGCTTGCGCCACACCAGATAATTGCGCCGCCATACGGCGATCCAGTTGACCGCGTTCGCAGGCAGGGCGGCGAACGGCTCGCTCGCAGGCGCTGCGTGGCTGGGGGTGTCGTAGGTGCGTGCGTCCATGGCGGGTCGTTGGATGATTGGGGCGATGCTTGTGTCTATGCGTGGGTCGATGCAATGGCTATTTTTGTTTGCCCATGCATTGATGGCTCAGTCCTGCATTTCACGGCCCGTCAGCCGCAGAAACACATCTTCGAGATTGGCCGGCCGGTGCAGATAGCGCAGATCTGCGCGCTGCTTGAGGCGGGCATGCACCGGCTCCGCGTCGGTGACATAGCAGAACAGCGTCTCGCCGCTGATCTCCGTGCGCTCGGCAAGCGGCGCCAGTTCGTCGCGCAACGCGACGGGGTCCGGTCCGTAGATTTCGATCACATCGCAGCCGATTTCCGAAGCGATCAATTCATTCGGCGCACCTTCTGCAATCTTGCGTCCTTCTTCGATCACGCACAGGCGATGACACAGCCGCTCGGCCTCTTCCATAAAGTGCGTGGTCAGAAGAATGGTTTTGCCGCGCGCAAGCAGCGAGCGCAAGCGTTCCCAGATCAGATGGCGCGCCTGCGGATCGAGCCCGGTGGTCGGTTCATCCATGATCAGCACGTCGGGATTGTTGACGAGTGCGCGGGCCAGCGTGAGACGCCGCTTCATGCCGCCCGATAGCTCTCCGACCCGCGCATCCGCCTTGCTTTCGAGCCGCGCGAATTCGAGCAGCGACGGCACCATGGCGCGCGTTTGCGCCGCGCTCAGACCAAAGTAGCGGCCGAACACCTGCAGGTTTTCGCGCACGGTGAAGTCCGGATCGAGGTTGTCGAACTGCGGCACTACGCCGACTCGTGCGCGGGCATACCTGGCGCGTGACGGAATCGGTTCACCACCGAGGCGGATCGTGCCGGCATCCGGCGCCGCGATGCCGAGCAGCATGCGCAGCGTGGTGGTCTTGCCCGCGCCGTTCGGGCCGAGCAGGCCGAAACACTCGCCGGGCTGGACATGGAACGACAGGCCGTCAACGACAGTCTTACCACCATAGCGCTTGTGGACCTGTACGAATTCGATGGCGGCTTCTGGCATGGGTCGTTGTGGATTCCGAAAGATGTGAAGGGCCGTAAAGCTGCCCATTTTAGGGCATCGACGGCTTCATGGCGGCACTCGTGCACTGCCCGGGTGCGGGTTCTTGCGCTGCGGCATGATGCGTGAGGCGGCAGGGGACAGCTACTGCGTGAGCGGATGTGTTGTCAGCGCGTTGTTAGCGCTCAGTTAGCGTTTTCCAACCCTTGCAAGCTGAATTGCGGCGCACCATGATTCATGACAGAAGCCGCGATCGACGCGGTAGGGAGAACATCATGGCGAGCTACAAGAAAATCCTGTTGTGCTACGACGGCTCGCGCGAAGGCCGCAAGGCGCTGCGTTGCGGCGCCGACCTGGCGCTGGACCTGAAGGCGGAAACGCATCTGCTGTCGGTTGTCGACATGCGCTCGAGCATTGCGCAAAGCGCCGGTCTTTTGACCGATGTGGCGTGCGGCAGCTTCGAGAAAACTGCTCGCGACATCCTGCAGGAAGGTGTCGAGTGGCTCACCGAGCGTGGCGTCACCGCACAAGGTCATTTTGCGTTCGGTCATCCCATAGACGAAATCGCCAATCTCTCCAACGAATTGCATGTGGATCTCGTGGTGGTCGGTCATCGCTGTCGCACCGGCCTGTCGCGCTGGTGGATGGGAGCGGGCAATACACCGCTGCTCGACCGCATCTCGTGCAGCATTCTGGTGGCGTGTTCGTCGGCGCAAGAGCAGGAGCAGGAGCAAGCCGCTGCGTCGGTCGCTGCGGCCACGACTGCGGCCTGAGATAGATTCGACCTGATTGGCTGAGGCGCATGCCCGGACCGGGTCCGGGTTGCGCCTCAAGTGCAGGCAGCAGGGTAGCGTGCGGCTCGGCCGGATGAGGGCGCCTTGCCGCATGGCGAGCGCTAGCCGTTCGGGTCCACTGCGGCCAGCTTCCAAGAGAACAGCCCCTCGCGCCGCAGAATCGCGGCATAGCGCGTGTCGCCGACGCCGTGCTGATACGTGACGACGAATTCATTGATGCCACGATAGGCAGCCGTTGTCTGCGGCGGTTGCGGCGGGGTTGTCGCTGCGCCACCCGTTGCCGGAGCGGGCGCGGCCGGCGTTGCGTCTGCACTGCCGGCAGGCGCGTTGGCCGGCGCGTCGGGCGGCACGGGCGGGCGCTGCGTGGGATCGCCGCGCGGCGGCATCCCGTTCAGGAGTGCAGCGACGCCGTCTGGAGTCGCATAAGCATCGACCAGCGGACCAATCAGCGCAACGCCTATCATCGCGCCGAGGGCCGCGAGCGGATTGCCGTTTGCACGCGCCTGGATCTTTCTCGTCAGCAAACCGGCGATCTGATCCTTCAGACTTTCCCGCAACGCCGGATAGTCGACATATTCGCTGACGGTTTGGGCGTCACGCTGATCGGCGGCGCGTTTTAGGCGATCGAGTGCGAGATACGGTGACGCATAGCCGTACCCGAGTACAGCTACGACCACAATGACAAGCACGGTGATGATCAGCGGCCGTGCGACGCCGCGTTTTGCAGATGTTGAAACAGCCATCGGGCGAGCTTCTCCGTAAGGTGTGATCTAACGTGGACCGCATCTGCGGGAAAACGATCCCCATACGACCGATGCGCGATTATCCCTGAGCCAACCCCGCGCAACCTCACCTAATGACCATTACCGAAGGTGGGAACCGCCTGACGGCCGGTTCGCGCACCACTGGACCTTCTTCCGGATACTTACTCGAACAGCGCGTTCTGCACGCCGGCCGTTTCCTCGGCGATGCAACGGTCGATCATGCGGCACACGGCGTCCACCGTGCCGACCATGATCAGACGTGACGGCCCGTGGTACACGCGAACTGGCGCGCGCCGGGCTGGTTCTGCCGTATTGAGCCCGGAATTCAGCGACACCCGTGCGAAGGCCGGCAGCGCCGACGGCAAGGTCGAGGCGTGCGGCTCTGGGTCATCGAACAGCGAAGCAGTAACACTGGACGCCTCGATCGGCGCGCACGGTACGAGATTGCGCAAATGGCGCAGGCGACCGAACTGGCGGAAGGGCAGCAGGCGGGCAAGGCGTTCCATGATTCTCTCCAGTCGTTGTTCAGGCAAGGTTCAGAACTCAGTGGGGCGGATCAGCCCCACTGCGATGCCTTCCAATGCGAATTCCGCACTGCCGGCCTGAACAAAGATGTTTTCGTAATCGGGGTTTTCGGCGATCAGCTCGATGCCATCCGGCCGGCGCTTGAGGCGCTTGACCGTGACGTCGTCGCCCAGCCGCGCGACGATGATCTGGCCGTCTTTGGCCTCGGTTTTCTTCTGCACGGCGAGCAGGTCACCGTCGAAAATGCCGGCGTCCCGCATGGACAGCCCGCGCACCTTCAGCAGGTAGTCCGGCTTGCTAGAAAAGAGCGCCGGGTCGCAGGTGTAATGATGCGAGACGTGCTCTTGCGCGAGAATCGGGCTGCCCGCGGCCACCCGGCCGACCAGCGGCAGTGACAACTGCATGATGCTGGCGTGCGGCAGCGTGAACTGATGCGGCCCGTCGTCCTGACTGGCCAGCAGCAGCCGGATGCCGCGCGAAGCGCCCGCGGCGAGCTCAATGACCCCCTTGCGGGCAAGCGCACGCAAGTGCTCTTCCGCCGAGTTAGCCGAGCTGAAGCCTAGCTCGGCGGCGATCTCCGCGCGGGTAGGCGGAAAACCGGTGCGTTCGATGGCCCGGCGGATCAGATCGAAAACTTCTTGCTGTCGTGCGGTGAGTTTGGTCATAGGGTCACTGTATGGATAGACAGGTGACTGTATTTTTATACAGTATCCGGCGCAATTCAAGCTTTACTTTAAGTTCTCGACCCTGGGTGTCAGTGGAGCGCCGTCAGACGGTGTCCTAACACCGGTTTTCGTGCCACAACGCCGCATCCGGCTGTCATTACCACTTTTGAGTATTAAAAAATGAGAAAACATTATTTTTAATGATGAAAGCCCTTCGATAGACTGGCCCTCGAGTCGACGCAGGCAAGCCACGCGCAAGACATCAAGCACCAAACACAACAGACAAAGACGGGGCACACGCTGCCTCGCCTGACCACCACGCGGAGAAGCTGGATGATCGATCAGGGCACGGGGCTCGCACGCAGGACCAGGAAGCTCATTACGGTGCTGGCGCTTGGCGCCGCAGCGGCACTAGGGCTGGCCGGACAGGCGCAGGCGGCTGACACGACATTGCTGAATGTGTCCTACGACCCGACGCGCGAGTTGTACCAGCAGATCAACGAGGCGTTCGGCAAACAGTGGAAAGCCCAGACCGGCGACACCGTCACCTTCAAGCAGTCCCACGGCGGCTCGGGCGCGCAGGCGCGCTCGGTGCTCGACGGACTGCAGGCGGACGTCGTGACGCTCGCGCTCGCTTACGACATCGATGCGCTTGCCAGCAAGGGCATCGTCGACAAGAACTGGCAGAAACGTCTGCCGGACAACGCCGCGCCGTACACCTCGACGATTGTTTTCCTCGTGCGCAAGGGCAACCCCAAACACATCAAGGATTGGGACGACCTGGTGAAGCCAGGCGTGTCGATCGTCACGCCGAACCCGAAGACCTCGGGTGGCGCACGCTGGAACTATCTGGCGGCGTGGGCCTATGCCGAGCATCAACCGGGCGGCAACGATCAGAAGGCCAAGGAATTCGTCACGAAGCTGTACAAGAACGCCGGCGTGCTCGATTCGGGCGCGCGTGGGGCGACCACAAGCTTCGTGCAGCGCGGTATCGGCGATGTGCTGATTGCCTGGGAAAACGAAGCGTTTCTGTCGCTGAAAGAGTTTGGTCCGGACAAGTTCGAGATCGTGGTGCCGTCAGTGAGCATTCTGGCTGAGCCGCCCGTGTCCGTGGTCGACAAGGTGGTGGACAAGCACGGCACACGTAAGCTGGCCGAGGCTTATCTGAACTTCCTCTACAGCGAGCAGGGGCAGGAGATTGCCGCGGAGAACTTCTACCGTCCGCGCTCGGACAAGGTGCCGCCCGCGCTGACCGCGAAGTTTCCGAAGCTGAAGCTGTACACCGTGGATGACACGTTCGGCGGCTGGGCGAATGCGCAGAAAACGCACTTCGCGGATGGCGGCGTGTTCGATTCGATTTACTCGCCGCAGTAAGGCTGTCATTCGGCGCGCCTCAAGGGGCGCGCCGTTTGGCCATTTAGGTTTGTCCAGCCACGCGACACGGTTTTCACCCTGAAAGAGCATCCAGCATGACGACGTTGACCTTCCGCAAGCCGAGCGCCTTACCGGGTTTCGGCCTGACGCTCGGCATCACGGTGGCGTATCTGAGCCTCGTGGTGCTGGTTCCGCTTGCGGCGACCTTTCTCAAGACGGCCTCGCTCGACTGGGCGCAGTTCGTGCGCGCCGTCGCGTCGCCGCGCGTGCTGGCGTCGTACCGGTTGACTTTTTTTGCGGCGCTCGGTGGCGCGCTCGTCAATGCGGTATTTGGTTTTCTCGTGGCGTGGGTGCTGGTGCGTTATTCGTTTCCGTTCAAGCGGCTCATTGATGCCGTCGTCGATCTGCCGTTTGCGCTGCCCACCTCGGTGGCCGGGATCTCGCTCGCGGCGGTTTACTCCGGCAATGGCTGGATCGGCCAGTTTCTGGAGCCGCTCGGGATCAAGGTCGCTTTTACACCGTTGGGTGTGCTGGTCGCATTGACCTTCATCGGACTGCCGTTCGTGGTGCGGACCGTGCAGCCTGTGCTCGAAGAGTTCGAGCGTGAGCAGGAAGAGGCCGCTGCCTGCCTCGGCGCAACGCGCTGGCTGACGTTTCGGCGCGTCGTGCTGCCCGCGGTGTTGCCGGCGCTATTGACCGGTTTCGCGCTGGCCTTCGCGCGGGCGCTTGGCGAATACGGTTCGGTGATTTTCATTGCCGGTAATGTGCCGATGAAATCGGAAATCACGTCGCTCCTGATCATCACCAAGCTCGAACAATACGACTACGCCGGCGCAACGGCGCTCGCGGTCGTGATGCTGGTGGTGTCGTTCCTGATGCTGCTGCTGATCAATACGCTGCAGTGGTATTTGCAGCGTCGTACGCGTCGCGGTGCAGCGGCGCCTGCGCTGCCTGGTGGGGGGGCTGCCATCGGTGCTGCAGGTGGCGCTGCAGGTGTGACCGGAGGTGCCCAATGAGCCACGATTCTGCTGCGTTGCAGCCGGTGTCGCGTACCGGCTTGAACGCCGTGCGCCGTAACGATCCGGTGAGCGAGCCGCGTCTTGTGCGCTGGCTTCTGACGGGCATCGCGTTGCTGTTTCTCACGCTATTTCTGGTGGTTCCACTCGTTGCCGTGTTTTATCAGGCGTTGAGCAAGGGCGTTGGTTTTTACTTCGCAGCGCTCGCCGACCCCGACGCTATCTCTGCAATCAAGCTGACACTGTTGACCGCTGCGATTGCGGTGCCGTTGAATCTGGTGTTCGGATTGGCGGCGTCGTGGTGCATCGCGAAGTTCGAATTCAAGGGTAAGGCGTTGCTGACGACGCTGATCGACCTGCCGTTTTCCGTATCACCAGTCGTCTCCGGGCTCGTCTACGTCTTGCTGTTCGGCGCGCAGGGCTGGTTCGGTCCATGGCTGCAGGATCACGACGTGCAGATTATCTTCGCGGTGCCAGGCATCGTGCTCGCGACGATCTTCGTGACCTTCCCGTTTGTCGCGCGTGAACTGATTCCGCTGATGCAGGCGCAAGGCAATGACGAAGAGGAAGCGGCGCACGTGCTGGGCGCATCCGGCTGGCAGACCTTTCGCCGCGTCACCTTGCCGAACGTCAAATGGGGCCTGCTGTACGGGGTGATTCTGTGTAACGCGCGGGCGATGGGCGAGTTCGGCGCCGTCTCGGTGGTGTCGGGCCATATTCGCGGGCAGACCGACACGATTCCTCTGCACGTCGAAATTCTTTACAACGAATACAACTTCTCGGCGGCGTTTGCCGTGGCCTCGTTGCTGGCGCTGCTGGCGCTTGTCACGCTTGGCCTCAAGCTGCTCGCCGAGCGGCATCTGTCGGCAGAGCTGGCGGACTCGCGTGATGTTCCCGCACACGCCGGTCCAACAGTTTCGCAGTCGTCCGTGGCGCTTGCGCCGACGCAGCACCCGGTCCAGTAAGCAACAAAGTTGCATGGGAGTAGTCAATGGGCATCACCGTTCGTAACCTGCAAAAGCGCTTTGGCGATTTCACCGCGCTCGATAACGTCTCGCTCGACTTTCCGCCGGGCGAGCTGGTTGCGCTGCTCGGGCCGTCGGGTTGTGGCAAGACCACATTGCTGCGCGTGATCGCCGGCCTCGAATATGCGGATTCGGGTCAGGTTGTGCTACAAGGACAGGATGTCGCGACGGTGGGCGCCCGTGAGCGCCAGGTCGGCTTTGTGTTCCAGCATTACGCGCTGTTCCGTCACATGACGGTGTTCGAGAACGTCGCTTTCGGCCTGCGTGTGAAACCGCGCAAGGAGCGGCCATCGGAAGTGGTGATCCGCGAGAAAGTGCATGAACTGCTCAAGCTCGTGCAACTGGACTGGCTCGCACAACGCTACCCGTCGGAACTGTCGGGTGGCCAGCGTCAGCGCATTGCGCTGGCACGGGCTCTCGCGGTTGAACCGAAGGTGCTGCTGCTCGACGAACCTTTCGGCGCGCTTGATGCGAAGGTCCGCAAGGAATTGCGTAGCTGGTTGCGGCGCCTGCACGACGATCTGCATATCTCGACGATCTTCGTCACGCACGACCAGGAAGAGGCGCTCGAAGTGGCGGACCGCATCGTCGTGCTCAATCGCGGTCACGTTGAGCAGGTGGGCAGCCCGCAAGACGTGTACGATCATCCGCAGACTTCGTTTGTGTATGAATTTCTCGGCGCGGCCAACCGTCTGCACGGCAAGGTTGGCAGCAACGGTTTTGTGGTGGACGGCGCCGCGTTGCCGGTGGCCGCTGCGGCAGGGTTCGAAGGTCCGGCGTTCGCCTACGTGCGTCCGCATGACCTGCAGCTTTATCCGCAGGCGTTGGGTCATCGCGATGGGATTGTCGTCGATGTGCGGCGCGTCGTGACGCTCGGCGGCTCGGTGCGGGTCGAGCTGGCCGGCCGCGAAGGCAGCGTGCTCGAAGCAGAACTGGATCGCGAAGCGTGGCGCGCGCTGCAGCTGAATATCGGCGATGGCGTGACGGCTGTGCCGCGCGCCTTGCGCGTGTTTCCGGCGCATTGAGCGTGCGCCTGGCTCGCTACTACTCTATAACTTAACTCTGGCTGAACCGGAGACACACAGATGAACTTTCAGCAACTGCGCTTTGTGCGCGAGGCCGTGCGGCAGAACATGAACCTGACGGAAGTCGCGAACGTGCTGTACACGTCGCAGTCGGGTGTGTCGAAACAGATCAAGGACCTCGAGGACGAACTCGGCGTCGATATTTTCATTCGCCGCGGCAAGCGTCTTACTGGCCTCACGGAGCCGGGCAAGGCCGTGCATCAGCTGATCGAACGGATGCTGCTCGACGCGGAAAATCTGCGCCGCGTGGCGCGCCAGTATGCGGATCAGGATAGCGGCCACCTTGTCGTCGCCACTACCCACACGCAGGCACGCTACGCGCTGCCCAAGGTGATTCGCCAGTTCACCGAAGTGTTCCCGAAGGTGCATCTGGCGCTGCGCCAGGGCAGTCCGCAACAGATTGCGCAGATGATCATCAACGGCGAAGCGGATATCGGTATTTCGACCGAAGCGCTCGACCGCTTCCCGGACATCGTCACGTTCCCTTGCTATTCGTGGCATCACGTGGTGGTTGTGCCGAAGGGGCATCCGCTGGTTGGACGTGAGAACCTGACGCTCGACGAGATTGCCGAGTTTCCGATTGTCACGTACGACCAGGATTTTACCGGCCGCTCGCATATCGACCAGGCGTTCGCGAAGGCGGGTGCGCTGCCCGACGTCGTGCTGACCGCGATCGACGCGGACGTGATCAAGACCTATGTTGAGCTTGGCATGGGCATCGGCGTGGTTGCGGCGATGGCGTACGACCCGAAGCGCGACACGGAGCTGGTGGCGCTCGATACGCAGCATCTGTTCGAGGCGAGCACGACCCGTGTGGGCCTGCGCAAGGGCGCGTTCCTGCGGGCTTACGCGTATCGTCTGCTGGAAATGTTCGCACCGCAATTGAAGGAAGCCGAGATCGCTGCGCAGTTGCGCGCAGTGGATTGATGCTGGCGTGATAGAGAGCCGCCGCGTTGCATAAAGTGGCGTCGGTCATCTCCATCGAGCAGGGGCCGGATGGTCGACTAAGAGATCACTTTAACCCGGCAATTCTCGTTTGACCGCATGGCGGCGCGCAGCGCATCGCTTACAATCGCCGCCATGAATACTTCGACTCCTTCCTCTTCCGGCGCGCAGGGCGCCGGCTCTGCCGCCGCCGCTTCACCGGCCAGCGGCCCCCAGTCCGCCGCCGCGCACGCTTTGCCACGCATTGCGGTATTGGCTACGGGCGGCACGATTGCCGGTACCGCCGCCGATGCCGCCAATACCTCCGGCTATCAGGCCGGCGTGGTCGGCGTCGAGCGCCTGCTCGAAGCGGTTCCAGCGCTTTCGAGTGTCGCGCAGATTCAGCCTGAGCAGATCGCCAGCATCGACAGCAAGGACATGGCGCTTGCGCTGTGGACGACCCTCGCGCAACGTGTGAATGCGTTGCTGGCGAGCGACGACATCGACGGCGTAGTGATTACGCACGGCACCGATACGCTTGAAGAAACCGCGTACCTGTTGCATCTGACCGTAAAAAGCATCAAGCCAGTCGTGCTGACTGCGGCGATGCGGCCTTCGTCGGCGCTCTCCGCAGACGGTCCTCTGAACCTGCTGAATGCCGTAACTGTCGCGGCGAGCCAGGCTGCGCACGGGCAGGGCGTGCTGGTGGCATTCAACAACCGCATTCACAGCGCGCGCGATGTGGTCAAAACCAGCACCTATGCAGTGGACGCGTTCCAGTCTCCGGAAGTGGGCGCGCTTGGCTGGGTGCAGGACGGACGAGTGGAATTCCAGCGTAAGGTCGTGCGTCCGCATACGGTCGACACGGAATTCGTGATCGGCGCGAAGTGGCCGAATGTGGAGATCGTCGTGAGTTACGCTGGCGTATCGCGGATCGGCGTTGATGCCCTGGTAGCGGCAGGCGTACGCGGAATTGTGGTGGCCGGCACCGGTAACGGTTCGATTCACGCGTCGGTGCAGCAGGCGCTTGCCGATGCGGTGAGCCAGGGCGTGGTGGTGGTGCGCTCGTCGCGGGTCGGCTCGGGCCATGTGATGCGCAACGGCGCTGCCTCCGACGATGCGCTTGGCTTCGTCACAGCGGGCGCGCTCAATCCGTACAAGGCGCGTGTGCTGCTGATGCTGGCGCTCGCGGCGGGTGGTACCGGACCGGTTGCGCTGCAGAAGGCCTTCGACAAGTACTAACGTAGTGACCTGCGAAGTGTGCGTGATACTAATGAAGTATTGCGCGCGCTTCGAAACCTGCGTGCGAAACAAAAAACGCGGCGATAAGGGCTGATTGCCCTTATCGCCGCGTTTTTTTGCGTGGTATCAGTGTGCACTATCCGACAGCCGGACACCCGACGACGACGTCTGACCGACCAAGGCTTCCCCGCCGTCGACGGGTGCCGCTGCGGACCCCACTTGCCGCTCTCAGCCCAGAGCGGCACGATTTGTCCGATGCGCTACGCGTGCCGCGCACCGCACCGGACGCCCCACTTGCCGGTTGACGTGATGAATGGCATGGAGCTCACGCCAACCGATGTTGCAGCCGTTGATCGCCTCTAAACCTGTGGTCATACCGCAGGCAAAACCAGGGGCGTTTCAGCAGCGTATCCCTGCTATCGCGTCAAGCCGCCTTCGCTTCTTTGCCCGGTGCTTGAGCCACTTCGAAGTTCGCCATGATTTCAAGCGCACGCACCATCGCGGAGTGATCCCACGCCTTGCCACCGTTTGCTGCGCACACGCTGAACAGTTGTTGTGCGCTTGCCGTGTGCGGCAGCGCGATGCCCAGCTTGCGTGCGCCGTCGAGCGCGAGGTTCAGATCCTTCTGATGCAGTTCGATGCGGAAGCCCGGATCGAAGGTGCGCTTCGTCATCCGCTCGCCGTGCACTTCGAGAATCCGCGACGAAGCGAAGCCACCCATCAGCGCCTTGCGGACGCGTTCCGGATCGGCGCCCGAACGCGCAGCGAACAGCAACGCTTCTGCAACCGCTTCGATGTTCAGTGCGACGATGATCTGGTTCGCGACCTTGCAGGTCTGGCCCGCGCCGTTATCGCCGATCAGCGAGATGTTCTTGCCCATCAGTTCGAACAGCGGCTTGGCGAGTGCAAAGGCCTTTTCCGGACCGCCGACCATGATCGTCAGCGACGCTTCACGCGCGCCGACTTCGCCGCCCGACACCGGCGCGTCGAGATAGTCCACGCCGAGAGCGTTGATCTTCTTCGCGAAGGCCTGGGTGTCGAGCGGGGAGATCGAGCTCATGTCGATCACGAGCTTGCCTTTGGTGAGGCCGTTGGCGACGCCGTCGTCGGCGAACAGCACGTTGGCGACGTCCGGCGTGTCCGGCACCATGATGACGACGATGTCAGCAGCCTGCGCAACGGCCGTCGAGTTGGCGACCACCGTGGTCGTCTTGCTCAGGTCTTCCGGTACCGGATACGCGCCGTTCACGAACAGCGAATGGCCGCCCTTGATAAGGTTACGCGCCATGTGCGCGCCCATGATGCCGAGGCCGATGAATCCAATCTTTGCCATGTGTCTATGTCTCCAGTGGGTTGGGGTCGAGAGTGTTCAGGAGGGCGATCTGATCGATCAGCAGGCGACGTGCGCCGCGCCACGTGCCTGGCCCGCAACGCGCTGCACCCAGTCCAGACCTTCGGTGGTTGTCGTGCGCGGCTTGTATTCGCAGCCGATGTATCCGTCATAGCCGAGCGAATCGAGCAGGTCGAACAGGAACGGGTAGTTGATTTCACCCGTGCCCGGTTCGTTGCGACCCGGATTGTCGGCAAGCTGGATATGCGCGATCGACGCCAGGTTCTTCTTGATGGTGGCGGCGAGCTCGCCCTCCATCCGCTGCATGTGATAGATGTCGTACTGCAGGAACAGGTTGTCCGAGCCGACGGCGCGAATCACGTCGAGGCCCTCGGATGAGCGGTTCAATGCAAAGCCTGGGATGTCGTACGAATTGCACGGCTCGACCAGCAGCTTGATGCCTTCTTTCTTCAACGCGCCGGCGGCGAAGCGCAGGTTGTCGACCATCGTCGCGTGAGCGCGGCCGGCATCGACGCCTGGGCCAGGAATGCCGACGAGGCAGTTCAGCTGCGGCACTTTGAGGGCCTTGGCATATTCGATCGCGCGGCCGACGCCTTCCTGGAACTCGCCGACGCGATCCGGCAGGCAGGCAATGCCGCGTTCGCCGGCTTCCCAGTTGCCTGCAGGCAGGTTGTGCAGCACGAGCTTCAGACGGTTCTGCTGCAGGCGCTCGGCCAGCTCAGCGACTTTGTACGGATAGGGGAACAGGAATTCGACGGCGTTAAAGCCCGCGTCCGCAGCCGCTACGAAGCGGTCGAGGAACGGGACCTCGTTGAACAACATGGTGAGATTGGCTGCAAATTTCGGCATGGTGCTGGGGTCTCGCTGGTCGGTCAATGAAACAATTTCGATCCTGCGGGCAAGCGCCAACTACGCGCCGCACCGCCCGATCGATCAGGTCAAACTAGTCAGGAAAACTGAGCAAGATCAGTCGAGCATGCTGATGGCGCTCGGCGCATCTTCGCGCTTGGCCGCCAGTTCTTCGAACTCGTTGATGGCGTCGATTTCGGTGCCCATCGAGATGTTCGTCACACGCTCGAGAATCACTTCGACGATCACCGGCACGTTGAACTCGGACAGCATCGACTGGGCTTTTTGCAGGGCCGGCTTCAGTTCTTCCGGCTTGAACACGCGGATCGCCTTGCAACCGAGACCTTCGGCCACCGCAACGTGATCGACACCATAGCCATTCACTTCCGGCGCGTTGATGTTGTCGAACGCGAGCTGCACGCAGAAGTCCATATCGAAGGCACGCTGGGCCTGGCGGATCAACCCGAGGTACGAGTTGTTCACCACCACATGCACGTAGGGCAGCTTGAATTGCGCGCCGACGGCGAGCTCTTCGATCATGAACTGGAAGTCGTAGTCGCCGGAGAGCGCGACGATCGGACGTTGCGGGTCCGCGACACGCACACCGAGCGCTGCGGGAATCGTCCAGCCGAGCGGGCCGGCCTGGCCGCAGTTGATCCAGTTACGCGCCTTGTAGACGTGCAGGAACTGTGCACCGGCGATCTGCGACAAACCGATCGTGCTCACGTAGCACGTATCGCGGCCGAACACCTGGTTCATCTCTTCGTACACGCGTTGCGGTTTCATCGGCACGTTGTCGAAGTGCGTCTTGCGTTGCAGCGTCCGCTTGCGTTCCCGGCAGTCTGCGACCCATGCGCTGCGGTCCTTGAGCTTGCCGGCGGTCTTCCACTCTTTCGCCACTTCGACGAACAGTTCGAGCGCAGCCTTCGCGTCCGACACGATGCCGAGGTCCGGCCCAAACACGCGGCCAATCTGCGTCGGCTCGATGTCCACGTGCACAAACTTGCGGCCCTTGGTGTAGACCTCGACGCTGCCTGTGTGACGGTTCGCCCAGCGGTTGCCGATGCCGAGCACGAAATCGGAGGCGAGCATGGTCGCGTTGCCGTAGCGGTGCGACGTCTGCAGGCCGACCATGCCGGCCATCAACGGGTGATCGTCGGGAATCGCGCCCCACGACATCAGCGTCGGAATCACCGGCACGCCGATCGTTTCGGCGAATTCGACCAACAGGTCTTCCGCGGCTGCGTTGAGCACGCCACCACCGGAGACGATCAGCGGCTTCTCGGAATTGTTCAGGAGCGTGAGCGCCGCTTCGATCTGCTTGCGGGTCGCCTTCGGCTTGTAGACCGGCAGCGGTTCATACGTATCGATATCGAATTCGATTTCGGCGAGCTGCACGTCGATCGGCAGATCGATCAGCACCGGACCGGGACGGCCCGAGCGCATCAGGTGGAACGCCTGCTGAAACACGCGCGGCACCAGCGCCGGCTCGCGCACGGTGACGGCCCACTTGGTGACGGGCTTGGCGATCGATTCGATATCGACGGCCTGGAAATCTTCCTTGTACAGACGCGCGCGGGGCGCCTGACCCGTGATAGCCAGAATAGGAATCGAGTCAGCCTGAGCGGAGTACAAACCGGTGATCATGTCGGTGCCGGCGGGGCCGGACGTGCCGATACACACGCCGATGTTGCCCGGCTGCGCACGCGTATAGCCTTCGGCCATATGCGATGCGCCTTCGACGTGGCGCGCCAGCACGTGGCTGATGTTGCCTGCCTTGCGCATGGCCGAGTAGAACGGGTTGATTGCGGCGCCCGGTACACCGAAGGCGGTGTCGATGCCTTCTTTTTCGAGCACCAGTACCGCTGCGTCGACGGCTCTCATCTTGGCCATGAATGTCTCCTGAATGTCTTTGAATGCGGATCGAGGGGGTTGAGACAGACTTTAGGCCTCACCCAAAGGTTTGATAAGATCAGTCCGGGTCGCTTATTTCGAAACAAAAAGTATGGAATGGCAGTGACCGGGGAGACGGCGTGCAAGGCGGTTGCAACCCGCTTGCATGGGACCCGAGTAGCGCGCCAAAGGGCGAACTCGGGTCGACACAGGAGACGACAATGGACCGCTTCAAGCAGATCGAAACCTTCGTGCGGGTGGCCGACGCGGGCAGTCTGGCTGCCGCAGCGCTGGAGGAGGGTGTGTCGCCGGTGATCCTCGGACGGCGCATCGATGCGCTGGAAAAGCGCCTCGGCGTAAAGTTGATGTACCGCTCGACGCGGCGTCTCGTGGTGAGCGAAGAGGGCGCGGCGTTCCTGGAGCGCTGCCGCGGTTTGCTATCCGAATGGGATCAGGCGGAAAACGAGCTCGCAGCGGGCCGCCGGGCCGTGACTGGACACCTGATCGTGTCGGCGCCGGCAGCTTTTGGCCGCAAACATGTCGCACCGCTCGCGCCGCCGTTTCTTGCCGACAAGCCGGAACTGCAGTTGTCGTTCAATCTGACCGACCGGGTGGTGGATCTGGTGCGCGAAGGCTATGACCTGTCGATTCGCATCGGCGGCGCGGTCGATCAGAATTTCGTCGCGGTGAAGCTGGCCTCGAACCGCCGTGTGGTCTGCGGCACGCCGGAGTATTTCCGCAAGCACGGCAGGCCGAAGACGCTCGAAGACCTGCCGCAGCACAATTGCCTCGCCTTCAACCTGCAAGGGGGCCAGAACCGCGGCTGGTACTTCCGGCGCAACGGCAAGCTGGCGACAGTGCGGGTGGGGGGCACGCTCGATTGCAACGACGGCGAGTTGCTGCACCGCTGGGTCTCGGAAGGGCTGGGGCTTGGCTGGCGCTCGACGTGGGAGATCCAGCAGCAACTCGCGCGCGGCGAACTGGAAACGGTGCTCGACGAGTTCGCGCTGCCCGATTACGACATCCTCGCGGTCTACCCACAGCAACGTTACGTGCCGGCCAAGGTGCGTTACTTCATCGACTACCTGAAAGAAGTCTATGCGCGGCCAGGATATTGGAGCGGGGAGGCTTGATCAGAGGGCGCCGTGCGTGGTCAGGCGCGGGCTGGGAGCCGTCACATAGCCCTAAACCCTTGAAAACACACCCGAATCGCGTGGCAAATTAACGGGATATGTTGCAACCCGTCCCCATTCGGGCTACAATCTTCGGCTTCTCACTTGCCACACCGGTTCAGACGCCCGGGTGGCTCTAATCCACAAGTCCACAAGGAGTGTGTATGCGTCATTATGAAATCGTCTTTATTGTGCACCCCGATCAGAGCGAGCAAGTGCCCGCCATGATCGAGCGTTACAAGACCACGATCACCTCGCACGGTGGCCAGATCCACCGTATCGAAGACTGGGGCCGTCGCCAACTGGCCTACATGATCGAGAAACTCGCGAAGGCTCACTACGTCTGCCTGAACATCGAATGCGACCAAACCACGCTCGACGAGCTGGAACACGCATTCAAGTTCAACGACGCGGTTCTGCGTCACCTGATCGTCAAGCTGAAGAAGGCCGAAACCGGCCCGTCGCCGATGATGAAGGAAGTGCAGCGCGAAGAAGCCAAGAAGGCAGCTGCTACGACCACCACCACCACCACGCAGCCGTCCGAAGCGCAGGCTTAAGACACACTAATTTAAGCTACCAGGCAAAAGCGTCGCTCTCGCCAAAAGGTATATGAATCGGCTGCAACTTACGGCCAGCGTCGTTGAACGCGAACCGGTGCGGTACACCCCCGCCGGCGTTCCGATCGCAAGCTGCACGTTGCAACACCGCACTGAAGTCGTCGAAGCCGGCATAGCCCGGCAAGTTGAACTGACGATGGCGGCGGTGGCGGCCGGCGAGGCGAGCGGCAAGCTGGAAAGCTGTGCGATGGGCGTCGAAACGCTCTTCACCGGCTTCCTGGCGAAGAAAAGCCGCAACGCAAGAACCCTGGTATTTCACATCACAGCATTGCAGGACATTGGAAAGGACTGAACATGCCCCGCCCGACTGGTAAGAAATTCGACAAGCGTCGTCAGCAACAAAATCCGCTCTTCAAGCGCAAGAAGTTCTGCCGTTTCACGGCAGCTGGTGTCGATCAGATCGACTACAAAGACATCGAAACGCTGAAGGACTTCATTGGCGAAAACGGCAAGATCACGCCGGCGCGTCTCACGGGTACGAAGTCGCACTATCAACGCCAGCTGGATACGGCAATCAAGCGCGCACGTTTCCTCGCGCTGGTGCCGTACACCGACCAGCACAAGGCCTAACCCGACGACGCGACAAGGAGCATCAGAATGCAAGTTATTCTTCTGGAAAAAGTCGTCAACCTGGGCAACCTGGGCGACATCGTCAAGGTGAAGGACGGTTACGCACGTAACTTCCTGATCCCGAACAAGCACGCACGCCGCGCAACGAAAGACGCACTCGCTGAATTCGAAGTCCGCCGCGCAGAACTGGAAAAGGTTGCCGCTGAAAAGCTGGCAACTGCTCAAGCTCAAGGCGAAAAGCTGGCAGGCTCGACGGTTCAGATCGCTCAGAAGGCTGGCGTCGACGGCCGTCTGTTCGGTTCGGTGACGAACGCCGACATCGCTGAAGCCTTGGTCAAGCAAGGCTTCGCAGTGGAAAAGGCGCAAGTGCGTCTGCCGGAAGGCCCGCTGAAGCTGGTGGGCGACCACTCAGTGCAAATCTCGCTGCACACCGACGTTCTCGTCGATGTGACGGTGTCGGTGCTGGGCGAACACGTCTAAGCCGACTGCGTCAAAGCATCGAAGCAATATTTGCCGGGTAGTCTGACCGGTGAAAGGCAGGGGCCGGGTGACCGGCCCCTGCCTTTTTTGTTGGCCGTTCTATACCTTACGGGTAGCATTTGCCCGATAATTCCATCCCATGAACGCACCGTCCAAAGATCCCCAGATCGAGTCGCTAAAAGTCCCGCCGCATTCGATTGAGGCCGAGCAATCGGTGCTGGGCGGCCTGCTGCTCGACAATGCCGCGTGGGACCGCATCGCCGATTTCCTGTCGCAAAGCGACTTCTACCGCTATGACCACCGCATCATCTTCGAACACATCGGCAAGCTAATCGCGGCGACGCGTCCGGCCGACGTGATCACGGTCTATGAGGCGTTGGGCACTGCGGGCAAGGCGGAAGAGGTCGGCGGACTCGCTTACCTGAATGCGCTGGCGCAGAACACGCCGAGCGCGGCGAATATCCGGCGTTATGCGGAAATCGTGCGTGATCGCGCGGTCCTGCGCCGGCTGGTATCGGTCGCGGACGAAATCTCCGCCGACGCTTTCAATCCGCAGGGCAAGGAAGTTCGCCAACTGCTGGACGAAGCCGAATCGAAGGTGTTTTCGATCGCCGAGGATGGCGCGCGCGGTACGCAGGGATTCCTCGAAATCGGGCCTCTGCTCACACAGGTGGTCGAGCGGATCGACACGCTGTATCACACCGCCAATCCGAGCGATGTGACCGGCACGCCGACCGGCTTCGTCGACCTCGACCGGATGACCTCCGGCATGCACGGCGGCGAACTGATCATCGTGGCGGGTCGGCCGTCGATGGGTAAGACGGCGTTCTCGATGAATGTCGGCGAGTACGTGGCAGTTGAGTACGGTTTGCCGGTGGCGGTGTTTTCGATGGAAATGCCGGGCACCCAGCTCACGATGCGTATGCTCGGCTCGGTTGGCCGGCTCGACCAGCATCGGATGCGTACAGGGCGTCTCACCGACGAGGATTGGCCGAAACTGACGCACGCGGTGCAGAAGATGAGCGAAGCGCAAATCTTCATCGACGAAACCGGCGGTCTGAACCCGATGGAACTACGCTCGCGGGCGCGCCGGCTGTCACGCCAGTGCGGCAAGCTGGGTTTGATCATCATCGACTATTTGCAGCTGATGAGCGGCTCATCGTCGGCTGGCGAAAACCGCGCGACCGAAATTTCGGAAATTTCGCGTTCGCTGAAAAGTCTCGCCAAAGAACTCGACGTGCCGGTGATTGCCCTGTCGCAGTTGAACCGCGGTCTGGAACAGCGCCCGAACAAGCGTCCAATCATGTCGGATTTGCGTGAATCGGGCGCCATCGAGCAGGATGCCGACGTGATCCTGTTCATCTACCGCGACGAGGTCTACAACCCGGACAGCCCGGATAAGGGCACGGCGGAAATCATCATCGGCAAACAGCGTAACGGGCCAATCGGTCCTGTTCGCCTCACGTTCCACGGCCAATACACGAAGTTCGATAATTTTGCCGGCGCGCAAAACTTCTACGCCGAGTAAAGAGGAATCTGCCGCCCCTGTTGTAACGACGTTTTCAAAGGTGCGACCCTATCCCGGGGACGGTACAATATTGCCGTTTTATGTCAGTCGCAATGTGACCAATTCCCGGGATTCCAATGTTCGGTCGATTCATGCCCACCGAGGGCAAGTTCTTTGAAATCTTCAACCAGCACGCAAATTGCATTGTTTCGGCGAGCCACGAACTCGAGCTGCTGATCGACAACCTGCAAGACGCCGAGGTCCATAAGCAAAACGTGCAGAAGGCCGAAAAGGCTGCAGACAAGCTCACGCACGAAACCATTGACCTGCTGCACAAGACTTTCATCACGCCGCTCGACCGCGACGAAATCCACAAGTTGATCACCACGATGGACGACATCCTCGACCTGATGGAGGACGTTGCCACCGCGATTTCGCTCTATGACGTGCAGGCGGTGACCTCTGAGGCCAGCCAGTTGGCGCATATCTGCACAGCGACCGCCGAGCGCGTGCAGTTTGCGGTCAGCCTGCTGTCGGACATGAAGCAGGCAAGCCAGATCCTGAAGGCCTGCGAGGATATCGACCGTCTGGAATCCGAAGCCGACCGCGTGCTGCGCTCGGCCATATCGAAGCTCTTTCGCGAGGAAGACAACGTCAAGACGCTGATCAAGCTGAAGGCGATCTACGAACTGCTCGAAACCATCACTGACAAATGTGAGGACGTGGCGAACATTCTCGAAGGCATCGTGCTGGAAAACGCCTAATGCAATCGATACAACTCGCCATCTGGGTGGTCGTCACCCTGGTCGCCGTGTCGCTGGTGTTCGACTTCATGAACGGCTTCCACGACGCGGCGAACTCGATCGCCACCGTCGTCTCGACCGGCGTTCTCAAGCCGCAGCAGGCGGTTGCTTTCGCCGCAGCGTTCAACGTCATTGCCTACTTCATCTTTCACCTGAAAGTCGCGCAGACAGTCGGCAAGGGCACGATCGATCCGGCCATCGTCGACCACTACGTGATTTTCGGCGCGCTGGTCGGCGCGATCGGCTGGAACATCGTCACGTGGCATTACGGCATTCCGTCGAGCTCCTCGCATGCGCTGATCGGCGGTTTGGTGGGCGCCGCGCTCGCCAAATCGGGCTGGCATTCGCTCAACCTGGACGGATTGATGAAGACTGTCGCGTTCATCTTCATTTCGCCGCTGCTGGGTTTTGTGCTTGGCTCGTTCTTCATGCTGGCGGTGTCGTGGATCTACTTCCGCACACCACCGAGCAAGGTTGACGGACGCTTTCGGCGCTATCAGCTGATTTCGGCCGGCATGTATAGCCTCGGGCACGGCGGTAACGACGCGCAGAAAACCATCGGCATCATCTGGATGCTGCTGATCGCGACGGGCTATGCATCGTCGCTCGCCGACGCGCCGCCGCTGTGGGTGATCGGCGGCTGCTATCTTTCGATGGGGTTGGGCACACTGTTCGGCGGCTGGCGCATTGTCCGCACGATGGGGCAGAAGATCACCAAGCTCAAGCCGGTCGGCGGTTTTTGCGCGGAATCGGGCGGTGCGATTACGTTGTTTATTGCCTCGTTCCTCGGCATTCCAGTGTCCACCACCCATACGATTACCGGCGCGATTGTCGGCGTTGGCGCTACGCAAAAACTCAGCGCGGTGCGCTGGGGCGTGGCAGGCAATATTGTCTGGGCGTGGATTCTGACCATCCCCGCGTCAGCGGCGCTCGCTGCAGCGGGCTGGTGGCTCGGCCATCGCTTGCTGTAATTCTGGTCTTGCTTCCGAGGCTGGCTGGCGCGCCCGCGCTCAAATGATCGGCGCGCTGCACCCGTCCATCGGGACGATCGCGCCTGTTACGTAGCTCGCGCGGCGGCTCGCCAGAAACAGCGCGACGTCGGCGATTTCCTCGGGTTTGGCGAAGCGCCCGAGCGGCACCTTGGCTTCACCGCGTGCCAACGCCTCCTTGGTGTCGATCCCTTGCTGACCCGCTTCCAGTTGCAATGCCTCCTCGACGCGCTCCGTCAGCGTCGCGCCGGGATTGATCGCGTTGATGCGGATGCCATAGCGCGCGTAGTAGTGCGCGAGCCCGACCGTTGCCAGCATCAGCGCCGCATTGGCAGCGCCGCCGGCGATATGGATATCGCTCGCCATCTTGCCGCCCATGCCGATGATGTTGACGATCGTTCCCGGCTCGGCGCTGGCTCCTGATTTCACCCGTTCCGCCATGCGCTTCAACACTTCCTGCTGCGGATAGATGTACGGGAAGTATTTGGCTTCCATCGTCGCCCGGAAGGCTTCGGCATTGAGCGTTTCCGGGTCGTAGCGACGGGCGGCGCCGGCGCTATTGATCAGCACGTCGATCGGACCGACCGCGGTGGTGACTTCTTCGACGATATCGGCCGCGCCGTGCGGCTCGTGCAGGTCGGCGCGCGTGAGATGCACGTGCAGACCCTCGCTCGCCAGCTGCTCGCGGGCGCGGGCGAGATTCGCCGGATCACGCGAGACGATCGCAACTTTGGCGCCTTCGGCTGCAAACGCTCGCGCGCAGGCGAGGCCGATTCCTTTGCTGCCACCTGTGACCAGCACCACTTTGTTTTTCAGTCCAAGTTCCATGGTGAGTACCTTACCTGCCCGTCTTAGGAATATCGGAGACGATAGCAGATAGCTCAATCCTGCGTGTCAGACGGGGGCGAATGACCTTTCAGGCCACCAGCTACATTTCCGGCGGCGTCCGTCAGAAATTGCCGTTGGCGAAGTGCGCGATCGGATCGTCGCTGGACTGCGTAGGGGCCGTGATAGCACGTGACCCCGTTGAGGCTCGCATGATCTGCACACTGCCAGCGGAGCCCGTCGTGCCCACCTGTTGCTCCTGGCGAATAGCAACGGACGCGGGGGGCGGCGGTTCGAAAGCGTCGGCCGCGGCGTCGATCGGGTCTGGTGCGTGGGCGACACTCGCCGGCACGGGCGAGACCGCGCCTGCTTCACGCGCCTGCATCTGGGCGGCGCTCATTGCCGGAGGCGGCGGCTCGAACGCATCGTCAGACGCTGCGGCGGGCTGGCTCATGGCTCGAGCTGAAGTGTCGGTCAGTGGTGCCTGCATCGAGGCTGCTACCCGCTGCTGAGGCTCTTGCTGCAATGGAACTGCCGCAGGCGCAGTTTCCGTATAAGCCGGTTGCCGCGGTTCCGCAAGCGGCCGCTGCTGCTGCGCAGGGACTACCATCGCACCGTCCGCACCCGCATACGAAGCCTGTGGCAGCGCCTGCGACGGCACAGGAGCAACCTTCTCCGGCGGATTCGAAGCCTGATACGTCGGCGTCTCGAACGGAGCCGGCGCATGAGTTGGCGCGGCGACCCGGCGAATGCCGTCAAACCGCTTGGCCCAATACGGATTGGTCAGATAATCGATCCGCACCGTGCCGCCCGTCGACGGCGCATTGACGAAGCGCAGTTTGCCGACGTAAATACCGACGTGCGAATGGGGGCGTCCGGTGGTGTTAAAGAAAATCAGGTCGCCCGGCGCAACGCCATCGGGCTCGATCGATTCGCCGCTCCCGCTCATATCTGCCGTGGTGCGCGGCAGATTTACCGAGGCCGCGCGTGCCACCACATACCGAACCAGGCCGCTGCAATCGAAGCCGCTATCCGGCGTGTTGCCGCCCCAGCGGTATGGAATCCCGACGAGGCCCATCGCCTCAATGGAGATTTCCTCGCGTCCGACGCTGTGATCGACGAAGTTCGGGAAACCGGGCGGGGGAGTGCGATAAGCGCCGTTGGACGCCGAAGAAGAACCGCTTGAGCTGCGCGAAATCCGCTGCGGCTCGCTGGAACAGGCGGCGAGCAGCAAAAGGATAAGCAGCGAAAACCCAAGTCGACGCATTGAGACGAGGCGAGCGTAAACACTCGCTTAAAGCGGGCGATGTCGGGATGGTAGCCCGTCCACCATGGCGTGAGCAAGCAAAGTTGATAAATTACTTGAAGTTTACGCGCTAAGTGTGGCGCCACCGGGACGTAAAAGTGGGCCCGGGCGCGCCGGACATACAAAAAAAGCCGCGCCCGGTATAACCCTGGCGCGGCTTTGGAACAACTCGAAAACCGTGCAACAGCTCGGCTTGAGCTTGGCTTAGAGGATCTCGGACGCGTAATCCGCGAGACGCGACCTCTCGCCGCGCGCCAGCGTCACGTGCCCGCTATGCGCCCAGCCCTTGAAGCGATCCACCACGTAGGTGAGCCCCGAACTGCCTTCCGTCAGATACGGCGTATCGATCTGCGCGATGTTGCCAAGGCAGATGATTTTCGTGCCCGGACCGGCGCGCGTGACCAGCGTCTTCATCTGCTTCGGCGTCAGGTTCTGGGCCTCGTCGATGATCAGATACTTGTCGACGAAAGTCCGGCCGCGCATGAAGTTCATGCTCTTGATCTTCAGGCGCGAACGGATCAGTTCCTGGGTCGCGGCACGGCCCCATTCGCCGGCAGCGTCGTCGGTCTTCTGCAGCACTTCGAGGTTGTCGTCGAATGCACCCATCCACGGCTGCATCTTTTCCTCTTCCGTACCCGGCAGAAAGCCGATGTCTTCACCGACCGGCACGGTGGCCCGTGTCACGATGATTTCGTTGTAGCGCTTGTCGTCTAGCACCTGTGCAAGCCCCGCAGCTAGTGCGACGAGCGTCTTGCCGGTACCGGCCTGGCCAAGCAGCGTGACGAAGTCGATCTCCGGATTCATCAGCAGGTTGAGCGCAAAGTTCTGCTCGCGATTGCGCGCCGTAATGCCCCACACGTTGTTCTTGTGGTGGCCGTAGTCGCGCAAGGTCTGCAGCAGGGCGGTCTTGCCGTTCAGCTCACGCACCAGCGCGTGAAATGCCGGTTCGCCGTTCTGCGGCTCCAGATACACGAACTCGTTGACCAGCATCGAGGCGCACAACGGCCCGGTCACGCGGTAATACGTGGTGCCCGTCTTGGTGTCCTGCCAGCTTTCCATGCCCTTGGCATGTTTGGTCCAGAAGTCCTGCGGCAGCGCGCGAATGCCGGAATAGAGCAGGTCCTTGTCTTCGAGGACCTGGTCGTTGAAGTAATCCTCGGCAGGCAGACCCAGCGCATGCGCCTTGATCCGCATGTTGATGTCTTTCGACACCAGCACGACCTGGCGGTCCATGCGGTCGCGCTGCAACGCGCGCACCACGCCGAGAATCTGGTTGTCCGCCTTGCCTTGCGGCAGGCCTTCGACCGGTTCGATATCCGTCAGCTTGGTCTGGAAAAACAGGCGTCCGGCGGCCTCGCGGCTGCCCAGGCGCGACAGCGAAATGCCATCCGACATATTGCCGCCGTTGGCGACCAGCGCGTCCAGCGTGCGGCTGACCTGACGCGCATTACGCGCGACTTCCGACATGCCCTTCTTGTGGTTGTCGAGTTCTTCCAACGTCATCATCGGCAGATAGACGTCGTGTTCCTCGAAACGGAACAGGCAAGTCGGATCGTGCATCAGCACGTTCGTATCGAGCACGAACAGCTTGCGGGTTTCGACCTGTTCGGCTGCGCCGCCGCGCTTCTTGGCGCTGCCGCGGGTCGCTGCGGCCGGCGTGGCCGCCGTATTGGCCGATGGCTGCTTGCCGGCGCGGGCCACCACGGGTTCCGCGGTGGCAGGTTGCTCAGGCTCGACGTGCGCGGGCTGCTGGCGGACGGCAGGCGCCGGCACCGGTTGCAGCAACGCGGCGGTTTGTTTGCTTTTCCGGCTGCGAGCGGGAGCAGCCTGTTCAGCGGCGGTATCGGCAGAAGAAGACGCAGGAACCGGCCGCAAGGTAGTAGCGGCGTTGGCGGCGCGTGCCATAGGCGTCGCGACGTTGGCTTGGCCGAAATCGGCCGACTCGGCTTGCTCCCCGTCAACCGCCTGTTTTTTGGCGGACCGGGCCGGCGTGGCTTTAGCCTTGTATTCGTCAGCCGGTAAGAGATTGCCGAGCTTGCTGGGTGCGGTAGGCAAAGGCATGGTTTCCCTCGAAATAATCGGGTCACATATCGTGCGCCGCCTGTCGCATTCTGCTGGTGTGCCAAAAGGCCCACGCAGTTTGCGCCCGGAGGCGCGCTTCGGTCTAAAAATGCCGGTTCGCCTGGTTTTCGATCGGCTCCTTGACGAGAGCGCGTGGCCTGATAAAAGAACGGCTTCGCGCAATTAAAAAAGCCGCCGCCCCGGCAAACGGGGCAAGCGGCTCGACTTCGGTCATCGCGTTGCGCCTCACAGCCTCAACGACAGAGGCGTGACAAGCGGCGCAGCCGCGGAAAGTATGGGGTGGACAGGCACTCATTGCAGCCCAATATAACGCGCCTCACAGCGCTTGTACAGCCTCCAGAATGTCATCGACGTGACCTGGTACTTTCACGCCACGCCACTCCTGGCGAAGGACGCCCTCGCTGTCGATGACAAACGTCGATCGTTCGATTCCCCGTACTTCTTTGCCATACATTTTCTTCATTTTGATGACGTTGAAGAGCGCGCAGAGCGTTTCCTCTGGATCCGAGATCAGCGGGAACGGCAGTTCGAGCTTGGCCTTGAAGTTGTCATGCGAGCGCAGGCTGTCGCGCGAGACGCCGAGAATCTCTGCGCCAGCCTTCTTGAACTTCGGATACAGATCGCGGAACTGCAGACCTTCGGTCGTGCAACCTGGCGTGTTGTCCTTCGGGTAAAAATACAGCACCACCTTTTTGCCCCGAAGACTGGACAGCGTAATCTCGCCACCGGTTGCGGGGGCGGTAAAGTCGGGGACGGGTTGGTCGACTGCGATGGGCACGAGGTTCTCCGGTTGTTATGGTCAGGCGTCAGGCTGATCTGCCGCGCCCCGGCTCACGACGGCTGCACGATCAATTCGCCGGAACGGCCAGGAATTTCACCCCAGGTGACAGGGTACGATGGCAGCGTACTGCGGTCCAGCGCGGCATGATAGTCGCCCATCGTGGCGAACGTGTGGCCTTGAGCGCGCCAGCCGTCCAGCAGTTGTTCGAACACCGGCGCGAGCTTTTGTCCTTCGAGCTCGGCGTGCAGCGTGTACACCTGGTCGTGCGGATTGTTCTCGGTGCGCTTCAACATCCACGCGGCAACGTTGTCCAGGTCGACACCGTCGACGCCCAGCACTTCGTCGAGCGTGGGCAGCGTGGTGGGCATCTGTACGTGCGAGAGGGTCTTGCCGTCTACTACGGGGAAATACGGCGAATGACCGCGCCCGTCGGACGCATACTGCATGCCCCACGCGTCGATCTGCTCGAACGCGTGGCCGTTCATCTGCCAGCCGGCGGCGCCGTGCGTGACGGGCGGCGTGCCGAAAATTTCGATGAAACGGTTGTGACTCGCCTGCATCTGCGCGACGGTCCAGTCGCGAGCCCGCGTGCGCACGTTGTCCTGCCAGTAGACGTGGTCCCACGTGTGAATGCCGCACTCGAAGCCGGCCTCATGGATCGCACGCATGTCCGACGCGGCCCGCGCGCCGATATCCGGCCCGGGCAGCAGCACGCCGTACATCAATTGCTTGATACCGTAATGCTCGACTACCGAAGTGCGCGATACCTTCTGTAGAAAACCCGGCCGCAGCACGCGGCGCATCGCCCAACCGGTGTGGTCGGGCCCGAGGCTGAACAGGAAGGTGGCGCGCGCCTTGAAACGGTCGAAGATGCGGGCGAGGTTCGGCACGCCTTCGCGAGTACCGCGCAGCGTGTCGACGTCGATCTTCAGGACGATACGAGCCAAGGATCAGCCCTTAATTATTGCTGTTCGACAAGAGCGCGTGCTTCCGCGACGTGGCCGCGATACGCTTCGAAAATCTTGCGCAGCGCTTCGTCGAAGGTCGACTTCGGCGCCCAGTGAAGCTCCTGCATCGTGTTGTCGATCTTCGGCACGCGGTTCTGCACGTCCTGATAGCCCGCGCCGTAGTAAGCGCCGGACGAGGTTTCGACCAGTTGCACCTGCTTGGCCGTTTCCGCGTATTCCGGGAATTCGGCGGCGAGCGCCAGCATCTTGTGCGCGAGCTCGCGCACCGAGAAGTTGTTGGTCGGGTTGCCGATGTTATAGATCTTGCCGGTGGCGATGCCGTCCTTGTTCTCGATGATTTTCATCAACGCGCCGATGCCGTCATCGATATCCGTGAAGGCACGCTTTTGCGCGCCGCCGTCGACGAGGCTGATGTTCTCGCCACGCACGATATGGCCGAGGAACTGCGTGACCACGCGCGAGCTGCCTTCCTTCGGCGTGTAGATCGAATCCAGACCTGGGCCGATCCAGTTGAACGGACGAAACAGCGTGAAGTTGAGGCCCTCCATGCCGTAGCCCCAGATCACGCGGTCCATCAACTGCTTCGAGCACGCGTAGATCCAGCGCGGCTTGTTGATCGGGCCGTACGTCAGTTGCGATTCTTCCGGGTCGAACTGCTCGTCCGTGCACATGCCGTACACCTCGGAGGTGGACGGAAACACGAGGTGCTTGCCGTACTTCACAGCCGAACGCACGATGGGCAGGTTCGCCTCGAAGTCGAGCTCGAACACGCGCAGCGGTTGCTTAACGTAAGTGGCCGGCGTGGCGATCGCAACGAGCGGCAGGATCACGTCGCACTTCTTCACGTGATACTCGACCCACTCCTTGTTGATCGTGATATCGCCTTCGAAGAAATGCATCCGCTCGTGATTGATGAGATCACCAAGGCGTTCGGTCTGCATGTCCATGCCGAACACTTCCCAGTCGGTCGTTTCGAGAATGCGCTTGGACAGGTGATGGCCGATGAAGCCGTTGACACCCAGAATCAGGACTTTTTTCATTGATGACGGGAAGATTGAATGAGCTGGGAGAATTCGGCAGGGGAGACGACGGGCTCTTGGCCTTCGTGCTGGCGCCGCAATTCGTGGATGGCGATGGCGCGGCCATCGCCGCACACCGCGAAAAACGCATTATCGCTTACGTGGAGGCCGGGGGGCAAATCTGAGCGAAGCGCGCCGGGACGGGCAAGACGCGCCCGCGCGACGATGAAGCGCTGGCCGTCGATCTCGGTGAACGCGCCGGGATAGGGCGGCGCCACGGCGCGAATCAGGTTGTAGACATCCTGAGCCGGCTGGTTCCAGTCGATCCGGCCGTCTTCGGGCTTGCGCCCGCCGAAGTAGCTGCCATGCGCCAGATCGTTCGGCAGATGCGGCGCTTCGCCTGCGAGCAGCGCCGGCAGCACGCGCCAGAGCGTCTGCTCGGCGGCCACCGTGACCTTATCGAACACCTGCGCGGCGGTATCGTCCGGCAGGATCGGCACCGGCGTTTGCGCGATGATCGCGCCTGCATCAGGTTTGGCGGCCATTTCGTGCAGCGTGGCGCCGGTTTCGGCTTCGCCCTTTAGCACGGCCCAGTTGGTCGGCACGCGGCCACGGTACTTGGGCAGCAGCGAGCCGTGCATGTTGTAGGCGCCGCGCGTGGCCAGCGCGAGCAGGTCGACCGGCAGCATGTGGCGGTAGTAGAACGAGAAAACGAAGTCGGGCCGCGCGGCGCTCACCGCGGCGCGCAGCTCCTCGCTCTTCGGATCGGCCGGCGTCACCGTGGGAATCCCATAGCTCGCCGCCACCGAAGCAACGCTGCCGAACCAGATGTTCTCGGTCGGGCTGTCCTCGTGGGTGACCACCAGCGCCACCTCCACGCCGCGCGCCAGCAGCACTTGCAGGCAGCGCACGCCGACGTTGTGATACGCGAAAACTACCGCGCGTGGCTTCATGAATTCGGTCCCTGATCGATGAGCGGCGCGGCCTGAACGGCCTGCACCAGCGCCTGGCGGGGCGCCTCGGCGACGGCGGCGCCGTCGCGCTGTTCGAGAATCGTTTGCACCAGATAACGGGGGCGGGCGCGCACCTGCTGGTAGATCCGGCCAATGTACTCGCCGAGCAGCCCAAGCGCGAAGATGATCACGCCGAGCAGGAAGAACGTGATAGCAAACAGCGTGAACACACCTTGCACTTCCGCGCCGATGATGAAGCGGCGAATCAGCAGTAGAACGAACAGGCCAGCAGAGCCAAGCGAGAGGATCACCCCGATGAACGACAGCCACTGCAGCGGCACCACCGAGAAGCCGGTGACGAGGTCGAAGTTCAGACGAATCAGCGAGTACAGCGAATACTTCGATTCGCCCGCAAAGCGCTCTTCGTGGGCGACTTCGATTTCCACCGGATTCTGCGCGAACGTGTAGGCGAGCGCCGGAATGAACGTGTTGATTTCACCGCAGCGGTTGATCGTGTCGATGATGTGCCGGCTGTAAGCGCGCAGCATGCAGCCCTGATCTGTCATCTTGATCCGGGTGATGCGTTCGCGCAGACGGTTCATCGCCCGCGAGGCCTTGCGGCGCCACAGGCTGTCCTGACGCTGCAGGCGAATCGTGCCCACGTAGTCGTAGCCTTCGCGCATCTTCGTGACCAGCTTGGCGATTTCTTCGGGCGGGTTCTGCAAGTCGGCGTCGAGCGTGATGATGATCTCGCCGCGCGCCTGCTCGAAGCCGGCGAGAATCGCCATATGCTGGCCGTAGTTGCCGTTCAGAAGGATCACGCGGGTCGTGTCCGGCCGGTTGCGGAACTGGTCGGCCAGCAACGCCGGGGATTTGTCGCGGCTGCCGTCGTTGATGAAGATCACTTCATAGCGGGTGCCGAGCGCGTCGAGCGCCGGATACAGGCGCGCGAACAACGCGGCCAGTCCGGCTTCCTCGTTGTACACCGGAATGATGATCGAAACTTCCGGCGTATCAGACATCGGGGAGCGATGTTCCGTTTGACTCATTTCCGCTTATTTTCCGTATTGTTCGCAAATTTCGTTGACCGCCTGGCAGACCCGCGCCACGTCGCCTTCGTTCATCAGCGTGAATAGCGGCAGCGTGACCGTGGTGGCGCCGAAGCGCTCTGCATGCGGGAACATGCCTTCCTTGAAACCGCGCGCGCGATACAGCGTGAACAGGTGGATGGCCGGATAGTGCACGCCCGAGCCGATGCCGCGCTCCTTCAACTGGCCCATGAAACCGGCGCGGTCGATGGACAGCTTCTCGAGCGGCAGCGTGATCTGGAACATGTGCCAGTTGCTGTTATCGAAGTCAGCAAACGGCAGACCTATGCCCAGTTTGACCGCTGCGCCGCCTTCAAGACCCGCGAAGTAGGCCCGCACTAGCTTCTTGCGCTGCGCAAGGAAGCGCTCCAGATGCGGCAACTGGCCGAGGCCGACGCGCGCCGCCACATCCGTCAGATTGTATTTGCCGCCGAGCACGTCGCAGTCCATGCCGTCGAACCCAGTACGGGTGACGCCTTGCAAGCGGTATTTCTGGGCGAGGATGGCCTCTTCCTCGTTGTTCAGCACCAGCGCGCCGCCTTCGATCGAAGTCAGGTTCTTGTTGGCATGGAAGCTGAACGACACCATGTCGCCAAGCTTGCCGATACGCTCGCCTTTCCACGTCGCGCCGAACGCCTGCGCCGCGTCTTCGACCACACGCAGCTTGTGGGCGCGGGCGATCTCATAGAGGCGGTCCATGTCGACCGGCAGACCCGACAGATACACCGGGATGATCGCCTTGGTGCGCGGCGTGATGGCCTTCTCGAGCAGATACAGATCGATGTTGCGGGTCTTTGGATCGATGTCGACGAACACCGGCGTCGCACCGGTTTCGTAGATCACGTTGCTGGTGGAGACCCACGAGGCGGGCGTGGTGATGACTTCGTCGCCTTCGCCCACACCGGCGATGCGCAGGCCGATCTCGAGCGTGGCCGTGCCGGAGTTGAAGGTGCGCACGGGACGGCCGCCGCAGAACTCCGACAACGCGGCTTCGAATGCCTGGTTCTGCGGGCCGGTGGTGATCCAACCGGAGCGCAACACCTCGGCTACGCCCTGGATGGTCTCTTCATCGATTTCCGGACGGACAAACGGCAAAAACGGGACTGATGACTGGCTCATGAATGCTTCGCTCGATAGAAATAGGGCGGCAACCAACAACAACGACGTCCGGCAAGGATACTTCGGCAATCCGGGGCGCGGTCAGCGGGTATAACGCCGCCTGCGCGGGGTGCTTACCACCTCTTACATCCCCGCTTGCCACGCCGGCCCTCAACGGTAACAAACTGCTTGCGGCAACTGGCAAAAACCGGCTCACACCGGGCCAAAGTCCGACGGCGCCTAGCTTCGCGCCAGTACGACGACGCCAATCAGAATGATGCCGATACCGACGAGCCGCTGAACCGACAGCACCTCGCCGAACAGATACCAGGCGGCGAAGGCGTTGACGACGTACCCGAGCGAGAGCATCGGATAGGCGATCGACACATCCACTCGCGACAGTCCGACCACCCACACCGCGACGCTGATCACATAGCAACCGAGCCCGCCGATGATCGGCAACTGGGTCGCCAGCTTGAAGCCAATGGGCAGGATGTTCGCACGGGTGAATTCGAAGTGTCCAACGGCATTCGTGCCGGCCTTAAGCAGGAGCTGGGCGCAGGCATTCAGCGTGACGCCTGCAAGAATGCAAAAGAGCGAAATCGGGTTCATCAAGGGTTCAGGTCCTGATATGGGGTCATTGCTGCGGGTTTGCTAGAGCGGGGGTCGCCGCGCCGGGCGCTGCGGCGCTGGCGTTGCCCACGTCGCCGGCCACGGGCTTTTCGACGATCACGCGGCGCGGGTCGCTGGCGACGACCTGCATCGGCACATGCTGGGCCAGCAGCTTCTGGTAACGGTCCGGCGGAATCAGCGCGAGGGCGTAGCGGTCCGCGTCCCAGCGCTTGATCCACTCGTCGACCGTCGGGACCCACTTCTGCGGTTCGACGGACACGCCGAACGCCAGTTCATCCGGATGTTCGACCATGATCATCGTGTGGTCGACATAGAACGGCAAGGTGTGATCGAGCACGCCGACCGAGTAGAACGGCGTATCGGGCGGCAGCCTGGCGATGGCAGCCTTGATGGCGGGGGCAAGCGGAGCGCCCGAGCTGAGACGCCCGAACACGTCATGCCCGGTGCCGGCAATGGTGCCCATCAGCAGCCACGCCGCGCCGAACGTTGCCGTGGCGCCGAGAATGCCGGCGCGGCTGTGGCGGTTCAGCCACAGCGCGGCGAGCGTCAGGGCAAACGCGACGCCGAGAGCGGCCAGCACCCAGACGCGGTAGGCGATGTACAGCTCGGTCGGGTTGCGGTCGTCGCCGAGGCGGCTCATGAATAGCGCGCCGACGGCAGCGATCACCAGAAACACCGCGTAGCCGGCCAGATGGCGGCGCAGCATGGCCGGGCTCACCAGCGGCAGGTACATGCCGATCACGAGCGCGAGCGCCGGGGCGATCGGCAGCGTGTAGGACAGCAGCTTCGAATGCGACGCGCTGAAGAACAGGAAGATGAATACCGTCCACACCAGCAGCATGGCGACCGGCGAGAAGCCGTTCGGCTGGCGCGGCAGGCGCAGCGCGTGGCGGATGCTCTGCACGCTCACGGAGAGCCAGGGCAGGAAACCCACCAGGATCACCGGCACGAAGTAATAGAACGCACCAGGGCGGTTCTGCTCGGGCGTCAGATAGCGCTTGAACTGCTGGACGATGAAGAAGAAGTTCAGGAATTCAGGATTGCGTTGCTGCACCAGCACGAACCACGGCGTGACGATCGCGAAGAACAGGATCAGGCCGCCGATCAGATGCAGGCGCTTCCAGACGGCCCAGTCGCGGGCGATCAGCGTGTACAGCACCAGCACCGCGCCCGGCAGGATCACGCCGACGAGGCCCTTCGAGAGCACCGAGAGCGCCATCGACGCCCAGCAGATCCACATCCACAGCCGCACCTGGCCGGTGGGCAGGTTGGGGCGCTGCGCGAGCAGCAGCGCGCAGAGGGTTAGCTCCATCCAGAACGACAGGCCCATGTCCAGCGTGTTGAAGTGGCCCATCAGGTTCCAGTACGGCGAGGTCGCGAGCACGATGGCCGCGAACACGCCGGTGGCGGCATTGAAGACGCGCGCGCCGGTGAAACCGATCAGCAGGACGCCCGCGAAGCCGGTCAAGGCCGTATAAAACCGCGCCTGCCATTCGCCGATGCCGAACCACGCGAACGTCAGCGCATTCGCCCAGGTTTGCAGCGGCGGCTTCTCGAAGTACTTGTAGCCGTTGTAACGCGGCGTGATCCAGTCGCCGGTCAGGAACATCTCGCGCGCCATTTCGGCGTAGCGGCCTTCGTCGCTCGGCAGCAGGTGGCGCCAGCCGAGCGGCACGAACCAGATGAGGGCAAGTGCCAGCACCAGCAGCAGGATAGTGGTGCGCTTGAGCGGTAGCCGGGACGGCATATCGTTCATGGATGATCAGCCTGTTCTTTTGCGATGCCGCATGGGCGGCGTTTCGGTATTGTTAGGGGAGACGCCGGGGTGCGCAGGGCTGGCCGCCGACAGCTGTCGCGCAGTTCATGCGCAAGTGACGCGCAGTTGACGATCACGACGGCCACGGCCTGGGGTGCGCCGCGCCGGCTAGGCTTCGATCAGCAAGGCGGCCGCGACCTTGCGGCCCTCGGCCATCAGAATGTTGTAGGTGCGGCAGGCGGCCTTGAAGTCCATCGTCTCGACGCCGATCCGGTGTGCCGCGAGCGCAGCGGTCAGCCGCGGATGGGGAAAACGCAGCCGTTCGCCGCTGCCGAAGATCACCACTTCGGGCGCCGGCTCGATCAGCATGGCGAAATGTTCCGGGCTCTGGGCCTCGAAAGAAGCCACCGGCCAGGCGATGACGGGGCTTTCCGGCATCACGAGGATGCTGCCCACATGGCGCTCGAGGTTGATTTCGACATAGCCGGCGCCGTAACCGGTCACGGTGTTCAGGGCGCCGCTCGAATCCTGGTGTAATTTCAAATTGGTTTTCCGAAGTCGTTCGTTCCGCGGCAAAAAAGCGTCGCGCAATGGACACGAAGGGGCCGAAAGGGCTTCTGCATGCACTTGGTGCATTGCGGAAGTCGGCCAAAATCCGCTAAATTATAACTTTTTAGCCGCCCAGCGGCGCCCCCCGCTTCGCGTGCCGCCATAAGCCGCGCCCGAAGCAGCTGCTGGACCCCGGTCGACGTGCCGGGTCAGGCTTGGTCAAACAGCTTATCAGACGCTCTCTTAAGGTTCGCTGAGTGATCCTTCGAGGGTGTCGATGGTTCCCTAAGCACCCGGCGCAACCCGCCGCAGGCGCCAATCAGACAAGTCCGCGGGAGCGCGCAAGAATCGCCGCTTCGCATTCAGACGCCCGATAGCCCACAGCCCGTGTATTGCGGGCCACCCCGACAGGCCCGCGAGGCCCGTTAATTACCCAGGATGAAGTGCCCGCCGTGAAACCGATTCTTAAATCCAACAAGCTGTTGAACGTCTGCTACGACATCCGCGGGCCCGTCCTCGAACATGCAAAACGGCTCGAAGAAGAAGGCCACCGCATCATCAAGCTGAACATCGGCAATCTCGCGCCGTTCGGTTTCGATGCGCCCGACGAAATAATCCAGGACATGATCCTGAATCTGCCGGGCTCGTCAGGCTATTCCGACTCGAAAGGTGTGTTTGCCGCACGCAAGGCGATCATGCATTACACCCAGCAAAAGGGCGTGCATGGCGTCGAGCTGGACGATATCTACATCGGCAACGGCGCGTCGGAGCTGATCGTGATGGCCATGCAGGGGCTGCTGAATGACGGCGACGAAGTGCTGCTGCCAGCGCCCGACTATCCGTTGTGGACCGCGGGCGTCAGCCTGTCGGGCGGCACGCCGGTGCATTACATCTGCGACGAATCGAACGGCTGGATGCCCGATCTGGACGATATCCGCGCCAGGATTACGCCCAACACGCGCGCGCTCGTCGTCATCAACCCGAACAACCCGACCGGCGCGCTGTACTCGGACGAACTGCTGCTCGGTCTGATCGAGATTGCCCGCAAGCACGGTCTCGTAATCTTTGCCGACGAGGTCTACGACAAGATCGTCTATGACGGCAAGCAGCACACGTCGATGGCGGCGCTTTCCGAAGACGTGCTGACGGTGACTTTCAACAGCCTCTCGAAGAGCTATCGTTCGTGCGGCTACCGCGCCGGCTGGATGTTTATCTCGGGTCTGGCCGGCGACAACCGCCGTCATGCCAAAGATTATTTCGAGGGCCTCGGCATTCTCGCGTCGATGCGCCTGTGCCCGAACGTGCCCGGCCAGTATGCGATCCAGACCGCGCTTGGCGGCTACCAGAGCATCAACGACCTGATCGTGCCGAGTGGCCGTCTGTACAAACAGCGTCAACTCGCGTATGACATGCTGACGGCGATTCCCGGCGTGAGCTGCGTGAAGCCGGATGCGGCGCTGTATATGTTTCCGCGCCTCGACCCGAAGATGTATCCGATCGAAGACGACCAGCAGTTCATCCTCGAGCTGCTGCTGGCCGAACGGGTGCTGCTCGTGCAGGGTACGGGCTTCAACTGGAAGACCCCGGACCACTTCCGTGTCGTGTTTTTGCCGAATGTCGACGACCTGGCGGATTCGATCAACCGGATCGCCCGCTTCCTCGACAGCTACCGCAAACGTCACACGGTTTAACGCGCCGGCCACGAACCGCGGCACTTCACGGCGCAACAGACCCGGACAACCGTTTCCCTTAATCCTTACTCGAAAACACACGCTGCATGGAACCGATCAAAGTTGGACTGCTGGGCTTCGGCACGGTAGGCAGCGGCACCTTCACGGTACTGCGCCGCAACCAGGAAGAAATCAAACGACGCGCCGGGCGGGGCATCGAGATTGCGCGCATTGCCGTGCGCAATCCGGCCAAGGCCACGGCGGCGCTCGGCACCGAAGCTGGCACGGTTGAGATCACCGATAACTTCTCCGCAGTGGTCGACGATCCGTCCATCGACATCGTCGCGGAAATGATCGGCGGCACGGGCATTGCGCGCGAGCTGGTGCTGCGCGCCATCGCCAACCGCAAGCATGTGGTGACGGCCAACAAGGCGCTGCTCGCCGTGCACGGCACCGAGATCTTCGAAGCTGCGCATGCCAACGGCGTGATGGTGGCGTTCGAAGCGGCCGTGGCCGGCGGCATTCCGATCATCAAGGCGCTGCGCGAAGGGCTGACGGCGAACCGGATCCAGTACATCGCCGGCATCATCAACGGCACGACGAACTACATCCTGTCCGAGATGCGCGACCGCGGGCTCGACTTCGCGACCGCGCTGAAGGCCGCGCAGGAACTGGGCTACGCCGAAACCGATCCGACCTTTGACATCGAAGGCGTCGACGCCGCGCACAAGGCCACCATCATGAGCGCGATCGCCTTCGGCATCCCGATGCAGTTCGACAAGGCCTACGTCTAAGGCATCTCCAGGCTGACCCGCGAGGACATCGGCTATGCCGAAAGCCTGGGCTACCGTATCAAGCTCTTGGGCATCGCGCGCCGCACCGATAAGGGCATCGAACTGCGCGTGCATCCGACGCTGATTCCCGAGAAACGCCTGCTGGCGAATGTGGAAGGCGCGATGAACGCGGTGGTCGTGCATGGCGACGCGGTCGGCACCACGCTGTACTACGGTAAGGGCGCTGGCGCCGAACCGACGGCATCGGCCGTGGTCGCGGATCTGGTGGACGTGACACGTCTGCATACAGCGGACCCGGAGCATCGCGTGCCGCACCTGGCGTTCCAGCCGGACAGCCTGTCGAACACGCCGATCCTGCCGATCGACGAAGTGACGAGCAGCTATTACCTGCGTCTGCGGGTGGCGGACGTGACTGGCGTGCTCGCCGATATCACGCGCATCCTCGCGGACACGGGCATCTCGATCGACGCGCTGCTGCAGAAGGAATCGGAGCAGGTCGACGCCAACGGCAAGGGCGAGACCGACATCATCCTGATCACGCACGAAACGGTTGAAAAGCACGTCAACGCGGCGATCAGGAACATCGAGGCGCTGACGACCGTTGTGTCGCGGGTGACCAAGCTGCGCATGGAAGCGCTGAACTAGGCCAGAGACTGATATGAACTACCTTTCCACGCGCGGCGCCGGAGCCGGCGAGCGCCACACGTTTTCCGAGATCCTGCTGGGCGGTCTTGCCAAGGATGGCGGCCTGTACTTGCCTGCGGAATATCCGCGGGTCTCGGCCGATGAACTCGCTCGCTGGCGATCGCTGCCGTATGCGGATCTCGCGTTCGAGATCCTGTCGAAATTCAGCGACGACATTCCCGCTGACGATCTACGCACGCTCACGCGCCGTACTTACACGGCCGCGACGTACTGCAATGTGCGCGACGATGAAGGCGCTGCACAGATCACGCCGCTGAAAACGCTGGGCGTCGAGAACGGCGCGCCGCTGTCGCTGCTGGAGCTCTCCAACGGTCCGACGCTGGCGTTCAAGGACATGGCGATGCAGTTGATCGGAAACCTGTTCGAATACGCGCTGGAAAAGCATGGCGAGACGCTGAACATCCTCGGCGCCACTTCCGGTGACACCGGCAGCGCCGCGGAATACGCGATGCGCGGCAAGAAGGGCATCCGCGTCTTCATGTTGTCGCCGCATCAGAAGATGAGCGCGTTCCAGACGGCGCAGATGTACAGCCTGCAGGACCCGAACATTTTCAACCTCGCCGTGGAAGGCAATTTCGACGACTGCCAGGACATCGTCAAGGCCGTCTCGAACGATCACGCGTTCAAGGCGAAGTACAAGATCGGCACGGTCAATTCGATCAACTGGGCGCGTGTGGTGGCTCAGGTCGTGTACTACTTCAAGGGCTATTTCGCCGCGACGAAGTCGAACGACGAGCGGGTTTCGTTCACTGTGCCGTCGGGCAATTTCGGCAACGTCTGCGCTGGCCATATCGCGCGGATGATGGGCTTGCCCATTGAGAAGCTGGTGGTCGCGACCAACGAGAACGACGTCCTCGACGAGTTCTTCCGTACCGGCATCTACCGCGTGCGCAAGGCGGCCGAAACGTATCACACCAGCAGCCCGAGTATGGACATCTCGAAGGCGTCGAATTTCGAGCGCTTCGTGTTCGACCTGCTGGGGCGCGATCCGGCGCGCGTGCTGCAACTCTTCCGTGACGTCGAAGAGAAGGGCGGTTTCGATCTGGCGGCGAGCGGCGATTTCGCGCGGGTGCAGGAGTTCGGCTTCGTGTCGGGCCGCAGCAGCCATGCGGACCGCGTGGAGGCGATCCGCGATGTGTTCGAACGCTACGACACGATGATCGACACCCATACGGCCGATGGCCTGAAGGTGGCGCGCGAGCATCTGCAGCCGGGCATCCCGATGATCGTGCTGGAGACGGCACAACCGATCAAGTTCGGCGAGACGATCCGCGAAGCGCTGCTGCGCGAGCCGGAGCGGCCGGCGGCATTTTCGGGGCTCGAATCGCTGCCGCAGCGTTTTGAAGTGCTGCCGGCGGATGTGCAGCGCGTGAAGGACTTTGTGGTCGCGCATACGGGCGTCTGAGGGGCGCTTTGGGGTGGGGCTTGTGGGGTGCTTTGGGGCCACGCGGCCCACCTGCAGTGCGCCATGTTATGACGCACTGTTGTCTCCCCGTCGGTTCCCGCAGACCGCTACAATATTCCTTTCGGTTCTGCGCGCCTTCCCCTCGATGTCCACGCCCACCTCTCCCACGTTCTCCGCGCCTCGCGCCCCGATGCTGTCCACCTCCGACGCCCTCGCGACGCTGCTGGGCGCCGCTAGCGCCGTTGCCGGCGCAGAAACGCTGCCGACGTTCGATGCGCTAAACCGCGTGCTCGCCGCCGACGTGGTTTCGCCACTCGACGTGCCGCCGATGAACACCAGCGCGATGGACGGTTACGCGGTGCGCATCGCCGATCTGACCCAGGGCGAGCGCCGTCTGCCGGTCTCGCAGCGCATTCCGGCGGGTCACTCGCCGCAGCCGCTTGCGGCCGGCACGGCGGCGCGCATTTTCACCGGCGCAACGGTGCCGCCCGGTGCCGATGCGATCGTCATCCAGGAGCAGACCGAAGCTGCGGGCGACACGGTGACGATCCTCCATCTGCCGAAGGTGGGCGAATGGATCACGGCGCAGGGTGCGGACATCCGCAGCGGTTCGGTGATCCTGCCAGCCGGTACGCGTCTGACCCCGCAGGCCTTGGGACTGGCCGCATCGGTCGGCTGTGCGGAGCTTTCCGTGATGCGACGCGTCAAGGTCGCGGTGTTCTTCACCGGCGACGAACTGACCATGCCTGGCGAGCCGCTCAAACCTGGCGCCATCTATAACTCGAATCGCTACACGCTGCGCGGGCTGCTCGAAAAGCTCGGCTGCGAAGTGACCGACTACGGCATCGTGCCCGACCAGCTCGATGCGACTCGGGCAACCCTGCGCGAAGCGGCCCAGGGGCACGACCTGATTCTGACCAGCGGCGGGGTCTCTGTCGGCGAGGAAGACCACGTGAAGCCCGCTGTCGAGGCGGAAGGGCGGCTCTCGATGTGGCAGATCGCCATGAAGCCCGGCAAGCCGTTGGCGTTCGGCGCGGTGCGGCGAGTGCAGGGCGAGACGTTCTTCATCGGCTTGCCCGGCAACCCAGTATCGACGTTCGTCACCTTCCTGCTGTTCGTGCGGCCGTTCGTACTGCGTCTGTCCGGCGTGCGCGTCGTGACGCCGCGGGCGCTTTCGCTGCGCGCCGACTTTACACAGTCCAAAGCCGACCGGCGCAACGAATTTCTGCGCGCGCGGATCAACCCCGCGGGCGGCCTCGATCTGTTCCCGAACCAGAGTTCGGCGGTGCTGACTTCCACGGTGTGGGGCGACGGCCTGATCGACAATCCGCCCAATCACGTCATCAGCGCCGGCGAGACCGTGCACTTCATTCCTTTTTCCGAACTGTTGAACTGACGCCGGCACCGGCCGGCGGCGACCCCGATGAAGATCGATCTGAAATATTTTGCCAGCGTGCGCGAAGCGCTCGGTACCGCCGACGAATCGGTGGATGTGCCCGACGGCATTGCCACGGTAGGCGACGTGCGGGCGTGGTTGCGCGTGCGCGGTGGCATCTGGGCGGACACGCTCGCCGAGGGCCGCGCGTTGCGCATGGCCTGCAACCACGTGATGACCGACGCCGGCACCCGGATTACCGAGGGCTGCGAGGTAGCGTTCTTTCCGCCCGTGACGGGCGGCTGAGGGAGAGGCGATGACGGTTCGCGTCCAGACAGAAGACTTCGACCTCAGCACCGAGGTGGCCGCCTTGCGCGCGCAAAATCCGAAGATCGGCGCGGTGGCCTGCTTCGTCGGAACAGTGCGCGATCTGAACGACGGCAGCGCGGTCGAAACGATGGAGCTCGAGCACTATCCAGGCATGACGGAAAAGTCGCTGGCGGCGATCGTCGAGGCGGCGCGCGGGCGCTGGCCGGGTATCGAGGTGCTGATCGTCCACCGGGTGGGCAAGCTGGTTCCGCTCGACCAGATCGTGCTGGTGGCGACCACCGCGGCGCATCGCGGCGATGCATTCGCGTCTTGCGAATTTGTGATGGACTATCTGAAGACCGAGGCGCCTTTCTGGAAGAAGGAAAAGACCGATCAGGGCGAGCGCTGGGTCGACGCCCGTGTGACCGATGACGCCGCACTTGCGCGCTGGGGCCGCGGCCCGGTTAATACGAAGTCCGAATGACGCGTCTCGCGGCGCGTCCGCTGGCGTCGCTCGCTTTCGGGCCTGGTGCCGGTTCTCTCTAGTCTTCAGTCGCCGCTCTAGCGCCGATGATCTTCGCTGGATTCAGTCTTCAGTCGCCGCTCGAGCGCCCGATGATCTTCGCCGGAAACGGCTCGCTACGCGCGCTTGTCTGTGGCGTTACCGCAGCATCCGCGTGCTCTTTGCCCTCGCGCCTGCGCGGGGCAACCCGCTCTAGCAACGCCTGTTGCTCGGCAGGAATCGTGTAGTCCCATCCGAAACGGCTCAATTGCAGGCTCTGCGCGATCCGCAACGCGGGTTCCATGAAGCGGATGGCAGCAGCGGGTTCGTAGCGCGACTCTACTGTGTCGAGAAACAGATAGAGCCAGTGGCTGAAATGCCGTGGCTCGATGCCAGGCAGCGGCTGGTGCGCCTGTTGCACATTGCCGCGGTACTGCTTCGCGCCAAGCACGAGGCTGGCCCAGAAGGTGCACATCTTCGGCAAATGCTCATCCCAGCGTCCCGCCAGTTTCTGCTCGAAAACCGGGCCGAGCAGCGGGTCCGCGCGTACCCTGTCATAAAACGCGTAGACGAGCTCGCGGATATTGGCGTCAGTGGGTTCGGCGTGGCGCGGCGCGGCGGACGCGGCGTCTAAGATTGGGTTCATGCAGTGACCACGGAAAAACCACGATGCAATGAGTAAGGCGCGAAATCCTCCCGCGTCATCGCATTAATCAGAAAAACAACGCTAGCCGCAAACGATACCATTCAGAATGACACAGTTTTACCGGCCACCGGCGCAATAACATGCGCAGCCCCCGCATGTTATTGCGAGACGTCGGGACCGGCAACCCTTGCGTCGACACGGTTTTTTCAGTGGATCGCGCTCGTCGCTCATCGTGACCTTGCCCTCGCCCTTATGAGACTGACCGACTACACGGACTACTCGCTACGCGTCATGCTGTATCTCGCGGTGCGCCGCGAAGGATTGGCGACCATCCAGGATATCTCGGATGCCTACGGCATTTCGAAAAACCATTTGATGAAGGTGGTCCAGCGACTCGGCGAACTCGGTTGGGTCGAGACCGTGCGCGGACGCAACGGCGGCTTGCGGCTTTTCGAGCATTCGGGCTCGGTGACGGTCGGCGAACTGGTGCGGGCGACCGAGAGCGATTTTGCGCTGGTCGGCTGCTTCTCCGATGAGAAGGGGAGCCACCGGCATTGCGTGATCGAGTCTCAATGCCGGCTGAAGGGCGTGCTCGAGGTGGCGCGTCACGCCTTTCTATCCGAACTGGATAGCCATACGATTGGTGAACTGGCCGAGCCTGCGGGACCCTTGGGTGCGTTGCTCGGTATGAGGCCGATCATCCCGATCGCGTTGGCGGCCCCCGGCGACGGCGGGATCGCACCGGCCGATTGAGCAGACCAGAGCGGTTGTTCGTCTCAATTGTTAAATACTTGCTGCCGAGTGCAAAAAAGCGCTTGAAACCCGCAGAAAACGCCTCATTTTGGTGATATTCGAAAATTGGAGGTCTCTTGATGAGAGTCGACAAGCTCACCACTAAATTCCAGGAAGCGTTGGCGGATGCGCAGAGTCTGGCCGTCGGCCGTGACAATCAGTACATCGAGCCTGTCCACCTGCTCGCGGCGCTCGTCGCGCAGCAGGACGGCTCGGCACGCTCGCTGCTATCGCGCGCTGGAGTGCATGTTCAGGCGCTGCAAACGGCCCTGAACGAGGCCATCACGCGTCTGCCGCAAGTGCAGGGCACCGATGGCAACGTCCAGATCGGCCGCGATCTGACCGGACTGCTGAATCAGGCCGATAAAGAAGCACAGAAACTCAACGACACGTTCATCGCGAGCGAAATGTTCCTGCTCGCGGTCGCCGACGACAAGGGCGAGGCAGGGCGTATCGCGCGCCAACACGGCCTGTCGCGCAAGTCGCTCGAAGCGGCGATTGCCGCCGTGCGCGGCGGCTCGCAGGTGCATAGCCAGGACGCCGAAAGCCAGCGCGAAGCGCTGAAAAAATACACCGTCGATCTGACCGAGCGTGCGCGCGCGGGCAAGCTCGATCCGGTGATCGGCCGCGACGATGAAATTCGCCGCTCGATCCAGATCCTGCAACGCCGCACCAAGAACAACCCGGTGCTGATCGGCGAGCCGGGCGTCGGCAAGACGGCCATCGTCGAAGGTCTCGCGCAGCGTATCGTCAACGGCGAAGTGCCGGAGACGCTCAAGGGTAAGCGCGTGCTGTCGCTCGATATGGCGGCGTTGCTGGCCGGCGCCAAGTATCGCGGTGAGTTCGAGGAACGCCTGAAGGCCGTGCTGAACGATATCGCCAAGGACGAAGGGCAGACCATCGTTTTTATCGACGAAATCCACACCATGGTCGGCGCGGGCAAGGCCGAGGGCGCGATGGACGCGGGCAATATGCTCAAGCCGGCGCTCTCGCGCGGCGAGCTGCACTGCGTGGGCGCTACCACGCTCGACGAGTATCGCAAGTACATCGAAAAGGATGCGGCGCTCGAACGCCGCTTCCAGAAGGTGCTGGTCGACGAGCCTTCGGTGGAGGCGACCATCGCCATCCTCCGTGGCCTGCAGGAGAAGTACGAACTGCACCACGGCGTGGATATCACCGACCCGGCGATCGTCGCGGCGGCGGAACTGTCGCATCGCTACATCACGGACCGTTTCCTGCCGGACAAGGCCATCGACCTGATCGACGAGGCTGCCTCGAAGATCAAGATGGAAATCGATTCGAAGCCCGAAGAAATGGACCGGCTCGACCGCCGCCTGATCCAGTTGAAGATCGAGCGCGAAGCCGTCAAGAAGGAAAAGGACGAAGCCTCGCAGAAGCGCCTGCAGTTGATCGAGGAAGAAATCGAGCGGCTGAACCGCGAATATTCGGACCTCGACGAAATCTGGACCGCTGAAAAAGCCGCGGTGCAGGGCAGTGCGCAGCTGAAGGAAGATATCGAGAAGACCCGTGCGGAAATCGTTCGCCTGCAACGCGAAGGCAAGCTGGAAAAGGTCGCCGAGCTGCAGTACGGCAAGCTGCCGGGACTCGAAGCGCAACTGAAGGAAGTCACGAAGGCTGAAGCGAAAGAGCAGAACAACCCGACCCGGCCGCGTTTGTTGCGCACGCAAGTGGGTGCCGAAGAAATCGCCGAAGTCGTGTCGCGTTCAACTGGGATTCCGGTTTCGCGGATGATGCAGGGCGAGCGCGAAAAGCTGCTGCAGATCGAGGAAAAGCTGCACGACCGTGTGGTCGGTCAGGACGAAGCCATCACGGCTGTCGCGGATGCGATTCGCCGCTCGCGTGCGGGCTTGTCGGATCCGAACCGGCCGTATGGCTCGTTCCTGTTCCTCGGCCCGACGGGTGTAGGCAAGACCGAACTGTGCAAGGCGCTGGCGTCGTTCCTGTTCGATTCGGAAGATCATCTGATCCGCATCGACATGAGCGAGTTCATGGAGAAGCACAGCGTCGCGCGCTTGATCGGCGCGCCGCCGGGCTATGTCGGCTATGAGGAAGGCGGTTACCTGACCGAAGCGGTACGTCGCAAGCCGTACAGCGTGATCCTGCTCGACGAGATCGAGAAGGCCCACCCGGACGTGTTCAACGTGCTGCTGCAGGTGCTCGACGACGGTCGCATGACGGACGGTCAAGGGCGTACCGTCGACTTCAAGAACACGGTGATCGTGATGACGTCGAACCTCGGCTCGCAGGTGATCCAGGCGATGGTCGGCGAACCGCAGGAAGCCATCAAGGATGCGGTGTGGGAAGAAGTGAAGCTGCATTTCCGCCCCGAATTCCTGAACCGGATCGACGATGTCGTCGTGTTCCATGCGCTCGATCGCTCGAACATCCAGTCAATCGCTAAGATCCAGTTGCAGCGGCTGCATGACCGGCTAGCGAAGCTCGATATGCAACTGGTGGTCTCGGATGAGGCGCTGGAGTTGATCGGCAAGGTCGGCTACGATCCGCTGTTCGGCGCGCGGCCGTTGAAGCGTGCGATCCAGCAGGAGATCGAGAACCCGGTCGCGAAGCTGATTCTGGCCGGCAAGTTCGGTCCGAAGGATGTGATTCCGGTCGAGGTGGAGAACGGCAAGCTGGCGTTCGACCGGGTCGTGCATTAAGGCGGCTTTGGGTCATACGCGTTGCATCTATGGCGCGTGTGAAGCCGGCGGCGGCCGTGGTATGTCTGACACGCCCGTAAAGGGCAGCAGTGGTTGAGCTGCCCTTTACGGGGCGAAGCAAAAAAGGGCAACGAATTTCGATTCGTTGCCCTTTTTATTTGCCGCGCCGTGCCGCGCCGTGCCGCGCCGTGCCGCACCGTACCGCTTCTCGATCAGCGGGCAGCAGCCGATGCGGTCAAACGTTACGCTCCTTACGCGTTACGCTTGCCGAACAGCGACTCCAGACCGCCGAGTGCGCCGAGCACGCTCGTTGCGTTCAACTGGCCTTCGGCGGGCACTTCACCGGTGGGCGTGGCCGCATTGACGACGTGCGGCAGGACCTGCGACAGCAGTCCCGTAATCTGGTCGGGCTGCACGCCGGCCTTGGCGGCGAGGTTGGTGACGGTATCCGAGCCGAGCACGCTATGCAGCGCGTCTGCCGAGATCGGCTGATTTTCGCCGTTGCTGATCCACGAGCTGATGACATCGCCGGCGCCTTTGTCCTTGAACTGCTGGATCAGGCCGTTCAGGCCGCCCGGCTGGTTGTTGACGAATTCGAGCGCGGTGCTGATCAGGGCTTGCTGGCTGCCGCCGCCTGCGGGCGACTGGCCGAGCATGGAACCGAGGGAATCGAGTAGGCTCATGACGGTCTCTCTTGAATGCCGACGCTCCGTAGAGACGCCGGCGGGTGAAAACGCCGCGCGGTTGCGCGGCACCGGGTGGAGATGCGACGGGCTTTCGTGATGGGGCTAGAGGTGGTCAGGCGCATTACACAGTACGCCTGACCATCTGGCGAAGATCACGTGCCCGATGCTGCGGCGGCCGATGCGGCCTTGCTCTTTTTAGCCTTTTTCTTCGACGCCTTGCTGCCTGATGCGTCTGCCGGCGCGCTTGCAGCGGCTGCGGCAGGAGCGGAGGCGGCGGCTGCGTCGGATGCTGCGGTCTTGCTCTTTTTCTTCTTCGAAGCTTTGCCACCCGATGCTGCCACAGGGGCGTTCGCGGTTGCAGCAGCCGGTGCCGCCGTGGTCGTTGCGGCAGGTGTGGTTGCCGCCGGCGTTTTCGCTGCCGGCGTGCTCGTGTTCGTGCTCGCGGTGTTCGCACCGCCCGATTTCGCGGTGGCCTTCGCGCCGGTCGGTGGCGTCGCAGAGCCGTTAATCGTCAGGCCAGCTGTTTCGAGATTGGTTACCGACTTGGTGCCGAGACCCTTGACGCGTGAGGCGAGATCGTCGGCATCCTTGAACGGGCCGTTCTTGGTGCGTTCGTCGATGATCGCTTTCGCGTGGACGGGACCGATGCCCTTTACCGTCTCAAGCGTGGCCTGATCGGCGAAATTGACTTCGACCGCGGCGGCGGCGAAACCGGCTGACAGCGACAGAGCCAGAACGACGCACAGCATGAGCAGCTTCTTCAGCATGGCGGACACTCCATTGAGGGCAAAAAAGTTAGCCGGGAACGGACGGCGCATTCAGTCAGCAGGCGCTGCGCTTAAGCATAGGATAAACCGCGCGCCCTTTTTACTAAAAGCCGACGATTTATACCGATCGATTCGTGACAAGTAAATCACTCGGACAATATTTAAACCATTCGCCTATTGCGTAGGCCGTTGTGACGTTATCGTGTGTTGGCCCGGGGCCGCCCCGCGGGCCACCGCGCCGCGCACTTCGAAACGCACTGAATCGGCGACGCTACCGTCGACATTGAGCAGTTCCAGCAGATGACGCCCAGGCCAGGGCAGCCACGGCACACGGGGCGTGTGTCCGAGTGTCTTGCCGTCGAGGCGCCATGTGCTTAGCGCCGAGGCGCCGCTAGCGCGCTCGAAGGAGATACGCTGGCGCGTCGCAGGAATGTCAGGGTCGAGCGCGAAGATCGTGCCGTCGGCGGGCGAACCGATCCGCACTGCACCGTGCGTCGAAACACGCTGTGCGGCTGCATTCGCGTCGGCGGCGAGTCCGACCGTCGGGGTTTCGGTGCCGCGGACAAACCAGTCGTCACGCGCAGGTTCCACGTTGTTTTCAAACGTGACGTGCGTCTCGATCACTCCGGTGGGTAAGGCCGGCGGTGTGCTTGGCAAACGCCGATGCAGATAGCCGACTATCGCAGCCCACACGGGCGCCGCGCCCGTCACACCGGAGACGTCCCACATCGGCGTGCCGTCTGCGTTGCCGACCCACACGCCCACCGTATAGCGCGAGGTAAAGCCTACCGTCCAGTTATCGCGCATATCTTTGCTGGTGCCCGTCTTGACAGCGGAGAAAAAGCGTGTGGCAAGTGGGCTGTCGAAGCCGAAAGTGCGCGTGCGTGCGTTGTTGTCCGATAGCACGGTAGTGACGATAAAACTCGCGTCGGCGCTAAATACGCGCTGCGTGGGCTTCGTTCCGCCATTACGTGGCATGGACGGCCGGTGCGGGAGATCGGCCGTAGGCCCGGCAACGCCGCCATTCGCCAAGGCCCTGTATGCGTTGGTCAGTGCGAGCAGGGTGACGTCGGCGCTGCCGAGTGCGAGGCTGTAGCCGTAGTAGTCGCCGCTTTGCGTGAGCGGCAGGCCCAGCGCGGTGAGCGTCTTCGCGAAACGATGTGGCGTCACCATCACCAGCGTGCGCACGGCCGGCACGTTTAGCGAGGAGCCGAGGGCGGTGCGCACGCTGACCCAGCCCTTGAAATCTTTGTCGTAATTCTGCGGGATATACAGGCCGCCGCCGGTAGCGAGATCGAGCGGCGCGTCATCGAGCAGGGAGGCTGTGGTGAGCCGCCGTTCGTCGATGGCCTGCGCATACAGGAACGGTTTGAGCGTCGAGCCGGCCTGGCGCAGGGCGAGGACTGCATCTACATCGCGAGCGCCGGACAGCGCACCCGACGAACCGACCCACGCCAGCACCTCGCCCGTGACGTTGTCGAGCACGACCATGGCGCCGTCCTGCACGTTGCGCGGATGCGCGCGAGCGTTCAGTTCGATCAGCGTTCGCGTTAGCGTGTCGCGCGCAAAGCGTTGCAGGTTCGCGTCGAGCGTGGAGGTGACGCGCGTGCCGGCGACCGGATGGACCTCGAGCGCTATGCGGCGTGCAAAGTGCGGCGCAAGCGTGTCGCTATCGGGCGTGATGGAGAGGGTCGCGGGAGCAGGGCGTGCAAATGCCAGTTGCACAAAGCTGGCGAGGTTCGCGCATTGGCTGGCCGCCTGCATGTCGCGCAAAATCCGGCAGGCGCGTTCGCTGACTTTCGCGTAGGAGGCATTTGGCGCGCGGATCAGCGCGGTGGCCACCGCGGCTTCGCGCTCGTTAAGCCCGGAGGGCGCCTTGCCGAACAGCGTCATCGAGATGGCCGACAGGCCGATCGTCTCGCCGCGAAACGGCACCAGATTCAGATAGGCTTCGAGGATCTGGTCCTTGCGCCAGCTGCGCTCGAGCCATAACGCGTTGACGGCCTGGCCGGCTTTCTGTGTGATCGAACGTTGTCCTGAACGTTGCGGGTCGTCGTCGAGCAGGCCGGTCAACTGCATCGTCACGGTCGAGGCGCCGCGCGTGCGTGTGTTCCACAGATTCGCCCATGCTGCGCCGGCGGCGCCGCGCCAGTCGACGCCGCTGTGCTCGTAGAAGCGTTTGTCTTCGGAGACGACGATCGCCTCGCGCAGCGCGGGGGAGACATCGGCGAGAGCGACCCAGTCGCCGCGCCGCTCGGTGTTATCGATGCGCGTGCGTTCCAGCGGCTGGCCGTCGCGCGCGAGCAGCATCCAGTCCGAGCTGTGCCAGCGGGTGTGGACTTCGTCGAACGAAGGGAGGGCGACGGCACTGAGCGAGGTGGCGGACAGACTGATGCAAAGCGCGATGCGTGCGCGCGGCAGCGACGCACGTGAGACACCATTGCGAAGGTTGGCGAGCCAGGAGGCGAGTGCACGCATCGCTGCGCTTGATGCGCTAACAACACCGAATATGCCACGCCGCTGCCGGCGCACGTTTTGCGCGTGGCGGCGAGTGCTGGGCAGTGTGTCGTCCTTGTAGCTCATTGCTTCGATTCACGCCGCAATCCCGGCGCACCTCACTTCGATGCCGCAGGGGCGGTGCCAGCGCCGGCTGCGGGCACCACCACCAGCGGTGCATTCGGCAAGGCGCCGAACGTCGACGGTGCGTACAGCGCTTCGACCCGCGTCGGCGGCAGACCAAACGTCCCGACGTTGTTAAGCCGCACCGTGTATTCCACCGAGAGTTTGCCCTTCGGCAAGTAATCGTAGTACGCGCGGTAACCGTCGAAGCCGCGTTCGATGAACGCCGGCCACGCCTGTTGGTCAGTGTTGGCTCCGCTGTTTTCTCCCTGGGTTGCCGCCTCTGAATCGCGTCCGAGACCCGAGCCCAGGATCGTCGCACCAGCCGGCACCGGATCGTTCACGACCACCCACGTCATGTCGGTTTGTGCGTCGATGTCCAGATGCACGCGCACCACGTCGCCTCGCGTGTAGACGCCTTTGACGGCTGGGTCGATTGGTGTGATCGTTTTTGTGATGCGGTAGCCGGCCGCAAACGGTGCTTTCAACGGCACCGCGGCGAGGCTTTCGATGGTCGCCCACGGTTTGCCGGCGCCGTCGTGCGTCAGCGTCAATGGTGATGCGGTCCCCTGATTCGCCAGTGGCCATGGCAGAAGCTGGCTGTGGGTGTCCTTCGTCTGCGTGACGGGTGTGGCGTGCGTAGCGCTCGTCGCAGGTGTAGCGGACGTGGTTGACGCTGCTGACGTCACAGCATTCGTCGCAGTCGCTGGCGTGATCACCGGGGTCGGGGTCGCACCAGCGCCCGCGCTTGGGCTCCACGAAACCGTCTTGTCGAGCGCGCCGAGTTGCACCCGGGTCTGCCCGGTAACCGGTGTGCTCTCGAATACCTGCGAGAATCGCTCGACTGCGAGCGACCCCCACACGTTGGACGTCGTGGTCTCCCACGCACCGTTGCGTTGCAGCGCGAGCAGGCCGGCGACCAGGCGCGGCATCTCGTCCTTCCATGCTGGCGAGTCGACAAACGTCAGCGCGGTGCGGGCCGCGTTGTCTTCGGTGCCGGTCATGAGCCACCACAGATCGTCGTCCGCCTCGGTCGAGAACGTGAGGCGCGTGCCCTGATACGTCAGCCGTGCGCGCAGGATCTGTTCGAGCTGCGCGCGCTTGTCGTCGCGTTGAGGAATGCCTGGCACGCGCGACAGGATTGCGTAGTAATCGAGCACCGCCGAAGTCGGCCACTGGTTCGGCGCAATTTCGATCGACTCGAGCATGCTGGGCTGTGCCATTCCGAACCGTGACAAGGCTTCGAGCGCTTCGAGCTTGCGCAGGTCGAGATCCTTGCGCGGCGCCCAGACATCGCGCTGGATCTTGCCTTCCACAAAACTCACGAGGCCCGCTTCGAGTTTGCCGCGCAGATCGTCGGGCAGTGTGAAGCGCGGATCGAGCTTGGCCGTTTCATCGCTGACGGCGAGCAGATACGCCGACAGCGTCGAACTGCCGTGGCTGCCGCTGTCGTCGCTCGGCGGGAAGTAGTTGGCGAGGCCGTCGCGGTCGAGATAGACCGGCATTCTCGCGATCACCGCTTGCCATTGAGCCGGATCACGCAGCCCGATGGCGCGCGAGGTCTGCTGCTCGAGGCAGTTGTACGGATAGCGCTCGAAAAAGCGGCGCACGCCCGGCAGACCGTCGGACAGCTTCGATTGCAGCGACACTGCGATGCCGCCGCGGATCGCCCCGGCCTGGGTCGTGCTCGCGTCCGGCGGAGCGGCTACCGGTAGCGACAACGTGCCGTCGACTTGCGCGAGCGTCGCCTGCTGGACAGTGACAGGAATAGCCGCAGTGACATGCTGCGCGATCTTCAGCGCGTCGCTGGCATGCGGGCCGCCTTGCTCGGCCGCCGTCACGTTCCACGTGAGCGCGCCGGACGGAGTATCGGCGAGGCCATTGGGCGTCGTTACGGTCCATGCGATTTCTTGCGCCGAATCCGCGGCGAGATCCACCGTTTGCGCGGCGAGCGTCAAGCCCGGCACATTCGGTGTCGCGACTACTTTCATCGCGCGGGCCGTCGTATTGCGAACGGTGAACTGGGCGCGGAACTGGTCGCCTTCGCGCACGAGCGGTGGCAGACCGGAGATCAGTTGCAGATCCTGGGTGCTGCGAATCGATGTGCTGCCGGTGCCGAACGTGCCCGGACCGACCGCCGCGATCGCGACGATCCGGAAGCTCGTCAGCGCATCGTTGAGCGGCACGTCGAGCGACGCTTCGCCGTTCGCGTCGAGCGTGACGCGCGGGTTCCACAGCAGCAGCGTATCGAACAGTTCGCGGGTCGAGCTGTGGCCACCGCCGCCGCCCGCCGGCACCGCCTTGCGCCCGAAGTGGCGGCGCCCGACGATTTCCATCTGCGCGGTCGATGTCTCCACGCCGTAGGCGCGCCGCTCGAGCATCGCATCGAGTACGTCCCAGCTCTGGTTGGGCATCAGTTCGAGCAGGGCCTCGTCGACCGCGGCGACGGCGACTTGCGTGCCGGCCGGCGCGGGCTTGCCGCCGGGCATCTGCACGTGTAGCTTGATGTGCGCCTTGCCGCGTACGGTGTACGACTTCGCATCCGGGGTGACCGTCACGGCGAGCTTGTGCGCCGCCGTGCCCACCTTGATTTCGGCCATGCCATAGCGGAAGGCCGGCTTCGACAGATCGACGAGCGGCGTCGGCGCTTCGTATTGACGCCCCTCGTACCAGAACGCGCGCGCCCATTCGAGCGGCGCCTTCCAGCCCCACGTGAAGAACGAATACCACGGCACTTCGTGGATCCGTCCGCGCAAGGCCAGCACCGATACGTAGACGTTCGGCCCCCAGGCCTCGTTTACCTTGAGCTCGACGGTTGGATCCTTGCCGTCCAGCTGCACCACATGCGTCTCGAGGATGCCCTCGCGTTCGACCGCGACCAGCGCAGTAGCGAAGCGGAACGGCATGCGTACCTGGAAGCGGGCGGTCTCGCCGGGTTCATACGTGTTCTTCTCGGGCAGCACGTCGATGCGGTCGGTGTTCTCGCCGCCGAACCACAGCTCGTCTTCGCGCGTGACCCACACTGAACTGCTCGCCGTCGATATGTTGCCATCGCCGTCTTTGGCCGTGACGACGAGGTCGATGTTGCCCGCGTCGCGCAGCTTCGCGTCGCACGTCAGGAGACCGTGATCGTCGCTCTTGCCGCTGCACAGCGAGCCGAGATCTTTGGTTTCGGTATGGTTGTCGTAGGCGTAGAAGCCGCCGACCATGCGCTTTCTTGAGGTCGTTGTGATACGCGCGTAGCCATGCACGTCGAGCGCCACGCCGGCGCGCGGCTTGCCTTGCAGGTCCACGGCAAGCGCCTTGACCGGCACCGTGTTGCCAACTGAGACCCATTGCCCCGACTTGATGCCGGCAACCACCGCGGCAGGCCACAACGTCGCGCCGCCGGAAAGCGTCTGCACTTCGCCGTTCGGATCGGCAAAGGTCGCTTCGAGTGCGAGGCGTTTCGGCGCGTCGACATGCGGTAGATTCTTCAGCGTCAGGCCGCCGGAGCCGTTGCGATCGAGCGTCACCGCTTCCTTGTCGGCGATCAGTTTTGCGCCGTCGTCGGCAGGTTGCTGTGTGTCGCTGTCTTCGTCGTCGGCGTTCGAGGTGTCGTCGCCGGTTTGCGGGGTGTAGGGCGTGAAGCTGAAGTCAGGGAAACTGTCGGTGAAGTCGGGCGTCGTGTTCTTGAGCAAGGCCGACATCTGCACCGGCAGATTCGATGCCGCGCCACCCGACACGTAATCGATCTGCACAGCGAGCGGCGCCTGTTTCGCGGCGACCAGCGGATGTGATTTTTCGTCGCGCACGGCGACCGTGCCTTTGAACACCGGTAAGCGGAATTCCTCGACACGGAAGCTGCCGGACTCGTAGCTCATCTGCGGCGAGGCGGTGCTGTCGTCGCTGTTATTGGCGCTGTTGTCTGTATTGTCGCTATCGTCACTGGCGTCGTTGTTCCCGCTGCCGTTGCCACTGTTACCGCTCGCGGCTCCCGTAGAAGCCTTCGCATTCGGATCGCCGTCGTCGAGCGTGACGCTGTATTCGCCCAGTTTCGCTGCCACCGGGATCGTGAAGCTCGAATCCGCGCTGTGATCGGCCGCCCATTTGAGCGGCAGATGATAGGTCTGGCCGCTGCCAAGATGACGGATCGTCACCCGCGTCGGATACTTCTGCGGATAAGCGAAGCCATGCAACGTCTCGACGCGGATCAGATGTTTCATCGAGACTGTCTCGCCCGCGCGCAACAGCGTCCGATCGAAGATGGTATGCGCGCGGACCGTCTGCTCGATGCTGGTGTCGGTCGGTACGTTGAAGCGCCAGGACTCGATGCCGCGATTCCAGTCCGAGCGAACGAAGGCCATGTCGGATCCGGTCTTGTGGTCGTCGACGCGCGCCGAGACAAAGAAACCCTCGAAGCTCTTCTCGCCGCATTCCTTGAGCGCAGCAAGCGGTTTGTCTATTGTCAGCACGCCGTGCGCGTCAGTCTTGCCGTCGGCGAGCGGTGCGCCGTTGCAGTCGCTCACCTGGATGGCGGCATTCGGTACCGGTTGACCTTTGTCGAGCGAGGTCACCCACACCACGCTGTTCTCGCGCCCTTGCTTGAAGTGCACGCCGAGGTTGGTGACGAGCACCGCAGTGCGCACGTACATGGGCGCTTTTTTGCTCAACAGTGAGGCTCCGAGCGCAGGCGAAGCCAGTTCAATTACGTAGAAGCCAGGCTTCGTCACCGGCACGCCGACCACTTCGAACGGCCGCAGCGCCTTCGGGTCTTCCTTGGGCAACGCAAGCGTTTCTACTCCGCGTTGTCCCGCGAGAAGCGACAGCGAGCGGATGTCGATCTGGGGGTCTTTCTTGTTGTCATCGTCGCTGGATTCATCCGGTGAGCGCGGCACGTACACCGGGTTCTTCACGTGCTGCAGCAGTCCGGGCATCAGCGAGTCGATGTTCGAGCGGTTCATCGAGTAGCCGTCGAACTGGTCGACAAGGCGCATCCACTTGCGAATATCGGTGTCCGCGTCGACGCGCAGTTTGGTGAATTGCGCATCCCCCGCATTGAGGCCTGCCACGTGCAAATCCGCTTCGACGTTGCGCAGCGTCACGGGAACGAGCGCGGGCATATCCGGTTCCGCGAAGCGTTCGATGATGCCGAAGGTCCCCGACGAGAACTTGGCGAGCGGCGGCATCGGCGCCGTAGTGGTCTTGAGCGGGAAAAGATCCGCGTTGGTGAGTGCGCGGCCGCTGACGTCTTTCAGGTTTGCCGGGATGTCGATCGTGAGTTCCACATGCTCGGGCAGCGGCGCGGCGAAGTCGACCGTAGTCGTTTCGGAATCCTTGTCGTCGGCTTTGAAGGTCGGTGCGATCGTGCCGCCGGGTCCTTTGAGTGTGAGCTTTTCCGCATCGGTGCGGCTGATCGGTGCATTGAAACGCACTTCCACCGGACGCAGTGGCGTACACGGCGCCTTGGCGTTTTCGCGCTCGCAAGAGAAGCTGGCGGCGAACGGGGCGCGCACGGTGTAGTCGAAACGGCGCTCGACGTCGTTGGCGAGGCCGCTCGGACTTGCCACACCTGCTCCGTACACCAACTGCATCTTGGCGGAGGAGGGCAGCGTCTGCTGACATTGCAGCGTCAAGATGCGAGCGGCATCTTTCTTCAGGTGAAAGTGTTTGAGCAGAGCGGCACGCGCCGCGTCGTCGAGATTCTTGATGGGGATGCGGTTGCCGAGGCCGCTGGATTCGCACCAGACATGGTCGTGCACCGATGCAGCCGTGGCCGGCCCGTTGAGCGTCAGTACGAAGGCCTGATCTTCTTCGATCTCGCCGGAGTCCGGGCGGATCTCCTGCACGAATGGGCCGCCGGTTTCAAACGCATAGCGGTGCGGGCCGGTGATCGCGTGGCCGGCAAAGGACTTCAGCCCGTCGTTGAGATCGACCGTGCAGCTCACACCCGGTGGCAGGTTTGCGGCGAAGTCCCATGCCCAGGTTTTGTCGTCGATCCAGCGAGCCTGACCGCTGCTCGCGGCCGCGTCGTTGCAATGCACCTGGGCGGGAGCGGGGGCTGCGGCCGAACCGAACGCGATCATCGCTTCGTCAAACTTGACGACGACCTGTCTGACCTGCGTCACCTTGCCTTGCGGCGAGACGCTGGTGATGCGCGCTGCATCGGCTCGCCATGTGGATGCGCTTAGCAGGCCGAGCGCCGCTACCGTTGCCCACATCCACTTCCGACTGAGGGTGCCGCTTCGCATCGACCATGCTCCTGTCGCTTACAGAATGCTGGCGATTCTACCGGACGATCATCAGTATCCCCAACCTTGTTAAGTGTCAGAAGTTTCTGATGGGGATCGTGGATGCGGAAGGGGATTCAGACGGTTTGATGCACCTTGGGAAGCGGTGCACCTGAACCGTTTACGCGGCGTTATCCGCTTGCGCCTCGACGCCAGCACGAAGATACCGCCGGCTCACCGTGCGCAGGTAAATCAAAAGGCCGGACCCGGCGATTCCCAGGCTCGCCATATTGGCGAACCAGAACCCGCGTGCGCCCGTAAGCCAGACAGGTATCGCGCCGCCAATGTCGAAGCCGAGCAGATACCCGCCGCCCAGGCCGACGCCCCACAGCGCGACCGCATAGATGACAGTCGGGATGACCGCCACCTTGTAGGCGCGTAGCACGAAGGCGGTGGTCACCTGCAGCGAATCGAACACGTGATAGAACACCACGATCAACACGAGCGGCATAGCCGCTGCCGCGACCTGAGCGTTGGGCGTATAGCCTTCGATGATGAGGGGCCGCAGCGCCAGAACGATCGCCCCATAGCTGCACGCGATCAACACCGCCATCAAAATGCCGTGGCGTGACAGCGTGCGTGCCGCTTCAGGCCGATGCGCGCCGAGCGCCTGGGCCACGAGCGTGGAGGTGGCGATACCGATCGACAGCGGCGTCATATACAACACCGCGCCGACGTTGCCGGCGATCTGGTGTCCCGCGAGCGTCGTCGTGCCGAAGCGCGCGATAAACAGCGCCATGAACGTGTAGGAGGTGACTTCGATCAGATACGAGAGTCCCATCGGAATGCCGAGCTTCAGTTGCGCGACTTGGCGGTGCCACTCGGGCCAGCAGAAGTGCGAAAAGATCGCAAACGGCTTGAACACGTCGATCCTGCTCATCAGCAGCATGCCGACGATCGCGAGCGTCCAGTTGATGCCGGTGCTGGCGAGCGCACATCCAGGACCGCCGAGCGGCGGAATGCCCAGGCCGCCGAAGATGAACCACGTGTTGAGCGGAACCTTTAGCAGCAGGGCGCCAATCTGCAGGATCATCACGAGCCGCGGTTTGCCGACCGCGTTGGCGAGCGAACCGTAGACGCGAAACACGAGACCTGCCGGCAGGCCGAACGCGAGGATCTGCAGATAGGCGAGCGTGCGTTCATAGAGCGCGGCCGGGACGCGTGCGAGATGCAGCAGAGGACCGGGGAAATACAGGATCAGGAAGCCGATGATCATCAGCGCGAAGGCGAGCCATAGCGACTGGCGCACCTGCTCGCCGATCTCAGGGTATTGGCGCGCGCCATAGAGTTGGCCCGCGATCGGCTGCAGCGCGGTGAGGATGCCGGTCAGGCCGATATAGACCGAGATGTAGATCGACGAGCCGAGGCCGAGCGCCGCAAGATCGACCGCCGAATAGCGTCCGACCATCGCCGTGTCCATGACGCCGAAGGCGATGATGGCCAACTGGCCAATCAGCACGGGCCACGCGAGCCCGGCGATTTTGCGCACATCGGCGAACATCGTCAGTTCGCAGAGGCCGCGGCGCCGTGTCTCGGGCGCCAGGCGCGGTGGGTGACGGGCGGCTTCGGACGGTCGATGCGCACATACAGACGGAAGCGTTCGTCGCGGTCGGCAACCCGGCGGCCTTCCCACACCAGCTTCCAGACGAAATTCGACATCGCACTGGGGTCCCCGTAGTCCTGACTGTCCTGGCGCAGGATCACATCGCAGTCTTGATCGAACGCGAAATGCATGTGGCCGAAGTAGGCGAACGTCGCGATCTGCGCGTTGCCAAGGCGTACCGGCGAGATGCAGCTATAGTCGTCCGGCAGGTGGCTGGCAATCTGCTCGGCCACGTCTTTGTAGGTCCGGCTGTAGTTGATGATGGGCAGCCACAGCGTCATCACCAGCACCCACATCAGCGTCGTGCCGGCGCTCGAAAGCACCACACTGCGCCACAGCACTTTCGGATGACGTGCGAGGCGCCAGCGGACCAGCACGAACCAGCACACGGTCACCGCGACTGCGCAGACGAACGACAGCATCTTGAACTGCGGGACGAACCCCGGCGCATAGCGCGCCATATTGCGGGCGAGCGGCGCCGGGAAGCCGGTGAGACCCGCGATCCAGAAGAGCCAGACAGTGCTGCCGAGGATCGTGAAGCTGAGGAGCGCAAACCAGTCGATCGCATTGATGGTGCCGCGATTGAGCGTGGGCAGCGCGAACGTCGCGAGCACCGCGAGGGCAGGCAGCAACAGCATGAACAGCAGGTTGGTCTGATGGCTCTGCAGCACGACGAGGATCAGCAGCGGCGTGATCACCGAGACCGGAATTGCGACGTGCGGCGCGCGCCGCAGACCGGACCAGCTGAACCACGACCAGATCGCCAGCGGCCAGGCGGGCCAGGTGAAGAGCGGCAGGTTTTTCAGCGCGTAGCGGGCCACGGAACCGGGCGGCCCGGCAAAGGCATTGAGACTGGTGCTCACCCACTGATTGAGATACCAGACGGCATCGTCGGGGTAGGCGGAGAGGGCCGCCACTGGCCACGACAGCGACAGCACGAGGGCGACCGGCAAGCCCGCAAGCAGGAGCCAGCGCGTGCGTGTCTCGGGCACGACGATTGTCATCGCGAGCGTGCCGACCAGCAACGCGGCTACCAGCACGGGGTTGCTTGCCAGTGCGACGAGGCCGAGTGCGAGGCCCCATACCAGCGAGCCCTGGATCGGCTTGTCGATCATCCGCACCAGGCCGTAGACGAGCATCGCGATGCAGATGAACTGTGCGAGTTGCGGCGTGGTTTCGTGGCCGCGTTCGGCAAGGCCGAAGCAGGCGAGCAGGATCAGCAGCGCGCCGTCGGCCAGCGTACGGCCGTAGTCACGCGGTTCCGGCTCGCCGCCGAACGCGTATTTGAACGGCTGAACCTCGGGGCGGCGACCAAGCAGATAGGCCGCGTACCAGACGAACGCACAGGCCCCGCAAAACAGCAGCGCGGTAAAGACGCGCGAAGCATCGCTGGCATCGACCCACGGCGCCAGCGCGCGGATCGAACTGGCGCCGAGCCAGTAGCCGAGTGGCCCGTTATCCGTGAGGTATTTGCCGACCAGGTTGGGAAACAGCCAGTCGTGGGCGTTGCCCTTGGCCATCGTCCACATGACGCCGAAACCGGCCGCATCCTCGTTCTTCCACGGATCGCGGCCGAACAGGCCGAACGCGGCGTAGACAATACTGAGGGTCAGCAACAGCCAGCGCGGTAGGGCGCTTGTGGCGGATGCAGTGAGGCGAACGACTGATCTCATGCGGATTTGTTGATCTCGGATAAGCGCGTCGGCCGGCGCGGGGCAGGGTGCCCGGTAGCATGGCCGATTCGTGGCATCCGGCATTGTAGACGTGGCGCACGGCGCGCGTCACGACCAGTAACAGAGCGCAACGTTGTGCGAAGTGCTGTAACCATGCAGTGAACGTCCGGATAGAGCGCTGAGTGGACGCGCGTGATGTCGTGTGGTTGTTGCGTGGTCGTCGCGCGTTGGCGGCCCGGTTGCCGTACATCGGGTGACAAACCCGGTGACAAAAAAGGGCAGCTTACGCTGCCCTTCTGTGCTGGTGCCTGGGCACCCGTCCGGCCTGCGGCCAGTGACGACGCGAGTATTACTTCGCTGCCTTGCCGGTAGCGCGCGTGCCGAACTTCTTGTTGAACTTCTCGACGCGGCCTGCCGTGTCCATGATCTTTTGCTGACCCGTGTAGAACGGATGCGATTCCGACGACACTTCGATCTTGGCGAGCGGGTAGGTCTTGCCTTCGAATTCGCCGGTTTCGCGCGTCTGGATGGTCGAGCGGGTCACAAACTTGAAGTCGATCGACATATCGACGAACAGGACTTCGCGGTAATCGGGGTGAATGCCTTCTTTCATGGTAAATCCTCTAGTCTGGCGGTAGCCAACCCGCGTGCAGCCGCAAATCTTTGTTGGATTCGCGAAAGCATTTTGGCGCGAGCCACTTGCCTAAGGTCGAAAAACGGCGATTATGCCAGAAAATCAGTCGGTTGACGACTTTTGGGGAGGTTTTTCGCCAGCTGACGGGCGGTTTCGCTGAGCGGCGGGTCCGTGCTAGCCAGTTTGCTCCTGCAGCACGCCCACCCGGGCTGGATCCTGCCGGTAATAGCGGGCCAGCAGCCGGTACAGCTCCGGATACTCGGCTTCGAAGGCGTGCGGCTGGACAAATAGCGCCTCGCTGCAAACGGCAAAAAATTCCGATGGATGGTCCGCTGCATACGGGTCGATCAGCGATTCCCGCTCGAAGCGCGCCCAGCGGCGCTCGGGGACCGCATCGACGCGGTTGCAGAAGTGATCGTAGGCATGGTCGAAGACATCGGCCCATGCGGTGGCATCGAGCGGGGCATGCCAGCGCCGGAACAGCGGCGGGTGACCGTCGGCTTCGCCCGTCAGCATGTCGATCTTGTGGGCGAATTCGTGGATCACGACGTTGTACGCGTCCGTCCCGTCCGTCATCTGCGCGTCCTCCCACGAGAGGACGACAGGACCGCCTTCCCAGGCTTCGCCGCTGGCGTCGTGCTCGATCTCATGCACGACGCCGTCTTCGTCCTCGACCGTTTTGCGTATCACGAACTCGCCCGGGTAGACGATCACGCCGACCCATCCGCGATACAGGTCCAGTCCGAGGTTCAGCACTGGCAGGCAGGCCTGAGCGGCGATCGCGACGGTCATTGGGTCGGTCAGTTCGAGTCCATGCGCGGTGGAGAATTCCTTTTGCGCGATGAACAGGCTGCTCAGTTCGCGCAGCCGCACGAGATCTTCTGCATCCAGATGGGCGAGGAAAGGCAAGCCGGCAAGCGTGGCCTGCCAGAGCGGATCTTCGATCGCATGATCGCGCAGTGCGCGCTCGCGGCGGCGCGAGTCAAACCAGTTAGTGAGTTTCGATAACATCGCTCAGTCGATCTGTTTTTGCCACGCGGCGAAGATTCCACCGCAGACCGCTACGCCAATAAGGTAATAGAAACCATCGAGCGAAGTCAGAAAGCTTGCCTGCTGCGCAACCGTCCGGGCGATCTGTCCGATCGCCAGCGCGTGCGCCTCGGCGAGCGAGCGGCCGCTCGCGGCAAAACCATTGGTCAGTACCGCGAGCGTGTTCTGGAACACCGGGTTGAACGGATTGACGAACTCGGCGAGGCGCGCCTGATGCAGCGCCTCACGGTGCTGCTCGATGATGATCATGGACGCCGTGGCGAACGAGATCGTCAATTGCCGCACGATATTCTTAAGCCGGTAGCCGTGCGTGAATTCCTCGATAGCGAAGATTCTAAACGTCAGATTGGCAACCGGCAGCACGATAAACAGTAACAGCAGGCCACGCAGCAGCAACGGCACTAGCAGGGCACTCTCACTGACGCCGGGCTCCATGCGCGTCATCCACGCTGCGGCGAAGGCGGCGAGCGCGAAGCCCGGCACGATGATCCACTTTTTGCGCGGCAGCAGCTTCGAGTAGCGCAGATAAACGAACAACGCGCTGGCTGAAATCAGTGAGGTCACGCCGACGAGGCGCCCCGTGTTCTCCACGGGATAGCCGAGGCCGCTTTCGAGGAAACGCGAGATCAGATAGCTGAAAGCGGTCGACTGGTAGTAATAGAACATGTAGAGCACGATGCCGGCCTGAAAGGTCTTCTCGCGCAAGGCGTGCAGGCGGACGAGCGGGTTCGGCTCGTGCCATTGGTGATACGCAAACCAGGCGAGAGCGCAGATGCCAAGGACAGTCAGCAGGATCAGCCCGGGCGAACTGGTGAACAGCTGGAAGCGCAACTGTTGCATGACGATTTGCAGTGCGCCTTGTGCGAACGCGAAAATCAGATATGGCCAGAAGTGCGCCGAGCCGCGTTCTTCGGGCTGGCGATCGCCTGAGTCCGGCAACGCGAGCAATGCCAGCACGGCGAACAGGACGCCCACCGGTGCGGTGCAGGCGAATAGCGCGCGCCAGTCGAAATGCGCGACCAGTTGGCTGCCGACAAGCGGCGCGAGCGCGCTGCTCAGCACGATCAAAAGCAGAAAGGCCCGCGTGGCAACCGGGCGTTGTTGTGTCGTGAAACTGATCTGGATCAGGATGCGGCAGGTGCCCATCATCGGGCCGATGAAGTAGCCCTGAAAGCCGCGCGCGAACGCGAGTTCGAAGGAGGTTTCGCACAACGCCGCGGCGACGGCGCCCGCCGAATACAGCAGCATGCAGCCGGCCACATAGCGACGGTAGCCGAAGCGCTCGACCCACCATTGCTGTTGCAGGATGCCGAGTACCGCGGCCACGGCATAGGCGCTCGAGGACCATACGAGTTCGTCGGGCGACGCATTGACGCCGCCGGCGATGTAGCTCGTGAAGAACGAGAAGATGGCGTTGTCGAAATAGTCGAGGCCGGTGACGACGGCCAGCACCCAGGGGAAGAAGTCGCCACGCAGTTTTTCGACGCTAAACAGTGCGACGCGGGTTGACGCGGCACTCATACCGGTTCGTCCGGTGTTTTGGGCTTTTTCGGCGAACGCTTTGCGTGCGCTTCGCGGCGTTGTTTGAGCAAGGTGTCGGCGTTCTCGCCGGCGAGGCGCCGCTCGACGTAGTCGAGGTCATGGCCGAGTTCGCTCTTCAGCGTTTGCGCCTCTTTCAATTCACGACGCATGGCTTCGATGCGTGTGTCGAACGCATTGATCTGTTGCGTGAGTGCGTCCCGAATCTCTTGCAGCGACTCGGTGGAAAAGCGGTTGCTGCCGCTTTCATCCGGTTCGAGCGGGCGCTTGAGCATTTCGGTGATGCCGTGCAGGGAGAAACCCAGCGAACGCAGTCGCAGGATGCGGGCGAAACGCTCGAGGTCATCTTCGTCGTAGAGGCGGTAGCGTCCCTCGCTGCGCGTGGGCGAAACGAGCCCGCGTTCCTCGTAGTACTTGAGCGTGCGCGGCGTGACGTTCAGTCGCTCGGCGGCGTCGCGCACGGTGAGCAGGATGGGGCGGTCCTTTGACATGAGGGCGTGCAGCGGTGTGAAGGTGGTGTGCGTATTGTAGTGCAACGTGAACGTTCACGTATATGTTGAGGTGGTACTTTGCCTTGCTCGGCGGTTCGACCTGATCGCGTTCCTCTGCAATGAGGTACGCACACCGTGTAGTCGTGAAAACCAGAGGATTTCACGCCAGGCAATCTGGCTTCGAAGGTGGGAAATCCGGCGAGGGCGAGGGCGAAAAAAAACCGCCCGCGAGAAAGGCGGGCGGTTTTTTGGCGCGCGGCGCGTTGCGTACTGCAGCGCGCCGGCTATCAGCTGCCGCCACCGCGCCGCATCATGTCGAAGAACTCGGAATTGCTCTTCGTCTGGCGGATCTTGTCGAGCAGGAATTCCATCGACTCGACTTCGTCCATGTCGTGAATGAACTTGCGCAGCACCCAGATCTTCTGCAGAACTTCGGGCTTGATCAGCAGTTCTTCGCGACGCGTGCCGGACTTGTTCAGGTTGATCGACGGGTAGACGCGCTTTTCAGCCAGACGGCGCTCGAGGTGCACTTCCATGTTGCCGGTGCCCTTGAACTCTTCGTAGATCACGTCGTCCATGCGGCTGCCGGTTTCGATCAGCGCCGTGCCGATAATGGTGAGCGAACCGCCTTCCTCGATGTTACGGGCCGCGCCGAAGAAGCGCTTCGGACGTTGCAGCGCGTTGGCGTCCACACCGCCGGTCAGCACCTTGCCGGAG
>NZ_JAMFSB010000033.1 GCF_026225065.1 Paraburkholderia sp. | reverse complement strand
CGGCCCATGACCGCTAGCCCCACTACGCCGATTGCCTGTTTGCCCATTTGAATTCTCCAGATTCCGAATTGTCGAGACGCCGCGCCCAAATTGCCGCCGACGGGGCGTCGAGGATGAAAGCATAAAAGAAATGGCCGATTGCCGCTCGTTAGTGAGCTTCCCGGTTCAGACCCGCGTTGCGCGCTAGCGTTTCGTGAACACCAGACTGAAATTGTTGGCGGGCATCGCGATCGGCTCGCCGCAGACAAACCCCTGCGCCTCGCCGAGCGCCACCACCGCTTCCATGTTGCGCACGCCGAACGCGGCATTGCGATCGCGCAACTGCTGATCGAAAGCTTCGTTGCTGGGCGCGGTGTGCGCCCCGTGACGCCGGTACGGCCCGTATAGATACATTACACCGCCGCTGCCCAGCAAGCGGGCTGCTCCGTCGAATAACCCCTGAGTGGCAGTCCATGGCGAAATATGGATCATGTTGATGCAGATCAACGCCTGTGCCGAATCGATGCCCCACGGGCCATGCTCGACGTCCAGTGCGAGCGGCGCCCGGATATTCGTCAGACCGCTGTCAGCGGTCCACGCCGCGATCGACGCGCGTGAGCCCGCATCGGGATCGCTCGGTTGCCAGACGAGGTCCGGCAGCGCTGCCGCGAAATGCGTCACGTGCTGGCCGCTGCCGCTGGCAATCTCAAGCGCGAGGCCGCTCGTCGGCAACACCTGCCGCAGGACGGCAAGGATCGGATTGCGATTGCGTTCGGCGGCTGGGGCATGCTGACGTGAGTCGGAAGTAGATGAATTGCTCATTGGAGGCAGGATCTTAGTACAGGGTGGTGCGCACTCTTTCGGCTAACTCGAGGTCGTAGGCGAGTGCGTCGAAAGTTTGGCCGTTAATACGCCGGTGGATCGCGCCAGCACTCGGCAGACGCGAGCGCTCCACATGGCACTCCGGTTCCCACAGTCTGGAGCGAACGAGCGCCTTCGAGCAATGGAAATACACAGCGTCGACGTCGACCAGCAGCACGGTACGCGGAAGCTTGCCTTCGACGGCGAAGCTTTCAAGCAGCGCCGCATCATTGGAAATCCGCCCGCGGCCGTTGACCCGCAAGGTCTCGCCGACGCCCGGCACGACGAACAGCAACGCGAGACGCGGCTCGACGATGATGTTACGCAGGCTGTCGATGCGGTTGTTGCCGGGACGATCGGGAATCGCCAGCGTCCGTTCGTCGATGATGCGCACGAAACCGGCCGCGTCGCCGCGCGGCGAGCAGTCGAGCCCCTCCGGCCCAGCTGTGGCCAGCACGACAAACGGCGCGAATTCGATAAACGCGCGGTAGTCCTCGTTGACGTAAGGAATCTCTTTGCGCACCGCGCGCTCGTGCGGCTGGCCGTAGATCGTCTCGAGTTGTTCGATGGTCGTCAGCATGGGCGTTCCTGTGTCGACCCGAGTTAGTGCGAAGCTCTTACTCGGGTCTCATGCAAAGCTGGTTCGTCGCGGACGTTCGCGTAGCGAGGACAGTTGCGGCGCGGCAAACGGCTTTCCATTATCGACGATCCGGAGGCGGTTCGGGCGTGCTTCGGGCCCGATTGAGGCGAAATCGAAGCGCAATCCGGGCTTGACCGGGGCTCAATCCAGGCGCAAAACAGGCGGCAAGCGCCTCAATCGAGCGCAAGACGCGCAGCCAGCGCGGTCAGCGTCTCCGCGCACGGCGCCGCGACTTTCAACGTCAACAAGGGATCCGCGCGCGTGCGTCCCAGGTTGATCGCGGCAATCGGCTTGCCCATCTTTTGCGCCCAGACACAGAAGCGGTAACCCGAGTAGACCATCAGCGAAGACCCCACCACCAGCATCGCGTCCGCCGCCTCGAGCGCGCGCGTGGCGTCGTCGACGGTCGCGCGCGGCACGTTCTCTCCGAAGAACACCACCGAAGGCTTCAGCAGGCCGCCGCAATTCGGACACGGCGGAATGCGGAAGCCGCCGAGATCGTGCCATTCGAGGTGAGCGTCGCCGTCGGCGGCCGGTTCGGCGACCACGTCGAGCAGCGCCGGGTTGTCGGCTTCGAGCGTCTGCTGGATCGCCGCGCGCGCATGCCGTGTCCCGCAATCGAGGCATGTCACCGCGCCGATGCTGCCGTGCAGTTCGATCACTTCGCTGCTGCCCGCACGCTGATGCAGCCCGTCGACGTTCTGCGTCACAAGCGTCGGCACATGCCCCGCGGCTTCGAGCCTTGCAAGCGCGCGATGCGCGTCATTCGGCTGGGCCTGCGCCACCACCGGCCAGCCGATCATGCTGCGGGCCCAGTAACGCTGCCGCGACGCCAGCGAGCCGAGGAATTCCTGCAAGGTGATCGGCGGCGAGCGTTTCCATTCGCCGTTCTCGTCGCGGTAGCCGGGAATCCCGGAATCGGTGCTGATGCCCGCGCCCGACAGCACGAACAGACGCGGATGACGCTGCACGAAGTCATGCAGATCGTCGAGCGCGGGCGTTTCGATGAGGGCGGGCTGGAGGTCGGTCATGAGCGGTTTTTCGGCTGACGGCGCTGCCGAGGCTCGCGGCGCTGCCGTGCCTGCCACTCCGCAAGCGCCGCCTGATAGCGTTCAAGGGCGTCGTCGTACAGATCGAAGACACAGGGGTTGCAGCCGCTATGACAGCAATCGTCGAGGCCGGGACGCACAGGCGCAACCGGGGGTGGATCGTCGAGCGGGTGGTTCTGCGGCCTGTCGCGCAGTTTGTCCTTCGGCGAAGCTTGAGGCACGTCTGCATCCGGGTGACATGGGATCAGCCAGTATAAGTTGATCCGGCGCGCGGCGTGCAGGCCGAGCGCCGCGCCATACCGCCTGCGTCATCCGCGTCCGACGAACGGCATCTTGCTCGCCATGATCGTCATGAACTGCACGTTCGCCGACAATGGCAGGTTCGCCATATGCAATACGGCATCGGCAACCAGTTCGACATCCATCAGCGGCTCGATCACGATCTCGCCGTTGGCCTGCGGCACGCCGGTCGCCATCCGCGCGGCCATCTCCGTGGCCGCATTGCCGATATCGATCTGACCGCAGCAGATGTCGTACTTGCGGCCATCGAGCGAGACGGATTTCGTCAGACCGGTAATGGCGTGCTTGGTCGACGTATACGCAATGCTGTTCGGACGCGGCGCGTGCGCCGAGATCGAACCATTGTTGATAATGCGTCCGCCGCGCGGGCTCTGCGCTTTCATCATGCCGAAAGCCGCGCGCGTGCAAAAAAAGACGCCGTTCAGATTGATGTCGACCACCGCGCGCCAGTCTTCAACGCTGAGCTCGTCGATCTCGACCGGTGGCCCACCGCGTCCCGCGTTGTTGAACAGCACATCGAGGCGTCCATAGCGCTCACGGATCGTGTCGAACAGCGCAGCGACACTCGCGGCGTCGCTCACGTCGCACGGAACAGCGAGCGCGTCCTCGCCGCGTTGCCGCGCCTCGTCGGCAAGCGCATCGAGCGGCGCCTGCCGGCGTCCTGCCAGCACCACGCTGTAACCGTTCTGAAGAAGCCTGCGTGCCGTCGCAAGGCCAATGCCGCTGCCCGCGCCCGTGACCAGCGCAATCTTGTTTGTAGCCGTCACCACCCGTCCCCCTGGAAATAAGCTGTTCGCCAACGTACCACGTCTGCGCTTTCGCGGCAGCCAGGTGCGCCTGTCCGCTCGGCTCCCCCAGCCACAGATTCGAATCCGCGGTTGCATAAATAATTTGTTATGTTATAACATCTCGCAATTCGCAGACGGGACCCACGCCTGAAACACGGCGCATACCGCTAAGTACGGCCAGTCCGGCGCGACAAGAGGATCATCCACTCGCACAACAAGAACATGAAACATCACATACTCATCTCGCGTGCCGCGTTGCTGCTGTTTGCGCAGACGGTTTCGCTCCACGTGCTCGCCGCCCCCGCAGGCACCCCGCTGACCGGCACCGTCACCGACACCCAGGGGCATGCGGTCGACAACGCCGCGGTGTCGATTCAGGACGCCGATGGCCACACCCTCGCGCAAACGCACACCGGCGACGACGGCCGTTTCGCGCTGCCCGACGTCCAGCCTGGCACCTACGCAGTCACCGTCAATGCGAAGGGCTTCGGGGCGAATACCAGCATCGCCACCGTTGACGGCAGCACGCCCCCCGCGCTGAAGGTCGCGCTCGAAAAAGGCAGTGCAATCGATGTCAACGTTCAGGCACAGCGCCTGAACGAGGCCCGCAATGGCCTGCAGCCGGACGTCGGCGCGAGCGTCTACCGCTTCACGCAGGCGGACATCCAGGCGCTGCCGGAAGGGGACAACACGCCGATCAACCAGGTATTGCTGCAGGCGCCGGGCGTCGCCAACGATTCGTATGGCCAGCTCCACGTGCGCGGCGACCACGCGGACCTGCAATACCGGATCAACGGCATCATCATCCCGGAACCGATCAGCGGCTTTGGACAGTCGCTCGATACGCACATCGTCGACCAGGTCAACCTCATCACCGGTGCGCTTCCGGCGCAGTATGGCTACAAGACGGCGGGCATTGTCGACATCACGACCAAGTCGGGCGATCTCGGCAACGGCGGCTCGGTCGATGTCTATGGCGGCAGCCATCAGACGCTGCAGAGCAGCGCCGACGTCTACGGATCGGAAGGCGCGCTCAGCTATTTCTTCACCGGTACGCTTGGCGTGAACAACCTCGGCATCGAGGCGCCGACTGCAGACGGCAGTCCGATACACGACCACACGCGCCAGGGTAATGGCTTCGGCTACCTGTCGTACATCATCAACCCGCTCACACGGGTGACGTTGATGGTGGGCACGGCCGCCAATCAGTTCCAGTTGCCAAACACGCCGAACCTGCCGACCAATTTCGCACTTGCCGGTCACACGACCTTCAACTCCGCCGATCTGAACGAAACGCAATCGGAGCTGAACAACTTCGGAGTGCTAGCGTTGCAGGGCACCAATGGCGGCGCGCTCGACTATCAGGTGTCGCTGTTCACGCGCTATACGCGGACCCAGTTCAATCCGGACCCCATCGGCGATCTGATGTTCAACGGGGTGGCCTCGACCGACTTCCGCAGCAACCAGGCCGAGGGCGTGCAGGCCGATACGACGTTCCGGCTCAACGACGCACACACGCTACGGGGCGGCGTGTGGGTCGAACAGGAGCACGCCGTCTTCAGCGACAATGTTTCCGTTTTCCCTACCGACGCCAACGGCAATCAGAGCTCGGATGTCCCATTCAACATCAGCGACGCGGGTGCCAACACTGGCTATCTGTATAGCGCGTACCTGCAGGACGAATGGAAGCTCAATAGCAAGCTGACGTTGAACTACGGTCTGCGTTACGACGGCATGGACGAGTTCGTGCACGCCAGCCAGTTGAGCCCGCGTATCGGCCTCGTATTCGAGCCGACCAACGCCACCACGCTGCACGCCGGTTACTCGCGCTACTTCACGCCACCCGATTTCGAACTGGTCTCTGGTACTACGGTCTCCCGTTTCATCGGCACAACCAATCAGAGCCAGGTGTCCGCGGACAGCCCGGTGCAGCCCGAGCGCAGCGACTATTTCGACATCGGCGTGACGCAGCGCATCACGCCCGCGTTGACCATCGGCCTCGACGCTTACTACAAGATCGCGAAAAACCTGCTCGACGAAGGCCAGTTCGGCACCGCGCTGATCAATACCCCGTTCAATTACCAGTACGGCCGCGTCTACGGACTCGAATTCACCACCAACTACAAGCAGGGCAACGTCTCCGCGTACCTGAACCTGGCGTATAGCAAGGCCCAGGGCAAGGACGTCGATTCCGCGCAGTTCAACTTCACCGCGGCCGAGCTCGCATTTATCGCCAATAACTGGGTGTTCCTCGATCACGATCAGCGCGTAACCGTGTCGCTCGGTGGTGCCTATGAGTTGGGG
>NZ_JAMFSB010000288.1 GCF_026225065.1 Paraburkholderia sp. | reverse complement strand
TCTCCGTAACTCCTCGCAATGTCTTTGAAGGCTGCAGGGCACGGCAAGCGGGCCTCGGCACATTAAACTCCTGCGCATGGCTATTCAAATTCTGGTTGTCGACGATGACGCCGATCTGCGCGACCTGTTGCGCATCTATCTGGGCGAAGTGGGCTTTGAGGTCTCTGTGCTGCACGACGCGAGTTCGCTCGAGCGTCGGCTCGAACGCGAACGTCCCGATCTGATCGTCCTCGACCTGATGATGTCGGACATCGATGGCCTGACCGCGCTGCGCAAACTGCGCGCCACCGGCGACGACATTCCGGTCATCATCCTGACGGCGAAGGCCGACGCCGCGGATAGAATCAAAGGTCTCGAACTGGGCGCAGACGATTTTCTCGCCAAACCGTTTAATCCGCGCGAGTTGCTCGCCCGCGTGCAGGCTGTGCTGCGGCGCCGCACGCAGCCCTCGGCAGCGGCGCCCGAACAGCGCGAGCCGTTTGCCTTCGGCGCCTTTACGCTCGACTTTCAGTCGCGCACGCTGATGCAACGTGGCCGCCCGCTGATGCTGGCGGATAGCGTGTTCGCGTTATTGCGCGTGTTCGTCGACAATCCGATGCATGCGCTGACCCGCGAACGCCTGATCGAGCTGCTGCACGGTCCGGAATACGACGGCACCGACCGCGGCATCGACGTGCAGGTGTGGCGCCTGCGCCGCATCCTCGAAGCCGATCCCTCCGCGCCGCGCTTCATTCAGACGGTGCGCGGCCGCGGTTATCTGTTCGTGCCCGAGGGCACGCCGCAGCCAGGGTCTTCATGAGCCGGGGCTTTTCGCCGGCTTTGGCTGCCGTCTTCATCAAACAGAAAGAAAGGGATCGTTGGATGGTGACAACGCGCAGTAAACGTGGCACTTTTCCGCAGTTGTGGAAAATCTCTCTTTTTCACCTTGGCCTGCGGCCGCTAACCGGACAATTGAACCGGTTGCGCAAACAGGCGCGAGTAGTTCTTGCCGGCCTTGCCCACGTTGGCCAGGCCAGACCTATCATCAAACGCAACACCCGTTTTCGGAGATTGATATGAGCGAAGCCGTGTCCACGCAGCCCAAGCGCTCGCGCGTCAGGATCATCCTGGTCGCGGTCATAGTGCTGGCGCTGGTCGCGCTCGTGGTTATGCACATCCTCGGGCAGAAGAAACCCGCCCGCGGCGCGGCCCCGCAAGTGGTGACCGTTGCCAACGCGACCCTCGGCTCGATGCCCGTGACCCTGAGCGAACTGGGCACCGTAACGCCTACCGCAACCGTGACTGTGCTGCCGCAACTGAGCGGCTACCTGACTGAAGTCGGCTATCAGGAAGGCCAGGACGTCAAGAAAGGCCAGTTCCTCGCCCAGATCGATCCGCGTCAGTATGAGATCGACTTGCAGCAGGCCCAGGCGGCGCTCGCGAAGGACAAGGCCTCGCTCGCCCAGGCTCGCTCCGATCTCGCGCGTTTTGAACAGTTGAACGAGCACAAGTCGATCGCCGAGCAGACCTTTGTCGACCAGCAGTTCCTCGTCCAGCAGGATGAGGCCACGGTCAAGTCGGATCAGGCGAACATCGCGCAATTCCAGCTCGACCTCGCTTACTGCCATATCACCGCGCCGGTTTCCGGACGCGTCGGCCTGCGCCTCGTCGATCCGGGCAACTACGTCACGGCTTCGTCCTCGCCGGGCATCGTCGTCATCACGACGATGAAGCCCACCACGGTGCAGTTCACCGTGCCACAGGACTCGCTCGCCGCGGTGCTGCAACGCATGGGTTCGGGCGCCAGCCTGCCGGTCACCGCCTTCAGCAGCGACAACTCGAAGCAGATCGCTGTCGGCACGCTGTACGCGGCGAGCAACCAGATGGCCACGGCCACTGGCACGGTCACCTTGCGGGCCACCTTCGCCAATGACGACGAAGTGCTGTTCCCCAACGAGTTCGTCAACGTCAAGCTGCTGGTCGATACGATGCAGAATGCCGTGCTGGTGCCGACCCCGGCCGTGCAGACGGGCGCGCCTGGCGACTACGTGTATCTCGTGAATGCCAACAACACGGTCTCCGTCCATAAGGTCACGCTCGGACCGAGCGACGGCAAGAACACGGTCATTACAGCGGGGCTCTCGGCTGGCAACATCGTCGTGACGGACGGCACCGACCGGCTGAGCGATGGCGCGCCGATCAAGGCGGCTGCCGCAAAGCCCGCCTCGGGCAGCGCAGCATCAGCTTCGGACGCGGACTCGTCATCGGCCGCGGCAGCGGGAGCCGCGAGCGGCGCCCATGGCCATCATAAGCACGGCCAAAGCGGTGCCTCGGGGGCAAGCGCCGCCTCCGCCGACGCAGCTTCGTAGACGCGGATCCACTCGCCGATGAATATCTCCCGTCTGTTTATTCTTAGACCCGTAGCTACGCTGCTGCTGATGATCGCCATGGTGCTGGTTGGCCTCGTCGCGGTACGCGTGCTGCCGGTCTCTTCGCTGCCTAACGTCGACTATCCGACTATCCAGGTGCAGACCTTCTATCCGGGCGCGAGTCCGGACGTAATGGCCACCACGGTGACCGCGCCACTCGAGGTGCAACTGGGCGAGATCCCAGGCCTGCAGCAGATGACCTCGTACAGTTCGGATGGCGCCTCGGTCATCACGCTGCAGTTCGACCTGTCGCTGAACCTGGACGTCGCCGAGCAGAACGTCCAGCAGGCCATCAACGCGGCCAACAGCTTCCTGCCGGCCGGCCTGCCCGCGCCGCCGACCTACGCCAAAGTCAACCCGGCCGACCAGCCGATCCTGACGCTCGCGGTCACCTCCAGCTCGATGTCGCTCACGCAACTCGAGGACGCCGCCAACAACCGCCTCGGCACCAAGATCTCGGAAGTCTCGGGCGTGGGTGTCGTGACCACCAGTGGCGGCAACGTGCCGGCCATCCGGGTCGAAGCCGACCCGCAAAAGCTGGCCGCCTACGGCCTGAATATCGACGATCTGCGCACCCTCCTCAGCTTCGTCAACGTCAGTCAGCCGAAGGGTAATTTCGACGGTCCGGACCTCGACTACACGATCAACGGCAACGACCAGATCTCCGATCCGAAGGACTACCTGAACACGGTGATCGCCTACCAGAACGGCTCGCCAGTGTTCATGCGCGACGTCGCCCGCGTGACCTCGGCCGCCCAGGACGTCGAGCGCGGCGCCTGGTATAACGGCACGCCCGCGATCGTGCTCAACGTGCAGCGCCAGCCGGGCGCGAACGTGATCGCTACCGTCAACCAGATCATGAAGGAATTGCCGCAGCTCGAATCGACGCTGCCGGCAGGCATGAAGGTCACGGTTGTCTCGGACAGTACCGGCGTGATCCGCTCGTCGGTCTCCGACGCAGCCATCGAACTGATACTCGCCATCGTGCTGGTGGTGGCGGTGATCTTCGTGTTCCTGCGCAACGTGCCGGCCACGATCATCCCGAGCATCTCGGTGCCGGTATCGTTGATCGGCACGCTGGCCGTGATGTACCAGTTGAACTACTCGATCGACAACCTCTCGCTGATGGCGTTGATCATCGCGACCGGCTTCGTGGTCGACGACTCGATCGTGATGATCGAGAACATCGTGCGCTATCTGGAAGAAGGCAAAACGCCACTGGAAGCGGCACTCGAAGGCGCCGGGCAGATCGGCTTCACGATTCTCTCGCTCACCATCTCGCTGATCGCCGTGCTGATTCCGCTGCTCTTCATGGGCGGTGTGATCGGGCGCCTCTTCAGCGAATTCGCGGTGACGCTCGCGGTCACCATCGTGCTGTCGGCCGTGGTCTCGCTGACTGTCGTGCCGATGCTGTGCGCGCGGCTCTTGCGTGCCCAGGCCGAACGCCATCCGAGCCGCTTCGAGCGGATTAGCGAAGGCCTCTTCGACAAGACACTCGCCGCCTACGACAAGGGCCTGCGCTGGGTGCTCGATCACCAGGTGCTCACGCTTCTGGTGTTCGTCCTCACCCTTGTGCTGACCGCCGTTCTGTACATCGTGATTCCGAAGGGCCTGTTCCCGGTGCAGGACGTCGGCGTAATCGAGGGCATCAGCGTGGCCGACAACTCGGTGTCCTACAAGGCGATGGTGACACGCCAGAGCGCGCTCGCCGATCAGATCCTGAAGGATCCCGATGTGGTCTCCCTCACCTCGTATGTGGGAATCGACGGCACCAACTCCACGCTCAACAATGGCCGCTTCCTGATCAATCTGCGCGACCACGACAAGCGTTCGGACACCGCGCAGGAAATCGCGCGGCGCCTGCAGACGGAAGTCGCCAATGTGCCCGGCATCAAGCTCTTTATGCAGCCGGAGCAGGATCTGACGCTCGACACCACGGTTTCGCCGAACCAGTACAGCTTCGTGCTGCGCGGACCGAGCCAGCAGGCCTTCCAGAAGTACGTGCCTGAACTGATTGCGCGCCTGCAGAAGATTCCGTCGCTCGCCGATGTGCAAAGCGACATGAACACCGACGGCATGAGCGTGAATGTCGAAGTCAACCGGCAACTGGCCGCGCGTTTCGGCATCACCCCGGCGACCATCGACAACGCGCTCTACGACGCGCTGGGCCAACGGATTGTCTCGACCATCTTCCAGCAGTCGGACCAGTACCGCGTGATCCTCGTCGCCAAGCCGGAATCGCTGCCTAACGTGGGCTCGCTTGGCAACCTGTACTTGCCGAGCCAGACCAGCAGCACCGGTCAGGTCCCGTTGTCTGCCATCGCCAAGATCCAGATCGTCAAGTCGCCGCTCGTGATCAGCCATCTGGCGCAGTTCCCATCGGTCACCATCTCGTTCAACCTCGCGAAGGATGCGTCGTTGAGCACGGCGGTGAAGCAGATCCACGAGGCCGAACAGGCGGTCAATCTGCCGCCGTCGATCACCTCGTCGCTGCAGGGCGCGGCGCAGGCGTTCCAGGACTCGCTCTCGAGCGAGGTGTACCTGCTGATCGCCGCGCTGGTGGCCGTGTATATCGTGCTGGGCGTGTTGTATGAGAGCTTCATCCATCCGGTGACGATTCTCTCCACCCTGCCCTCGGCCGGGATCGGTGCGCTGCTCGCGTTGATGATCGCCGGCAGCGATCTCGACGTGATCGGCATCATCGGGATCGTGCTGCTGATCGGTATCGTCAAGAAGAACGCCATCATGATGGTGGACTTCGCGCTCGACGCCGA
>NZ_JAMFSB010000287.1 GCF_026225065.1 Paraburkholderia sp. | reverse complement strand
CGTGGGTCGCGTGTTGCGAGTTCGATCCGGCGGTCGGCGTGCCGTATGTCGGCATCGACAACTACCGGGCCGCCGGCGATGCCGTGCGGCATCTGTTGGCGCAGGGGCATCGGCGCGTCGGCCTGATCAACTCCGACGTCGCTTACCTTTACGCGCGGCAGCGCCAGCAAGGCTATCTCGACGCGTTGCGCGACGCCGGCATCACACCGGACGAGCGCTGGCGCATGAATCTGAACAGCCTCGACTACGAAGCGGGGGCGTCCGCTGCGGCCATGCTGATGGCGCAGCGCGACGCTCCCAGCGCGATTTTCGCGGTGTCGGATACGTTGGCGATCGGCGTGATCCACGGCCTGCGCAGCGTCGGCAAGCACGTGCCGGACGACATCGCCGTGGTCGGCTTCGACGATATCTCGCTCGCAGCGCAGATCGATCCGCCGCTCACCACCATCGCCCAGCCGATGCGCGAACTCGGCGAAACCGCTGCACGCCTGTTGCTTCAGCGTCTGGCCAATCCTCTGGCAAGCGTGCCCGGCGTGCTGTTGCCGCACCGGCTCGTGATTCGTGGGAGTGCCTGAGCCATGAGTCTCGCCGTACGCTTTGACGATATCCGCAAAGACTTCGGCCCGGTGCGCGTGCTGCATGGGGTGAGTTTCGAACTGACGCCGGGCCGCATCTACGGTCTGCTCGGCGAGAACGGCGCGGGCAAATCGACGCTGATGAAAATCCTCGCCGGGTATGAAGCGGCCACCGCCGGCACGCTGCTGATCGACGGCGCGGCGCAGCAGTTCGCCAGCTCGCGCGAGGCGGAAGCGGCCGGCATTGTGCTGATTCATCAGGAGTTCAACCTGGCGGAGCATCTGACGATTGCGCAGAATATGTATCTGGGCCATGAGAAGCGCCGCGGCTGGCTGCTCGACGACGCGGCGATGCGAGCGGAGGCAGCGCGTCACCTCGCTCAGGTGGGCTTGAAAAAAACGCCGGATACGAAGGTGCGCGATCTGATCGTCGCCGAAAAGCAGATGGTGGAGATCGCCAAGGCGCTGTCACGCAAGGCGCGTCTCCTTATCATGGATGAGCCGACCGCCACGCTCACGCCGTCCGAAACCGAGCGCCTGTTTGCATTGATGACGAAGCTGAAGGCCGACGGCGTCACGATCATCTACATCTCGCACAAGCTCGACGAAGTCGAGCACATCACCGACGAGGTGATCGTGATGCGCGACGGCCGCTTCGTCGCACGTGGCGAGACAGCAGGGCTCGCCCGTCAGCAGATGGCCAACCTGATGGTCGGGCGCGACCTGTCCGATATGTTCCCGGACAAGGCAGCGGTGTCCGCCGAAGCTTCAGTCGCCTTGAAGGTCGAAGGCCTTGTCGTGCCCGATTGGGTCGAAGACCTGAACTTCGAGGTGCGCGCGGGCGAAGTGCTCGGTTTTGCGGGCCTCGTTGGTGCAGGACGTACGGAGGCCTTCGAGGCGATCCTCGGTCTGCGCCGCCGCCTTGCGGGGCGCATTGAGATTGGCGGGCACGCCGTGCAAATCAAAAGGCCGCTCGACGCGATGCGCCACGGACTCACCTACCTCAGCGAGGACCGCAAGGGCAAGGCGCTGCACGTCAACCTGAACCTGCAGGACAACCTCACGCTGATGACGCTCGAGCAATACACGCATCCGCTGCTCGATCTGAAAGCGGGGCGCGCGGCGCTCAAGCAGGCGGTGAGCGACTTCGGCATTCGCACTGGCGATCTATCGAGCCGTGCGCGGATGCTGTCTGGCGGCAACCAGCAGAAGCTTGCACTCGCCAAGTACCTGCAGCCGAACCCGAACGTAGTGGTGCTCGACGAGCCGACCCGCGGCGTCGATGTCGGTTCGAAGCGGGACATCTATTTCCTGATTCACCGGCTGGCGTCCCAAGGACGTGCGGTGATTGTTATTTCATCCGAACTGATCGAGCTGATCGGCCTGTGCCATCGCGTCGCCGTAATGCGCGCGGGCCGGCTGCAGGCCACGCTCGATCTCGACCACCTGACCGAAGAGGAGTTGATCGCCCATGCGACCGGCACCCACTGAAGCTGCACAATCCGGCCGAGCCATGCGTCTCGCGCATCACCTGTATGGGCTGGGGCCGCTCGTGGGACTCATCGTGCTGTGCGTCACCGGCACCTTGCTCAATCACGATTTCGCCACCGTCGACAATCTGATGAACGTGCTCACGCGCACCTCGTTCATCGGCATCATCGCGGTCGGCGAGACCTTCGTGATCATCTCCGGGGGCATCGATCTGTCGGTCGGCTCGATGGCGGCGTTGATTGCCGGCAGCATGATCTGGCTGATGAACGGTTTGTCGGCGGGAGTCGGTGGACATACGTTCGCGCCGCTCGCGATCATTGCGATTGGCATCGTGCTGGCGTTTGTCCTCGGTGGATTGTTTGGGTGGGCACATGGTCTGTTGATTACCAAAGGGCGTATCGAGCCATTCATCGTCACGCTGGGCACGCTCGGCATTTTTCGCGCGGTGCTCACGTGGCTTGCCGATGGCGGTGCGCTCACGCTCAACAACTCGCTAACCGATCTCTACAGTCCCGTGTATTACGCGAGTTTGCTTGGCGTGCCCGTTCCCATCTGGGTATTTCTCGTCGTGGCGGCTGGCGGCACGCTGATTCTGAACCGCACGGCGTTTGGGCGGCATGTGCAGGCGATCGGGTCGAACGAACAGGTTGCGCGCTATGCCGCGATTCGCGTCGATACCGTCAAGATCATTACCTACGTACTGCTTGGCATCTGCGTTGGCGTTGCGACGGTGCTCTACGTACCGCGTCTCGGTTCCGCTACGCCGACGACCGGCATCTTATGGGAGCTCGAAGCGATCGCGGCGGTGGTGGTAGGCGGCACCGCGCTCAAGGGCGGCGAGGGACGCGTGATCGGCACGGTGATTGGCGCGATCCTGTTGTCGGTGATCGCCAACATTCTGAATCTCACCAGCATCATCAGCGTGTATCTGAACGCGGCGGTGCAGGGGGCGGTGATTATCGTCGTGGCGTTTTTGCAGCGCGGGCGGCGGTAAGCGATGGTGTGGCAAGCAGTGACGGCGGGGCGGCACGACAGCAGCAGGGGCAGCACGGGCATAGGAAGCGCAGCACAGCCAAAGCAGTGCAGGAAACCGGGCGCACGAAAGTGCCTCATAGATCAACAACCGTGATGGGACCAGAGCAAGCGTTCAGGCGCCGACTCCGGTCGACATAGGAGACACAACATGAAACAGGTCATTCGAGCGATCAGCGCCGGCGTGCTGGCGTTGGGAATACTGGGGGCCGCGGGCGCAGCGCGTGCCGACGACAAGGTCATTCTGGGCGTGGCGATACCGACAGCCGATCACGGCTTCACCGGCGGCATCGACTGGTGGGCGAACAAGGCCAAGGAGGACATGGAGAAGGCGCACCCCGACCTCAAGGTGATCCTCAAAACCTCGGCGAGCGCGCCGGAACAGGCGAACCAGTTGCAGGACATGGTCACCGTCAACAAGATCACTGCACTGGTGATCTTCCCGCATGAATCGGCTTCGCTGACGCAGCCGGTAGCGCAGGTGAAGAAAAAGGGCATCTACGTGACGGTGGTGGATCGCGGCCTGACCGACACCAGCGCGCAGGACGCATACGTGGCGGGCGACAACACCGCCTTCGGCAGGATCGCCGGTGAGTACTTCTGCAAATCGCTGAACGGCAAGGGCGACATCGTCGCGTTGCGTGGCATTCCGACCACGCTCGATAACGAACGCTACAGCGCGTTCACCGAAGCGTTGAAGGCTTGCCCCGGCGTGAAGGTGCTCGATGCGAAATACGCCAACTGGAATCGCGACGACGCGTTCAAGGTGATGCAGGACTACCTGACGCGCTTCAAGCATATCGACGCGGTCTGGTCTGCGGATGACGATATGTCGGTGGGCGTGCTCAAAGCCATCGATCAGGCGAAGCGCACGGACATCAAGGAAGTGCTCGGCGGCGCCGGATCGAAAGAGATGATCAAGCGCGTGCTGGACGGCGACAAGATCATCAATGCGGACGTCACGTACTCGCCGAAGTTCATCTACGACGCGATCAAGCTGACGGCCGAAGCCCGTCTGAAGGGCCAGACGCTGCCGCCGAAGACGATCATCCCGTCGGTGCTCGTCACGAAGGACAATGCAAAGGACTACTACTTCCCGGATTCACCGTTCTAACGGGCTGGCCGCGCGCTGCACGGCGCGCGGTCCAACCTTTGACCGAAGGAGCGACACGATGAAGACCATCAAGGGGCCGGCGATCTATCTGGCCCAGTTCCTGGGCGACAAGGCGCCCTTCGACTCGCTGCAAAACCTGGCTACCTGGGCCGCCAGCCTTGGCTACAAGGGGATTCAGGTGCCGGTCGACCCGCGCCTGATCGACCTCGAACAGGCTGCGGCTAGCCAGACGTATTGCGACGAGTTATTGGGTGTCGTCGCCGACGCCGGTGTCGAGATCACCGAGCTGGCGACACATCTGCAAGGTCAGTTGGTGGCGGTGCATCCGGCCTATGACCTGCTGTTCGACGGTTTTGCGGCCCCGCATGTGCGCGGCAATCCGCAGGCGCGTACCGAATGGGCGATCCAGCAGGTGAAGCTGGCGGCGCAGGCCTCGCGACGGCTCGGGCTCGACACGCATGTGTCGTTTTCCGGCGCACTCGCATGGCCTTATGTGTACCCGTGGCCGCAACGTCCTGCAGGTCTCGTCGAGGAGGCTTTCGATGAACTGGCGCGCCGCTGGACGCCGATTCTCAATGCGTTCGACGAAGTCGGCGTGGACGTCGCGTACGAACTGCATCCGGGTGAAGATCTGCACGACGGTGTGACGTTCGAACGCTTTCTTGAGCGTCTGAACGGAGCGGGCGCACAGCGCCGCGCAAACATTCTTTTCGATCCAAGTCACTACGTATTGCAGCAACTCGATTACCTCTCGTTCATCGATATCTATCACGAGCGCATCAAGGTCTTCCACGTGAAGGACGCGGAGTTTCGTCCGACAGGCAAGGCGGGTGTCTACGGCAGTTATAGCGACTGGGTCGACCGCCCGGGCCGGTTCCGCTCGCTCGGTGATGGCCAGATCGATTTCGGCGCGATCTTCTCGAAGATGGCGCAATACGATTACCCCGGCTGGGCGGTCCTCGAATGGGAATGCGCGCTGAAGCATCCGGAAGACGGCGCACGCGAGGGCGCGGAGTTCATTCGCCGTCACATCATTCGGGTTGCCGAGCATTCGTTCGACGACTTCGCGGGCAGCGGCGTCGATACAGCGCAACTGAAGCGCGTGCTGGGTATCTGAGCGAGCGTCGCCGTCGCAGCGAGCGCGAGTCAACGCGAGTGGCGACGCGGGCCTGAGCGCATCAATCAAAGGAGCATCTTCCATGACACGAAAGTTACGGCTGGGCATGGTCGGCGGCGGCCAGGGCGCGTTCATCGGCGCGGTGCACCGGATCGCCGCACGCCTCGACGACCGTTTCGAACTGGTGGCGGGCGCGTTGTCGTCCGATCCGCAACGCGCCAAGGCGAGTGCGGAAGAAGCCGGCATTGCCCGCAGTTACGCGGACTGGCGCGAGATGGCGCGGGCCGAAGTCGCACGCAAAGACGACGGTATCGACGCAATAGCGATCGTCACGCCGAATCATCTGCATGCACCGGTGGCGACCGCGTTTCTCGAAGCCGGGATTCACGTGATCTGCGACAAGCCGCTCGCCGTGTCGCTCGCCGAAGGACAGGCGCTGGCTAAACTCGCGCGCGAGACCAAGCGGCTGTTCGCGCTGACGCATACGTATTCGGGCTATCCGATGGTTCGTCACGCGCGCGAACTGGTCGAGGCGGGCGAACTCGGCGAGGTGCGCGTGGTGCAGGTCGAGTACGCGCAGGACTGGCTGGCGGAGCCGATCGAGCAATCCGGCACGAACAAGCAGGCCGGCTGGCGCACCGATCCGGCGCTGGCCGGCCCGGCCGGATGTCTCGGCGATATCGGCACGCACGCGTATCACCTCGCTGCGTTCGTGACCGGCATGCAACCGAAATGGCTCTCAGCCGAACTGCACACGTTCGTGCCGGGGCGCCGCGTCGATGATCACGTGCAGGCCATGCTGCGCTACGAGAACGGCGCGCGCGGCATGCTGTGGGCAAGCCAGGTGGCGAGCGGCGCGGAGAATGGGCTGCGGCTGCGCGTGTACGGCACCAAAGCCGGTCTCACCTTCGATCAGGAGAATCCCAACGAGCTGTGGTTCACGCCGCTTGGCGGGGCAGCGCAACGGCTTACCCGCGGCCGGGTGAAGAGCGCCATCGCCGCTCATGCGACGCGTGTGCCGCCGGGGCATCCGGAAGGCTATCTGGAGGCTTTCGCGCAACTCTATAAAGACGCAGCACTGCAAATTGAGGCATTGGATGCGGGCAGGGCGCCGCCGCCGGAAAGCACGCTTCTGACGACCGTCGACGACGGCGTCGCGGGCCTGCACTTTATCGAGGCGGTACTCGCCAGCAGCGCGGCTGATGGGCAGATAAAGGAAGTGCAACGCGGGTAAGGGTCAAGGGGGCATCTTGACGCGGTAAGATGCAGCGGTGCCCCTTTTTGACGGACTCACGCATGTCGACCTCCTTCGCGCCCAGCCAGTCCACTGCTCCCCGCCAACAGACGATTCTGCTGCTCGGCGGCACGGGCCTCGTCGGTAGTGCGTGTTTGCGTCTGCTTGCCCGGGACGATCGGGTCAAGGAAATCCGGATGCTGGTGCGGCGGGCGTCGGGATCGGCCGTGACGGGATCGACAGGGGGCAACCGGGTCGTCGAGCATGTGATCGACTATGACTGGCCTGACGCGGATTCGGACATCTTCGACGTCGACTCCGTCATTTGCGCGCTGGGCACGACCATCCGCACGGCGGGTTCACAGGCGGCGTTTCGCAAGGTGGACTACGAGTATCCGTTGCGGATTGCCGGCATCGCCCGCCGCCATGGCGCTTCGCACTTTGCGATAGTCAGCGCGATCGGTGCCGATCCGCAGGCGCGCACGTTCTACAGTCGTGTGAAAGGGAATGTGGAGCAGGGGCTGAAGAAACTCGACTACCCGGTGCTGACCATCGTACGGCCTTCGTTCCTGATGGGCGAGCGTGCCGAGAGCCGGCCGCTGGAAAGCATTGCGCGGCGTCTTGGAGTCTACCTGCCGCCCAAGTGGCGCTCGATTTCCGTCGAGCGGGTGGCGCGGGCGCTGGTGACCGAGGTCCTGAGCGACGATACGCGCGGCGTCAATATCATCGAGAACGACGCGCTGCATGACGCGCCGCCTTTGTGCCGCTGAGCTTTCTTTCAGGCGCTGAACCGTGGGCGCTTTAGCTTTTACTCTTCCTGATCTGCTCTTCGAACGCGAGGTCGAGCTTGCTCGCCTTGCGCGGTTTCGGCGGCCCGAAGCCGTCGACGAATTTAACGAAATCGTCGAGCGGCAGCGGGTCGGAAACCTTCTTGTCCGTGCCGCCCGATTTGTCGATCAGATAGAACAGGCCGCCGGACAGGCTGATCGCCGCGAACTGCGGATTGCCGCTGCGGGTCTTTAGTCGCTCGACGGCGTTGATGGCTCGGGTGGTGCGCATGGTGGTGCATTGCGTGAGGAGGGGGCATTTACTGTATCAGCAATGGTGCGCCATCGTCTGCCCAATCGCTGCATGCGGTCCCACTTCCGGGCTGATCTGCCGCGCCGATTCAGGAGCCACGCGCTTCGTATCGCACGAAAGCGCGTGGTCTACGCAGCTGCGGTCGATGCGTCCGCTTACTTCTGGTAGCCCGCCGAGCGCACGGCGCGGTTAGCTGCGGCCTGTCCCGCCTGCAGCGCCTGGTCAACGCTCATCTGCCCGGCGAGCGCTCCCGCTATCTGCTGCCCGATGAGGGCTCCGAACGACTGGAATTCCGGAATCCCCACGTATTGCACGCCGCTGTACGGGACTTTCTTCAAAGTTGAGTCGTTCGGGTTGGCGGTCTCGATCGCGTTCAGCACGAACTCGCTGAACGGCGCGGCCTGCTTGTACTCAGGACGTGCGTAGGTGGATTGACGCGTGCCCGGCGGCAGCGATGCCCAACCGATGTCGTTGCCCACCAGCGTGATGTATTCCTTCGAGGTCGCCCATTCGATGAACCGCTTGGCCGCATCTTGCGACTTCGACGACTTCGGAATGGCGAACGACCACGACCAGAGCCAGTGCGAACCCTTCGGCGTAACCTGCGTTGGCGCCGCGGCGAAGCCCACCTTGTCCGCGACGGATGATTCGGACTTGTTGTAGAGGATCCCGGCGGCCGATGTCGCATCGACCCAGATCGCGCACTTGCCGCCTGTCATCAGCGACAGATTTTCATTGAAGCCATTTGAACTGGCGCCCGGCGCTCCATCTTTCTTCAACAGGTCGACGTAGAAATTGATCGCGCTCTTCCATTCCGGCGAATCGACCTGGGCGTTCCACTTCTCGTCAAAGTAACGTCCGCCGTAGGTGTTCACCAGTGTCGAGACAAAGGCCATGTTCTCACCCCAACCCGCCTTGCCACGCAGACAGATACCGTAGACGCCGTTGGCCCTGTCGTTCAGCTTGTCCGCAAGCTCGCTGATCTGGCCGTAGGTGGGATGATCGGGCATCGTCAAACCCTTGGCAGCGAACAGGTCCTTCCGGTAGAACGTCATCGAGCTTTCGGCATTGAACGGCAAGGCGTATAGCGTTCCATCGTAAGACAACCCGTCGCGCACCGATTTGAGCACGTCGTCGAGGTCGTAGCTGGCGGGCAGGCCGGTGATCGGCACAAGCCATCCGCGCTTGCCCCAGAGCGGCGCCTCATAGGTGCCGATAGCCGATACGTCGAACTGGCCGCCGTTTGTCGTGATATCTGTCGTGAGGCGTTGCCGGAGCACGTTTTCCTCGAGCACGATCCACTTCAGCTGGATATCGGGGTTGGCCTTCTCGAACACCGGAGAAAGCTTTTTCATCTCGATCAGATCGTTGTTGTTCGGCACAGCGATCGTGACGGTGGTGGCATAGGCCGTGCTACCAAGGCCCAGTCCAATTCCCGCAACTGCTGATGCGATAAGACGGCGCCGTAAGGCGCCGCGGCGCTGCGAAGCCATATGAGAAAGGGTAATCATTTCAGTCTCCTAAACATCGTCGTGGGTTATGTAAAGCCCTCTACTGCCTCCATTTGCTCTCAGGTTTTCGTTCGTGTTGGGATCTAGATAATCGTGTAGCCGCCGTCGATCAGCAGGTTTGCGCCGTTGACCATGGCGGCTTCGCGGCTTGCCACGTACATGATTGCGCAGGCGATTTCAGCGGGCTTGGCGAATCGACGGGTGGGGATGGCAGCTCTGGCTCGTTCGCCTTTTTCTCCTGCCCACCCGGTGAGGCCCAATTCCGTTTCGACCACGGTCGGTGAAATGGCATTGACCGTCACACCTCTCGGCCCCCATTCGAGCGCCATGCAATTCGTCATTCCGATGACACCGGCTTTGCTGGCGCAATAGGCAACATGCCCTTCGATGCCAATCACCGCAGCCTGAGACGCCAGGTTGACGATCCTTCCCTGCCCACGCGCAAGCATGTTCGGCGCGAAGGCCCGCGCAACGAGAAACGCGCCACGCAGGTTGACCGCCATCGTTTTGTCCCATGTTTCAAGGGGAAAATCTTCCGCCGGCGCCAGCGGACCGATGCCTGCGTTGTTGACCAGAATGTCGACATGACCGAACTGCGAAAGAATCTTGTTGGCTGTTGTGGCGACCGATTCAGGGTCGCTGATGTCGGCGATCCAACCCCTGTGGACTGCACCGAGGTTCGAAGCGATATCCACGATGGACTCGGAACGGTCGATCAAGGCGAGCGTTGCGCCGGCTGCGGCGAATTGCTCCGCGACCTGTTGGCCTATTCCGGCTGCCGCGCCCGTTATTACCACGACCGCGTCGCTAAAATCATAAGAAGCGTTGGGCTTAAAGGGCATGACATCCTCCTTGTTAGTGTGTGACTCATTTGTAGCGAGCGCTATCGCGGCGACGTGCCACGTTACTCACGACAAGCGGAAGCGTATTGCTCGATGACTTCGCGGACCTTGCTTTGCACGATGCTCATCGGCGATCCGTCGATCACGCCGCGCCGCCGCGCCCAGTACTGCTCCGGCAAGTAGCGGCTCAGGAGATTTTCCGGAATCGTTGCGCCGGCGAGGTTGTGCAGTAGCTGTTGCGCTGCTGCATCGACTTGCGGGTCGGCCCAGTAATACCGCACCCGGTCGCTATAGCTGTAGGTGCGAAGCAGACGTCGTTGTGCCTCGTCGCCGTGGTAATACTTGTCCCAATTGTCAGGTTTGCGAAGCATCGCGGCTTCCACGGCTACCGGCAGGTCGGCGCGCTGCGCTGCAGGTAGCAGTTCAGCTTCGATGTCCGACAGCGCGTAGAGCGCCTCGCGCAACGCGAACGTGACGCCCGGTCCCACCTTGAGAATCGCGAAGCCGTCGCGCACGAGCGCCCGCAGCGATTCGGGCGTTTGATAGTCTGTCGAGTGCGCTTCGAAGACCATGCCGGGCAGTTGCGTCAGCACCTGGGAAAGGCCGGTGGCAAGGGCGGGCTGGTAGTCGATCACTTTCGTATGGTCGAATTCGACGCCGGGTTGCACGACCAGCGCAATCACGCGGTCCCACGCTGTTTCGAGGTTCCGTGCGCGCCACGCTTCACGATGCACGGCGACTGTCTCCAGCGCCGCTTCCTTCCGGGTGACTTCGACGGTATCGAGCGTTTCGCTTGCGCCACCAGGCACGGGCACTTCCGTTCCAATCACATAAACCGGGAGGCTCTTGAACCCTGCGCGGACAGCAGCAGCTTCGGCAACGGCGCACAAGCGCGCCGCGCGTTGCGCCACCACGCTATCCGACAGGCGCTCCGGATCGCCGCCGCAAGCCATGCTGGTGTCGAGGTGGATCTTCGTGAATCCTGCCCGCACATAGGCGTCGATGAGCGCTTCCGCGCGCTGCATTGATTCTTCCGCCGGAAGGCTGCGCCACGCGTTCGGTCCGAGATGGTCGCCGCCGAGAATCAGGTGCTCGCGTGGCAAGCCAACCTGCTCCGCGATTGCGTGCGCGAAGCGAATGAAGTCCGCGGGCTTCATGCCGGTGTAGCCGCCGTATTGATCCACCTGATTCGAGGTGGATTCGACGAGCAGCGGTGTGTCATCGTCGACGGCCTGCTGCATCGCCGCGGCAAGCACCCAGGGATGCGCCGAGCAGATCGAATAGATTCCCTTCAGGGACTTCGCTGCACTGTGTCCGTTGGAAAGGCGCGCAATCACGTTATCCATGATTAGGCTCCGGGTTCGCGATGAAGGCGTCGAGCTCGGCCAGCGAGGCCGTGCCTTCCATCGGGCCGCGAAAGCTGACTGCGCGCGCACCGCTCGCGCAGGCGTAGCGCAACGCTTCGGCGACGCTGATGCCCTGCGACCGGCAGGCGATGTAGGTCGCGCCAAAACAGTCGCCAGCGCCGGTGGGATCCACTTCTTCTACCTGGATCGCCGGCACATGGATTTCGTCGGTGCCGTCGTAGAAACTGCAACCTTCCTTGCCGCGCTTGACCACAACCTCGCGGATGCCGCGCTGCAGGAGTTCGTCGATCGCGGCGCGCTCGGAACCAGCGGTGGCCAGCAGCGTCACCTCATGACCGCTCGGCAGGAACACATCGGTGTAGTCGAGAATGAAATCGAGCGCCTCGCGCATTTCTGGAATCCTCAACATCTCCTTGCGGATGTTCGGATCGAAGCTGACTGTGCCGCCGTGTCCCTTGACGGTCTCGATGACTTTTTTCATCGCCTCGATGATGCGAAACGAAAACAGCGACGACCCCATCACGTGAAAGTGCTGGCAATCCTTCAGCAGATCTTCGCGGATATTAGCTACGGAAAGATGTGCCGACGCGCTATTCGTGATGTTGAAGATGAAGTCGCGCTCGCCATCCTCGCGGTAGGTGACGAAGGCGCTCCCGGTTGTCTGCCCCTTGATGACGGCGATACCCGAGACGTCCACGCCATCGGAGCGCAAGCGCTCGACGTTGAGCGTGCCGAAGTCGTCGTCGCCGACGCAGCCGATCATCGCGCAGCGGCTACCCAGGCGCGCCACCTGATCGATGAAGATCGCTGGCGCGCCGCTTGCATATGGGCCGATCAGCGTGCCTGGTTTGCGGAACGACTGGCCGCGCTCAGTCGCCATGATTTCGACGAGGATCTCGCCCATGGTCAGGATGTAGCCGGTCTTTCCGGTGCTGTGAGATTTCGAATCAGGCATGGCGTGTTTTCGTTTGAAATCTGTGGTTCATGGCGTTTCTTCCTTGAATTTCCTCGAATGGACCGTCAGCGCATGATTCGCCGGAACTCG
>NZ_JAMFSB010000286.1 GCF_026225065.1 Paraburkholderia sp. | reverse complement strand
CGATAGGGCAAGGCGAACCGGCCATGATGCCGGTGCGCAGGCTGCTCATATCGAACTCCGCAAAGCGCGGGTGATTGAGTGCAGCGATGAACATGGTAGGCACCCCGTACAGCGCTGTGCATTTTTCTGCCTGTACGGTCGCGAGGACAGCTTCGGCGTCGAAGCGCTCCGCGGGGTAGACGATCGTCGAACCATGGGTCAGGCAAGCCAGATTGCCCATCACCATGCCGAAGCAGTGGTACATCGGGACCGGAACGCATACGCGATCCTCGTGAGTGAGCTTCATGCACTCGCCTACGAAGAAACCGTTGTTCAGGATGTTGCGATGACTCAACGTGGCGGCTTTGGGGAGCCCCGTCGTCCCGCTGGTGAACTGGATGTTGACGGCATCGTCCGGGCGCACGTTGCGGCGTACGTCACGTAGCGGCGCACCGTCGGCGGCGGGGCGGAGTAGGTCGGAGAAGCGTTGTGCGCCGGCTTCGTCGGGGCAGTCGGTGTCGTCTATCCACCATATTGTCTCGAGGGTCGGCAGTCGCGCTTTTCCCAGCTCCCGCAACATGTTCAGATACTCGCTCGACCGGTAGCGGACCATCGTCACGATGGCCTTGCATCCCACCAGGTTGAGTGCATGCTCCAGCTCCGAAGTCCGATAGGCCGGGTTGATGTTGACGAGTATCAGTCCGGCCTTTGCGGTGGCTAACTGCAACAGCAGCCACGCGATGTTCGTGTGAGACCAGATTCCGATCCGGTCGCCGGGCACGAGCCCTGAATCGAGAAGTGCGGCCGCAAGCCGGTTCGACTTTTCGCGAAGCTCGCCGTAGGTGAGTCGGACTCCTTCATGCCGGCTGACTACCGCAATATGGTTGCCCAAATTGGTGGCGATCTCGTCGAATACGTCGCCAATTGTCTTGTCGATCAGTTCAGGGAAACGTGTTCCGCGCTCATTTGAAAGCGTGTTCATCGGTATCTTCCGTGCAATGGGCTTGCCTGACGGCTCATTTGCCGAGAAACACGACCGGAGCCGGTTCCTCGCCACGAGCGACGGCTTCCGCACGTGCGGTGCGCCCTTTTCTGGCGTCTTCCGTTGTGTGCAACCCCATGGTGAGGTCGAGGGTCAGCACGTCGGCACCTGGCACGGCGCCGCCCGACCATGCCTTGAGGAGGGCGCGAATGGCGCCGTACGAGCGCGTGGGGCCGTTGGCAAGCCTGGTAGCGAGATCCCCGGCAACACGCTCGACCTGATCTTCGTCAACCACGAAAGCGGCAACACCGAGTTGACCGGCGGTCGTGCCGGACATGGGTTCGCTCAGCATCGCGTAGCGCGCTGCATACGCGCGGCCCGCTCTTTCCGCCAGGCGCTGTACGCCGCCCGCGACAGGGGCCGAGCCCACCGACGCTTCAATGCAACGGAACGTGGCGTTCCCCGCAGCGACGATGAAGTCGCAAGCGAGAGCCAGTTCGAATGCACCACCGAATGCTGCGCCGCGCACGGCGGCAATCGTCGGGATCTGGAGGCCTTCGATGGATCGATACGTATGGTGAATCTGCGCTATGAAGGTCCGCCAATCATCGAAACCTTTGTCGATGAAATCGAGGACGTCGCCACCCTTGCTGAAATCCGGGCCCTCTGCACGGATCAGGAGCGCGCGGATATCGGCCTTGCTGGCTTCGCGCACGGAGGTTTCGAGGGAATCTGCGAAATCAGCCGCGATGAGATTCGAGGGAGGATTGGCCAATACGATATGGCCTACGTTCTGACGACGTTCAAAGTAGATGCTTCTCATTGAAAGGAATCCTTAATAAATGATGGCGATCGTGAAAGCCTTGATGTCTCCTGCCAGGCCAGATGTGTACGTTCAACAATAGTGAACGCATGCATCATTGTTGTATATTAGGTCGGTGGTGAAGGCGTGTCAACCCATTTGCCGAGGATGGTTTACGTGGGGGTGGGGTGCCGCTGAGGCGCGCAGAAACCGTCAGTCGTGCCGCGATATTTGCTTGAGCGCTGCAAACTGGACGAAATGGAGAGCGGGAGAAGAGGTGGGCAGGAAAGACGTTGAGAGCTTTCGTCAGACCTCGACTGAGCACCTGGCCAGGGTACCGGTCGAAAGAGCGCTTATCGTTTTTCTGATTTCGAAACGACGCTCGCGCGACGGTTTGCGGTTTGGCCTGATTCGGCGGTCCGCGACATAGTCTGTGCACAACATGAATGACGCGCGACGTTCAATTTGTCGGGCCTTCGACAACGAACGCATCGACCGCAATACCCGCGGCCTCGGCGGCGCGGTGTTCAAGCCCCAGCCCACTTTTCTTTCTGCGCTTGGCGTCGTACATCGCGTTATCCGCCAGACGGAGTACCGCGTCGATATCGGTGTCCTCTGTCGTTACAGTCGCCATGCCAACGCTAGCCCCTATGGTAATCGCGAGGCCCGACGCGAGTTCGAACGGCTGCTCGATTGCGCGTGCAACAGCCGCCGCCATCTTTTGCGGCGCCTGGTCGTCTGCGATCCTGTCGACGATGACAAATTCGTCGCCGCCCATACGCGCAACCAGCGCATGCGGGCTTCCGAGTGCGCGCAAGCGCGTCGCGACCTGAATCAGCAACATGTCGCCAGCCTCATGGCCGTAGGCATCGTTGACCGGCTTGAAGCCATCGAGGTCGAGATAAAGGAGCGTCATGCCGGCCGTGACGGGCGGTGTGCCCCGCGGCCCCGTAGCCTTGAACAGACCTTCGCGGTTGAGCAGTCCGGTGAGTGCATCGTGACGCGCACGGTGACTGTTCTCGCGTTCGGCTTTCATCGTTGAGATGAGCATGCCGTTCAGCCGCTGCGCGGCAACGCTCATCGCAAACATGTAGAAGGGAATCTGCAGCAGCGTAAGAAGAAGGACAGGTTCGCGAGCGAGTAACGCGCCGATGCAGCACGGTCCCAGCGAACAGAAAATCATCACGGCAACGAGCCGCGGCGCGGCGAAATTACGGAAACAGATGCCGCCGACCATAGCGGCCGCGGAAAGGAATGACAGCGTCGCGGCAACCCAGTCGCCGCTGATCGCGCTGACAAACGCGCCATAGCCGACCGTGGCGCCCCACAGCGGGGCCAACAGGATGTAGAGGTCGGTGGGCGTTTCCCTGCCTTGCGCTGCCCGCCGCCGCGAAAAGTAAAGCACACCCAGGCGAGTTGCGCAGACCAGTATTTCCGCCGCGAGCCACAGTTGAAACGGCAACGTAGGATGTCGATAGGCGAGGGCCCATGCAACGGCGATCGTGTTAGAAACGCCGCCGAAGAAAATTGGGAGTGTTCCGAACAGCGTGCCAACCAGTGCGACGCGTATCTCGTGTGGTGTTTCCTGACCGGGCGCTACCAGCCATCTTGCCAGTCGACCCCGCGGCAATGAATAGATTTGTTGAGTGTTGTTCATTGGCAGCACCTTTATGCGGGCCAATGCCCGCCCCCGTTTGCGGATGACGATCTCAAGGGGCTAAAGGTGCCGGCAACCAGATGGCATGGTTAGAGACGTTGTTTCCCCCAACATGCTGGTTTGTCTTTATCCGGGCGCCTGGTCATGTCGTGACCGTATGGGCCTTGGGTAGTGTCGTTCCGAACGGGAGTCTATCAGAGCGTCCCAGTCCGCCGATGAAGCCGCGACGCTCCTGATCAGGCATCGGCGGCGCGACGCGGTGACGGGAGACGTTGCGCATGTGCCGTCGGGTTTGTCGTCCATGATGACTGCCTCGCTTACTTCGTCGCCTCCGCTCCGGCCTTGCAGATATCTCCATCCTGATCGCCGCTTCCGCCGCTGCATCCGATCGCGCCGACAATCTTGCCGTCCATCACGAGTGGGTAGCCGCCCGGGGATGCCACCAGCGAAGGATCGAGCGTTGCCGAATAGGTGTGTCCGGTTTCGAAGCCGTTGTAGAACGAGCGCGTATCTCGACGAAAACGCGCGGCGGTTCCGGCCTTGCGCACCGCGATACCCGGTGCAGCGTTCTGTGTATCGTCCATCTTCGCGAAGGCGACGAGGTCGCCATTGGGATCGGTCACCGCTATGGCTTCACGCCAGCCGTGCTTCGCGGCTTCGGCTTCGGCGGCTTCGATCGCCTGATTGGCGGCTTGCAGGCTGATCGGCATTCCGTATGGAATATCGAATGGGGTACGGGCGGGCAGGCCACCGGCGGACGGCTGCGATGCGGGTGTCTGTGCGTTCGCGGCAGCGCCGGTCAATGCTGCGCACAGCGAAAGCAGCGCGAACAACGCGGGGCGGGTGATTTTTTTGCTGGTCATGATGGATATTGTCGACACATTTGGCGGTGTATGGCGGATAGCCGCCGCGATTCAAGAGATTATTGATTAACTGTGTACACTTTGATAGGCCTAAGAGCCTATTGGGTCGATCTGATGAGCAGGAGAGTTCCTGGTTTATTGCATTTATGCGCGTAAAAGTGCAAAAATGCAGTCATGGAAACCGTCTACGCCCCCACCGAAGCCAGGTTGCTCACCTCGCAGTCCTCCTTTCGTTTCGTCGATCTACACGGACTGTTCGGCGATGCCCTCTGGCGCCTGCCAGTCGTGCTGCGCGTACTCCTCGAAAACGTGGTGCGAAACGCTGTCGACGAGGAGCGCCGCGCGGCGGTCGAAGGCATTTTTGCGTGGCTCGCGCACGGCACGAGCGAAGTGGAAATTGCCTTTCAGCCGAACCGGGTGCTGATGCACGACACCACCAGCACGCCGGCGCTCGTCGACATTGCCGCCATGCGCGACGCCGTGGCGGAAGCCGGAGCGGACCCAACAGCATTGAACCCGGTCCTGCCGGTCGATTCATCGGTCGACCATTCGCTTGCGGTCGAATTTTTCGCCGTGCCCGATGCGGCCGGACAGAACCTGAAGCTCGAACTTCGCCGCAACCGGGAGCGCTACGGGTTCCTCCGTTGGGCCTCGAGAGCGCTGCGCGGCGTAACGATCCACCCGCCTGGCACGGGCATCATGCACACCATCAACCTGGAACAACTGGCGACAGTGGTCACGGTGCAGGAGCGCGATGGCGAGCAATGGGCGGTTCCCGACACGCTCATCGGAACCGACAGCCATACGCCGATGATCAACGGCATTGGCGTACTTGGGTGGGGAGTGGGGGGACTCGAGGCGCAGACCGTGATGTTCGGCATGCCGGTCATGCAGCGCATTCCAGATGTGATTGGCGTACGTCTCACGGGCGCGCTAAAGCCGGGCATATTTGCGACAGATCTCGCGCTGACCGTGACCCAGCGGCTGCGGCAGATCGGTGTGTCGGGCGAGTTCGTCGAGTTTTTCGGCGTAGGCGTTGTGACGCTCAGCGCGGGCGAACGGTCGGTCGTCGCCAACATGGCGCCGGAGTATGGCGCGTCGACAGGATTTTTCCCGGTTGACGCGGCGACGCTCGATTACCTGCGCGCCACAAATCGTTCGCCGGCAGCGATCGAACTTGTCGAAGCGTTCACGAAACGTGTGGGTCTATGGCTCGACCCGTCGGCCGAACCGAAGTACACGCGCACCATCGAAATCGATCTTGGTTCGATCGGCATGCACATTGCCGGCCCGCGCCGTCCGCAAGACCTGCTCGACTATTCGCAAACCTCCGCCGTCCTCGCGAAGCTGGGTTTCGAGCCGGCCACGGCGAATCCGGCACTGCCGAAGCACCCGGTCGCGATTGCCGCCATCACGAGTTGTACCAATACGTCCGACCCGGCGCTGCTGATCGCGGCAGGCCTCGTTGCGCGAAAGGCGCGCGGGTTCGGCCTGAAGGTGCCGCCTTGGGTCAAGACTTCATTGGGGCCCGGCTCGCCCGCTGCGGCTTCGTATCTGCAGCGGGCTGGTGTGCTGGACGACCTTTCCGCACTGGGCTTCGATATCGTCGGCTATGGCTGTACTACCTGTATCGGCAACTCCGGTCCGCTGACCGAGGCGATCCGCGATGGCATGGCGAGCAAGGCCATCTACCCCGTCGCGATGCTGTCGGGCAACCGCAATTTTCCGGGCCGGATTCACGCCGAACTTGACCTCGCGTTCATCATGTCGCCGCTGCTGGTCATCGGCTTCGCGCTGGCCGGTGACGCCGAGCGGGATCTGAGCCGTGAACCGCTGCACGTCACGGCGCAGGGCACGCCGATCTTTCTCGCGGATCTATGGCCAACGCGCGAGGAAATCGCGGCGCACGTAGCCGCCGCGTCCGAACCCACGGACTATCCCGAGGCGTTTTCGACGGCGAGCGCCAATCCGCAGTGGCATGCGTTGCAATCGCCGGCCTCGGCCAGCTATCCATGGGACCCGAAATCGACGGCGCTGCGCCGGCCGCCGTTCGCCTCGACCAGCGAAGGCAGCCAGCTCGGCCGCTACCAGGCTTACCCGCTGCTCGTGCTCGGCGACGATGTGACGACGGACCACATCTCTCCGGCGAGTGCCATCCCGCCGGAGAGCTTCGTGGCGGACTATCTGGTCGAGCGTGGCGACGACCGCAACGACCTGAACGTCTTCGCGTCCCGGCGCGGCAACTGGGAAGTCATGGTGCGCGCGGCGTTCTTCAACCGGACGCTTGTCAACCTGCTGAAGCCGGATGCCCCAGTCGCCCACACGCTGCACGTGCCGACGCAAGAGGTCGTGCCGATCTTCGAGGCCGCTCAACGGTATCGCGACGCTGGCGAGTCAGTAGTCCTGATTGCTGGAGAGCGATACGGAACAGGGTCTTCGCGTGACTGGGCCGCCAAAGGTCAAAGGCTGCTGGGAATCCGCGCGGTGCTGGCGGTAAGATTCGAGCGGATCCATCGCTCGAATCTCATCGGCATGGGCATTCTGCCGCTGCGCCTGCCGGCCGGTGCGAATCCGGTGACGCTGCAGATACAGCCCGGCGATACAATCGAGGTCGACGCCGTCGCCGAACTGCTGGCGCCGCGAGGTCCCGTAATGGTCCGCATCGTTCGCGCCGACGGCAGCAGCGAGGCGATCATTGCGACCGCCGCCGTCGAGACAAAGCTGGAAATAGAGTTGTTGCGTTCCGGTGGCGTGATTCCCTTAATCCTGAAGAAGGTCATTTCGTCGCAAAGCGCCTGATACATACGCGGTATGTTGGCGGCGACGGAAATCAGAACGCTCATGAACACCGACAGGTCCATTGCAAGTCAGATAGTCGAGCTGATCCAGACGGAAGGCATCGAAGCAGGCAGCCATTTGCCCGCGCAGATGCTCGCCGACCGGCTGCGTGTCTCGCGTTCCCCGGTGAACGAAGCTTTGTCGCTGCTGCATGAGAAGGGGTTGCTCAGACGCGAGCGCAACCGCGGGTTTTTCGTCGCACAGGCGGTTATTGAATCGCTGGCGGAGGTTGTTGGCCAACTGGGATTGTCCGAGTCCGATGTGGTCACGAGCACATACTTCCGTATCGCCGACGACCGCCTCAAGGGTTTGCTGCCCGATGACTTTACGGAGCTGTTGATCAAGAACCGTTACGAGCTGACCAACGCACAGCTCAACGCGGTGTTGGGCCGGATCGCGCGGGAAGGGTGGGCCGAACGCAAGCCCGGATACGGCTGGCAATTTTCGAATATGTTGACCACGCCGGACAGCCTGCTGCAATCGTATCGCCTGCGTATCGCACTGGAGCCGGCCGCGTTACTCGAACCGGGCTACCGGCTGGAGCCGAAAATCATCGAACGCTGCCGCGCAGCGGAACATCATCTGTTGGCTGGCGGCATCGAAACCGACACTGCCGACCAGCTTCATGATCGTGGCGTGCGCTTCCACGAGTCGCTTGTGGAAGCCTCAGGCAACTCGTTTTTCATCGATACGATCAGGCGTGTCAATCGCGTGCGTCGTCTTCTCTCGTACCGCTCGACGCAGAACCGCACCAGATATGTCGAGCATTGCAAGCAGCACCTTCACATCCTGGCGTTGCTGGAGCGGGAGCGAAACGAAGAGGCGTCGGAGGCGTTACGCGAGCATCTTCGTCATACGCTCGAGGCGTTGTCCAGTATCAGCAGCATTCTTGAGCCGTAACCGAGGACGCTCGGCATTCACATCTGAGGTTGTGGTGCAGGCCTGTGTCGAAGAGGGTTCGTCGTTGCTGCCTGGCTCACTCTTCGCGCACGTGCTCGATCCATCTGACGAACGACTGAACCGCCGGATTCAAGGCCGTTTCCGGCCGGCACACCAGATAAAAACCCCGCTCACGACGTAGCACCACCGGCGAGAGCAGATGCAGCCGGCCCTCGGCCAGATCGCCCGCCAGATAGCGCCGCTGCACCATGCCCACACCAAGGCCATCGAGCGCGCTTTGATAGATCAGCGACATGTCGTCGAACGGTATCCGGTTCGAGGGAATGAAGTCGGCGAGGCCAGCTTCCTCCAGCCAGTCCGGCCAGTCGTCGAGATGCAGCGTATGCACCAGCAAGGCCGACGATGCGAGCGCTTTCCCGAGCGGCTGTGCGGTAAAACGCTCGCGCATGGCCGCATTGCCCACGGCGACCAGTTCGTCGCTGAATAGCAGTGTCGCCTGCAGACCTGGCCAGTGGCCTTTCCCGTAGCGCACCCCGAGGTCGACATCGTCCCGCTCAAAATCGACGGCGTCGAATGCCGTGGTGAGCCGCAATTCGACCTCCGGATGCTGTTGCTGAAAAGCCGGGATGCGGGGAATCAGCCAGCGTACCAGCAGGGTGGTATAGGCGCGCAGCGTGACCTGGGTACGCGCGGAGGCTTCCGAGAGCAGGTCGGTGGCCTCGCTCATCATTTCGAAGGCACGCCCCAGCGTGCGTGCATAACTTTTGCCGTGCGCGGTGAGCGACAGCAGGCCGCCCTCCCGATCGAACAGCCGGACGTTCAGCGAATCTTCGAGATTGCGGATATGCCGGCCCACGGCCGTTGGCGTGACATGCAACTCCTCTGCCGCGCGGGTCAGCGTGCCTTGACGGGCAACGGCCTCGAATGCCCGCAGGGCGTTGAGCGGGGGCAGGCGGTGCATCGTGGCGGCTCCTCTGTCTCTTGATGTGGAACGCCGCTACTGTACCGCAGCACTTGCGCGCGGTGGGTATGCCTGTGTACCGCTGGCCGTCTGTACGCGCGTGTCCGTAGCGCTTAGCGCTCGCGCAGCAAACGGCCGTAACCTTCGACGGCTTCGCCGACTCCGCTCACCCGCAGCGCATGCCACATCATCGCCGAGGCCGCGGAAATCACCGGCTTACCGAGGTCTCGTTCGAGCACTTCGAGCGCGCCGAGCGTCGGCATGCCAACACCGCTCAGAAACACCGCTTCGGCTTCGGGCCGATCGACCTGGCGTGCGATCGTATATGCGCGCTCGTCGCTTTCTTCGTAGATGTTGCGCACGTTGTCGAGGCGGCCGTAGCCGACGACGTCGATACCATGTTCACGCAGATGGGCCACGCCTTTTAGCGTGGTTGCCTCGTTATACGGCGTGGCGTACGCGATGCGCTTGACGCCGAGCCTGTCGAACGCCGCCATCACCGAACCGAATGCGGTGATGAAGCGCAGCTTCCATTGGTGCTCGACGCGTGCGACAAGCGCCGCTTCTGCTTCGCGCCCGAGCGTGTAGCTCGTCGCCGTGTGCGCCATGACGACCACATTCGGCGACACCATCGCGAGCAGTTCGAGACAGGTGTCGATGCTTTCGATCTGGCTGCGGTTGCGGTCGTCCTGGCCTTCGTGGGTGCCAGCCGCGCCGTGCGCCGTCATGCGGGTGAAATGCACAGAGACGCCCGGTGGCGCCAGCTCGAACATTTCCGGCTCGACGGTCGGGTTACCGGGCGGCACCAGGAAGCCGATGCGTGCTCTCCATCCTTTCATACGTCAACCTCTGGAGTGATGTTGCCCGGCAACGGCGCCAGGCAGTTTGACAATTGGCGAGGCGGCAGCGCCCGCTTACTGACGTTCTTCAGCCACGAGCGTGCCGTCGATTCGCTCCACGAAAGCGAGGGCCTCGCGCGCACAATCGTCGGGGTGCGTCGCGGCGATGTGATACGAGTCAGCCGGCACCTCCACCCACGACGAACCCGCGACGCTTTCGCGCAGACGCTGCAGATCCGCAGCGGCGGGGCGCTGGTCGTAGCTCGACTTGTCCACGGCGACGGGCGCGCCGGCCACGATGAAGAGCGTCGGGCACGGCACCCGCTCGGGGTGGCTTGGGCCATCGATGCCCGGCAGCAGCCTGAAGCATGCCGCCACACTCGCGGCGGGCGCCGTGCCCATCGCGTGTGCCCACCACTGCATCGCTACGGACGACAGGCAGGTGCCCATGCGTCCCGGCATCGTCTGGTTCGCCCAGCGCTCGACGCCATTGCCTTCGCCCTCGACCATCGCGAGCCAGTCGTCAAGCCAGGGGCCGAGAGACTTGTTCGGCGAAGGTAGCATGCCGGCGAGCGTCATCGACGCGATCCACGGCCGGTGCCGCTGCGCGAGTTCGAATGCGATGAGCGCGCCGAGCTTGGTCGCGACGAGATGCACGCGCGTACGCCCGAGCGCGGCGATCATCTGTTCGATATCGTCGGCCCAGTCGGCGATAGTGAAGCCCTCCGGCAGCGGGCTGGAGCGGCCGAAGCCGCGCAGATCCGGGCGCAGCACGCGATACCGGCGGGCCAGCTGCGGGACCCACGCGCGCCAGGTCTCGGCGCGCTCGGCAATGCCGTGCAGCAACAGCACCGTGTCGGGCGTGCGCCAGCCGTCGGTGTAGTCGTCTTCGATGCAAAAGAGTTCGCCAGATGCGCCGCCGTCGCGCGCACCGCTTACGGCGACGCGGTGAGCATTGGCGGCATGTTCTTCGTGGAATTGGGTGGTATCGGTCATCTTCATCTTCATGTCTATCGTCAGGAATTGCCCGGATTCGGTCGGAGAGATGCGGGGTCAGCGTGCCTCTTGCAGCTGGGCGCCCGGCGGCGCAGGACGGTTGCGCTTGAGCGTCAGCGTGACGAACATGCCGAGCAGCGCGAGCACGACCATGGGCAGCAGGCCCATACGGAAGTTGCCGGTCAGGTCGCGGATCCAGCCGATCAGCGTCGGGCAGATAAAGCCCGCAACGTTGCCGATCGCGCAGACCTGACCGATGCCGGCCGCGGCCGAACGCTCCGACAGCGATTCGGCGCACAGCGCGAACATGGGCGCCTTTACCGCGTAGCAGCCGGCGAGCGCGACGGTGAGCGCAATCACCGTAGGCGCAAGCGTAGTCAGGAACATGCAGGCGATGAGCCCGGCCGCCGAGACGGCGAGCGGCAGCGCCGTATGCCAGAAGCGCTCGCCGCTGCGGTCGGAGTGGCGTGCCCACAGAATCATCGCGGCGGTTGCGAGACCGAAGGGAATCGCGTTGATGAGGCCGGTCTGGAAGTTGGTCAAGCCAAATGCCTTGATGATCTGCGGTTGCCAGTAGCTGAGCGCATAGTTGCAACCAACCGAACCCGCATAGACGACGGCGAGGCCGAGCACGCGTGGATGGCGCAGCACCTGCCAGATCGACTCCGATTCCACTGCGGCAACGCCATGGCGTTCCGCGGCGAGCCGCTCGCCTAGCCATGCCCGTTCGTCGTCGGCGAGCCAGCGCGCCTTGGCCGGGTTGTCGGGCAGCACGAACAGGCACAGCACCCCCATGATTACCGCAGGGACCGCCTCGATGACGAAGAGCCATTGCCAGCCACGCAGGCCGAGGCGGCCGTCGAGACCAAGCAGCGCCCCCGAGATCGGAGAGCCGATGAAATTGGCGAGCGGCATCGCCATCAGGAACAGGCTCAGTACGCGTGCGCGGTTCTCGCGCGGGAACCACGTGCCGAGATACAGGATGACGCCGGGGAAGAACCCGGCTTCTGCCAGCCCGAGCAGGAAGCGCATCAGCAGGAACGATTTGACGCCGACCACAAAGGCCGTCGCGCCCGAGACCAGCCCCCAGCTGATCATGATCCGGCAGATCCAGCGGCGCGCGCCGATCTTCGCCATCAGCACGTTGGCAGGGACTTCGAACAGGCACAGCGAGACGAAGAATGCACCGACGCCCCAGCCGAATACCGTCGCGGAAAAACCAAACTGCTGGTTCATCTGCAACGCGGCGAAGCCGACGTTGACGCGGTCGATGAACGAGACGAAAAACGCCAGCACGAGGAACGGTACGATACGGCCCGAGATCCTGGCAATCGTGCGCGTCTCGATCGACGTGTGAATGAGGTGCCGCATGAAGCGTGTCTCCTGTTGGCGCCGCCGCGTCTTGATTGCGCGGTATGGCTTGATAGTTGCCACTAGGATAGGAAATTCGTGCGCGCATCGCCATCGACATTTTGTCGGGCGAAGGCGCAGTTTTTGTCGATCGCGCGCGATGCCTGTGTCAGACCTCAGCCACGCGCGATCAGCGGTACGCCGGCCTCGCCCGCCACCTTGTCGAGGCCCGCGATGGTATCGGCAGGCAGCACGATGCCTTCCTTGCTCTGCTGTTCGTGAGCGCGTGCTTCTTTCTCGCCGGGGTAGAACACCTCATCGGCGCCTTCGGCAAGCGGCACCGATTTCAGCATTTCAATGTAGCGCTCCATACGCGCGTTGAATTCATCGAGCGGCTGGAACGCAGCCACGTTGAGGGCGATCATCAGATGTCCAGCGCGGCTGCGGTTGACCGGATCGTAGGGGCCGTGCACTTCGTCCAGGAAGCCGCTGCCAGACAGCACACCCGACAGCACGTCGACGATGGTGCCGATCGCATAGCCCTTATGGCCGGCCATCGGCAGGATGAAGCCCTTGAGCGCTTCTTCCGGATCCGTGGTCGGACGGCCCTTCGAGTCGATAGCCCAGCCGAGCGGGATCTCTTCGTGACGGGTTTGCGCGAGGAAGATCTTGCCGCGCGCGACGCCCGAGTTGGCGACGTCCATGATCAGCGGCGCGTGACGGCCAGCCGGCACGGCCACCGACCACGGGTTGGTGCCGATCATCTTCTTCAGGCCGCCCCAGGGCGCCATGTTCGGGCCACCGTTGGTCGTGGCGAGCATGATGCAACCCTGCTCGGCGGCCATGCGCGTGAAGTACATGCAGGTGCCGAAGTGGTTCGAGTTGCGCACCGACACCGCGCCGATACCGTGCGCTTTGGCGCGCCTGATCGCGTCGAGCGCGGCGTGTTTTGCAACCACCGGTCCGATGCTGTCGCCGCCATCCATCACGGCAATCGCGCCGGCGTCGACCGGGAAGCCCAGATTGGTCTGCGAGCGCATAGCGCCCGAGCGCAGGCGTGCGTAGTACCAGCCGAGGCGCAGCACGCCATGCGACTGGTGACCCCAGAGGTCGGCCTGGACCATCGCGTCTGCGGCGACGCAGGCGTCTTCGGCGCTCGCACCGGTGGTCTCGTAGACGGCGCAGACGAAGTCCCGCAATGTATCGGGATCGACGCGCTGGAACTCGTGGGTGTCGGTTAGGCTCACTTGGCAAATCTCCTTTGGTCAAACTTCGGTGCAGGGTTGGTCTCTTGCCTTGCCGATCGGCTGTTCGATACCTCACGGCATAATATCGCCGCGCAGAATGACAAGTGACTGGCGGGCCGATGACATCCCCGCCAGAAAAGGCATTCATTGCTTCAGTAGGGTCTACATCGCCCCGATTCCACCGTAGAGTATTGGTAACTCAATCCGCGGAAGGTGGGTCATGTTATCTATGCCGCATCGCAGGTCGAACACAGCAGGGCACGGGACGTCGTCCATGCAGTCATTCCACCGGGCGCTTTTCGTGAGCATGGTTTTTGCCGGTCTTGGCGTTGCTGCAGACGCCGCAGCACAGGACTCGCCCGCGGGTAATGCCGCGCAGGGAAAAGTCTTCTTTCAGCAAAATTGCGCCATGTGCCACGCCGACACCCTGGGGCCTGGTAACTTACCCATCATGGGACAAGGCCCCAGTCTGGTAGGTGTTTTTGGCCGGCGCGCGGGCTCTGTCCCAAACTTCAGCTTTACCAATGCCTTGAGTGGGTCACGTCTCACATGGGATTCAGCAACCCTGGAGCACTTCCTGCTGAATCCCGCGGCGGCGGTCCCTGGCACCACCATGCCTGTTTCCGTCGCCGACTCCAACGATCGCAGCAACGTGATCGCCTACCTTTCCACCTTGAAGCAGCCGGCCCAGGTTTCGTCAACCGCGAACGCCGCGTCTGTTGCTTCGCCTGAAACCGACCCCGGCGACTGGCGTCACGCCGCTCCAGGTGTCGAGCATCACTTCACGGTGGCGGATTTGCCGGCACCGTACAAGACGACTTCGTCCGGCAACAGCCCGCAAGTGGTGACGCAGCCCGCCAATGCCGCGTTGTCCGTTCCGGCGGGGTTCAAGGTCCGGTTGTTCGCGACAGGCCTGTCCGATCCCCGCATCGTGCGCGTCGCACCCAATGGGGATATTTTTGTGGCGGAGACCGCCGAGAATCGCATCAGGGTATTGCGCGCCGCAGACGGAGCCCAGGCGCCGTCCGACAATCAAGTCTTTGCAGATGGCCTGGACCGGCCCTTCGGCATCGCCTTTTATCCACCGGGAAATCATCCGCAATGGATCTACGTGGCGAACAACAACTCGGTTGTCCGTTTCCCGTATCGCAGCGGCGACCTCAAGGTGAGCGGTGCGGCGCAGGTCGTCGTGCCACGTCTGACGGAAAGCCACGGCGGTCATAGCACGCGCGACGTGGCCTTTTCTCTGGATGGCAAGCGCATGTTCATCACGGTCGGATCCGGGTCGAACGTTGCCGAGAGCATGAGCAGGAAGAGTCCCGAAGCGATAGCGCGTTGGGACGCCCAACACGGGGAGGGCGCAGGGTGGGATGCTGAAACCAATCGCGCTGACATTCTTGTCACCGACCCCGAAGGCCATGAACCGCTCCACACGTTCGCGACCGGCATCCGCAATGGTGCTGGAATCGCGGTGGATCCGGATACGGGCGAGTTGTGGACTGCGACGAACGAGCGCGATGGCCTGGGCGACGATCTCGTGCCGGACTACGTCACCCGGGTGAAGGCCGGCGGATTCTACGGTTGGCCGTGGTACTACATGGGTGGTCACGAAGATCCTCGCCACGCTGGCGAGCGCCTCGATCTTGCCGGCAAGACGATCACCCCCGACGTCTTGCTGCAGCCGCACTCGGCTCCGTTGGAGATGTGCTTCTATACGGCGACAGCTGGGGTTGCAGCGTTCCCCGCCGAGTATCGTGGAGATGTCTTTGTGGCTTCCCACGGCTCATGGAACCGGAGTTCGCGCACCGGCTATAAGGTGATGCGGGTGCGTCTCGAGCACGGCGTTCCGACCGGTACATACGAGGACTTCCTCACCGGATTCGTGGTGAACAACCGCAGCGTGTGGGGCAGACCTGTTGGCGTGGCGGTTGCCCACGACGGCGCGCTGCTCGTGACAGAAGATGGCAATGGCACCGTGTGGCGCGTCTCGTATGCGGGCGCGCCGTAATGCTGGCCTGATTTGTATCGCAATGTATCTGCGCCCACGATAAATACAAAACCTTGCACTGGCGCTTCTCGCGGACACAAGCCAGATACGTCCGCGGGCTCTAATACTTCCACGCCAGACGCTCTGGCTTCGCAAAGCAGATGCCCCAGGGCGTCTGCGCGAACAACCCAATCTCGAGGTGCAAATCATGAAAGTCATCCAATCGCTTCTGGTCGCCGCTGTTGTCGCTCTGCCCGCGTTGTCGTTCGCACAATCGTCGAATCAACCGCTCACCCGTGCCGAAGTGCGCGCGCAACTCGTCGAACTGCAAAAGGTCGGCTACAACCCGGCCACGGATCAAACTCAATACCCGCAGAACATTGAAGCAGCCCAGGCACGCCTGAATGCACAAAACGGCGTTGCGGCATCGTCATATGGTTCGTCGGCCACCGGCACGTCGGCTTCGGGTTCGCACGCGGTCACTGCGGATGTGATCGGTCTCGGTTCGCTCTATACGAAGCCGTGAGTGAGCCTGGACGGCGGCATCGGACGTGAACTGCCTCAAGCACCGAAGGCACTTGCCGATGCCGTCATCGATGTGGCCCGTTTCTAACCAGGCCAACGAGAGCCAAGAAAAATGCGAAGAATCCCGACTGCACGTCTCGCCCTGAGTGCGGTGTTGATACTAGGTGCGGCGGCGCATGATGCCTGGGCGGACCCCGCGAAATCTGCGCCATCGCCGATCTATGGCGTCACGATTCCCGACGGCTACCGGAAGTGGCAAGCGATTGCCCCGGCCGAAGAAGCGGCACCGCTCGACGAATTGCGTCTGGTACTCGGTAACGCCGCCGCTATCAAGGCCATCGAAAGTTCGACGCTGCCTTATCCCGACGGAACCATCCTGGTGAAGCTCGCGTACAAGCGAAAGCAGTCGCCTGACATTGGATCGGCAACGGTGCCCGGGACGCCCACGACGGTGCAGGTGATGGTCAAGGATTCACGCCGATATGCGTCGACGGGCGGATGGGGCTTTGGCCGGTTTATCAACGGGCAACCGGTCGACGCGGCGCAACACCAAACGTGCTTTGCCTGTCACGCGGCTCACGTGAAGGACCGCGATTACGTCTTCACGCGTTTTGCGCCGTAACGCTGCGATGACAATGCCTGCGGCGCGTGAGCGCGACTAACACGCGTTTTCGAGCGGAGACGCGGTCCGAGTGCTGTCTACCGGTTGGGGTTCGAAGATCGAAGTGGAAAGATGAATATGGCGGCGGCGAGGCCGAGTGCTCCGCCGAGGAGCGTTTCCCAGGCGCGAGCGGCGAGCAGGGGGATCGAGTGCACCCCACTTGCCGCGAGCGTGACGATCAACGTGAAAGCGAACGCGCCGCAGGCGACGTCGTAGCGTTCGGGCAATGCCATCGCATAGATGATCATCGCGACGGCGGCCGCGGCCCAGATCAGCAGCGGCGCGTGCTCTGCGATCGGCAGACAGGCGAGGCCTATTGGAACGCCAATCAGTGTGCCGATGATCCGCCGGCGCACCCGCTGTATCGTGCCGCTTGCCGAACCTGCGACGACGTACGTACACGCGGTGATTGCCCAGGCGGACTCTTCGAGACTAATCAGGCCGTTCAGCAGGCAGATAATCAACGCACCGATGGCCGCCTGCAATCCCATGAAGAATTCCGGCGAGCATCTCCCGGGCGACGGTTGCGGGCCGGCTGCGAGTACCGCCGGCGTGACCGGCCGCTCAGCAGGGCCGCTGAGCATACGCGGCACGACCGACGCGAGCGCGGCGATCAGCGCCGCAACCGCAACAGCCCACAGATCGGCAACCGTCAGATGGGTGCCGTACGCGAGCAATTCGCCAATGTAGATTTGCGAACCGATGCCCGCACCCAGGACACCGAAACGTTTCAGATATCCGACCAGAAACGCGCCAGTCACGAGAACCAGTTCCGGCCCCGCTCGACCCGCGAGTTGCAACGGTCTGGATAACACCACGAACAGAACTGCGCCCAGCGCGGCGGCAAAACTCAACAGGATGAGGTCACGGCTCGATTCGGCTCGCGTCGCTTTGCCCTCGGATACGCTCGCCCACAGAGCGAAGCTCCCGGCAAGGTAACCCAGCGAGACGCTGCTTGGCACACTGTGGGAAATATCCTGCAACGTCCCGAGCGCAGCCGCGATGCCGTACGCCGTGACGAGCCGCAACCCTTTGATCCGGCGGTGCGTGCCGGGATCGATCCGGTCCAGCCAGCCGCCGACCGCCGCTACCGGACGCAGCGTGGGCCGCCGGGGTTGTGCGCCTTGATCAGGGGAGCGTTGCGGGTTGTCATTCATGGCGTTATCCGTCGTCTCTTCCGGGGAACATCAGTCCGCTGATCGGTTTGAGGCTCGGCGCAAAGGCTGCGGGACGCGGGATATGACTAGGATAATCCAGGCAACTCAGGTCAACCGATAAATATAAAGACTAACAACGCGTATTGACGATCGGTCTGTCCACTGTCACGAAGCGTTATTCAACTCATACTTCATGATGTTGCCGTGCCGCCCATGAATGTCCCGTTCCACGCTATAGACGTCTCCCTCAATCGTCGAACTCTGTGCCAGCACCTGCTCGATTGCTGAACGATCCTCGGCATCCAGCGTGATCGCCATGACCTTTAGATGCTCCGGCAGATGATCGCCGCGGCGCACGCCCACAATGGCGCCCGCCACTTGCTCCTGATCGAGCACCCAGCGCGTCGCGATGGTTGCAATCGACACGTCGTGTTTAACCGCTATACGGTCCAGCGTTTGCAACAACGTCTGGAAAATATCCCAGCCGCCGAAATCGTCAAGGATCAGCTTGTATTTGATGAGCGAGCGGTTCGCGATATCCGGCCCTGGTTCCGCGGTACCGAGCCACCGTCCGGAAAGAAAGCCTCCGGCCACCGTGCCGTAGCAGAACAGGTGAATGCCGTGCTCGCGAGCGTAAGCGCCCAGTTGGCGCGCCGGACGCCGGTCCAGCAGGGAGTACTGCACCTGCATGCTCGTCAGCTCGATGCCGGACTCCACCAGTTCCCGGGTGCGTTGGGTATCGAAGTTCGTCCCGCTCAGCCGGTCGATCTTGCCGGCTTGCTGCAACTCACGCAGCCAGTGCGCGACTTCGAGGTAACGCGTGACGGAATAGTCCCACCAGTGAAACTGGACCAGATCGAGCCGTTCGACACGCAAGCGCGCTAGAGACCGGTCGATAGTTTGCTCGACGAGCTTGCGGTCGATCGTCTGTAGCGAAGACAGATCGGGTACGAACTTCGTGTGGATTTTCAACTGATGGAGGCTGTCGGCGCCGCGCCGTCGCCGGTAGTCGTCGCGGAACTCGCCAATCATTTCTTCGACGCCGGTGTAGATGTCTGCGCAGTCGAATGCAGTAATGCCTGCGTCGTAATAGGCGCCCATGTCGGCAATCGCGGCGGCTCGATCCACGCTGCCATGGTCACCGGCGAGTTGCCAACCCCCTTTGAGAATACGTGAGATCGAGTAGCCTGGCGCCAGCTCGATGCGCTGCATCTGTGTCATTCATAGTCCTTATCAATCAGTTTGACCGCGGTCGTATCCACGTGCCGGAAAGTGCGCTTGCCGAGCCGCGAGATGCGAAAGCGCGACGGGCAATTGGGATCGGGACAGGCCACTTCGGCGTCGGTCGACATCCAGTCATGCGGATCCGTGGCGCGTTGCTTGGCCGGCAGCAGTGGCAGCAGCGCCGCAAGCGAATAAATGGAAAATGCTTGCCCGGGCGGCAGGTGCAGCATTTCTCCATGCAGTTCGAAATAGTCG